>DATLQX010000020.1:0-47695 GCA_035534995.1 Chloroflexota bacterium | reverse complement strand
TCCCTCGGAATCGGAAGCGGGCAAGCACGTAGGCGGCAAGTGACGCGAAGAGGAGGGTTCCCGCCACGGACACCACGGCGACAATCCCGGAGTTTATGAGGTATTGTCCGAGGTTCCCTTGGTTCCAGGCATCCGCGTAGTTACTGAAATGCCAGGTAGGCGGCAGGCCGATGGGCGACGCGGCCATATCCTGCAGCGACATGAATGACATCAGCACGAGATTGGTGAGGGGAAGGAGGATGACCAGGACGCCCAAAATAAGCACGACGTGCGAGAACACGGGGCCGCGGCTCCCGGATCGGCGACGCGATAAGGCGGCCATGGCTAATACTCCACGGAGTAGCGTTTTTGGAGAAAGACGAGAATCCCCGACACCAGCATCACCAAGACGAAGCTGATGGTCGCCATGGCGGACGCAAGTCCGAGATTGACCGCCGCCGTGTCGAAACCGCCGCCGAACGCGGTTCGATAGAATAAGGTTCCCGTGACGTCCGTGCCATAGTTAGGCCCGGCCAGCGGGCCTTCGAGTACATAGATCAGATCAAAAACGTTGAAACTATTAATGAAGTTCAAGGTGCATACCGTGACGATCGTGGGGCGTACCAGTGGCAGGACGATATGGAGGAAGATCTGAACGCTGGATGCCCCATCGACCCGAGCGGCCTCCAGCACTTCACCGGGCAGCCCGACCATTGTAGCGAGCAAGATGATCACGGCGAATCCGATCGACGACCAGGCAGCCACCACGGCAATCGTGGGAAGAGCGGTGCTGATCGAGCCAAGGTAGGGCTGGTCAAGGAATTCGGCATGGAGCATCCTGGCGAGATTCGGAATGACGCCGAAGCCGGGCTGTAGATAGACGTCCACGAACCAGCCGACGACCACTGGGGGTAAGACATACGGGAGGAAATAGATAACCTGGTATGGGCGCGAGGATCGATGAGAAACCCGCGTCAGAAGATGGGCAATCACGGTGCCAAGACCAACCGTGAGGAGAGTGACGACGGCAAAGAACCAGAGATTGTGCAGAATCGCCGTGAAGAACTGCCGCGCGAACTGGGGAGAGCTCAGGACGTACTGAAAGTTCTTGAAACCTACATAGTCCGTGAGCGGCCCAATGCCGCTCCAATTGAAGAGGCCATAGTACATGCTCGTGATGAACGGATAGGCGATGAAGATAGCATACAGAGCAAGAGCCGGCACTAGCATGAGGAGATAGGCCCGCTTCGTAAGCCACCGCTTGATCCGAGAAACCCTCTCGATCGGCGCCTGCCTCGGCAGGCTGGTGCCCGGAGAGCCAGCGTCCACATCGTCTGAAGTACTTGGCGTGATCCTGGTACCACCAGCAGCCATTAGACGTTCCTCACAAAACAGTGTCAATCCTCACGGCGGGTAAAGCACGGACTCTCATGGATTCCCGGTTGTCGTCCGACGATTTGCCCACGGGCTGCTCGCCGCGGACGAGGGCAGCCTCCGCTTCCTCGTCCGCGGCGAGACGTATCAACCCTTCCGGCCTATTTGTGAGCGCTAAAGTACCAGGACAGACCACTATCCATCGCCTTGCCAAACTGCTGAGGCGTGATCCCCTTCGCGAACAGCTGTTGCGAAAGGGGCTGCATCACTGCCCACATACCATTCACGCCGTTTGCCGGTGCTCCGCTCGCGCTCATCGGCGGAACATTGAGCGGGCCGGACACATCGATGACCGGACTTACTTTCTGCGTCTGTAGTTCGCTGTAGGCTTTGATGGACAGCGGATACTTGGTCGGAAGGGTGATGCCATTCATCGGGATGATGTCGCCCGCGACCTGCGTGAACAATTGGCCGAACTGGGGAGTAGCGGTGAATTTCCAGAGTTTGACCGCCGCCGCGGCTTCCTGCTTATCGGCGATTTTCGCGTTCATCGATATGTTGCCATCGATATACCAGTCGACCCGCGCCTTGTGCGTATAGTACGCCGGATTGCCCGGGAACTTCGCGATCGCGGAGGAACTACTCGGCGGCACGAGGAACGATCCCAGCTGCAGCTTGGGGTTGTAGGCCATGATTCCCGGCACGGCGTAGATGCCGTCGAAGATCATCGCCGCCTGCCCGAGCGCCAGAGCCTCCCATTGTGATGATCCGGTCGGAGAGCCGGAGGCAGTATAGTTGTGCTCGAAGAATGGAATCAGTTGCTGGGCCTTCGTGAGCGCTTCAAGGAACGGCGCGCTCTCATAGTTCGTCTTCCTATTGATCAGAGCCTGATTCCAGGTGCCGCTAGCGGTACTCGATACGATTTCATCCAGGGTGTGATTGAGTACCCGAGGTTGCGTCCCCATGACGTTGAAAGGCGTCACGCCATTGGATGCGAGGGTCTTGCAGAGCTGGATGAAGTCTTCCCAGGTCGCGGGCGGTGACAGGTGGTATTTCTGAAAGATTGCCTTGTTGTAAAAGACATGCACCGTCTGCAGGGCGTACGGTATCCCCCAGTGTTGGCCGTTCATCGCATAGGGAGACATGACACTGGCGCTGATTTTCGATATGTCTACTCCCGCGCCCTCGGTGGACTGGATCAGATGGCTCGGCACGTACTTGAAGGTGTCATTTCCATTGTCGGCGAAGAAGAGATCAGGCCCTTTCCCGCCTTCCATCGCCGTCGATAGGGTGGCGAAGTACAGGTTGACGACAACTGGCCTGAAATTGATGTTGATGTTCAGGAGCTTTCCGACTTGCTGCCATAACTGGGCATCTTGAGGCCGCCAACTCCACAGGGTGACCGTGGGGGTCGAGGGCGCCGCCGTGACGTGGGCGGGCGAGAACGCGGCCGCGCCATTACCCCCTACAAGTATCGCGGGCAGCAGAATCACCAGGAGGCAGAGGGTCGCCAGCCGTTGTCCCGCGCGCAATGTACGCCGATTCACGGGAAGTTCCTTTCAACTAGGGGCTACGAGAAGGTAGCACTTGATTCTTCAGGCCGCTCGATGTCCGATGAACCGTCCTGTTCCTTTCATACTCTCCAAATTGGAACTCAGGATTAGAGATGCGCGACGCGATCTCTATATTTCGCCGTGATGGCCCGATTGTGTTCCTCGGCGCCGGGAAGCTTGCTGCTTACCAGGATTGGTGGATCTCTCACGCCGTCACGATGCAGGCGCTCGGCAATACCGACCATGGTGCTGTTAATGAGCATGCATCCGGTAATGGTCGACGCGGCACCCACCTGCCAACGATCATCACCGTTCAGGCGCAGGGCCACATCGCCGGCCGGTGCCCGATTATCGAGGACGACATCGACGACCTCGAGAAGCTTGCGCCCGGTATTGTGCCGGGAGGAAAGCCCCTGGCTGTACGCCACGGACGTGATCCCAACCGAGAACAGCCCCCGCTGGCGCGCCTCCAGCGCGAATTGAACGGGAACATCATTGATACCCGCATTGGAAATGATTATGGCGCCATCACCGGAGCGCAAGCCGCATTGATTCGCGATCAGTTCACCCAAGCCGGGTAGTTGCTCCACATCGCTGCTGCCGAGGGCGCTCTCGTGCAACATGAGGCTCGACACCAATACCGCGTTGATCGCCGCCAAGCCCCCTGCCCGCGTGAATACTTCCTCGGCCAACATGTGGGAGTGCCCGGTCCCGAAGACATGGATAACGCCGCCTGCCAAGATCACCTTTGTCAGGCCATCGGCGGCTTGGTGGATCGCCGCTGCCTGCGTAGTGCTGACCTCGTCGAGAAGATCGCGCATCGCACTCTGATACAGAGCGATTGCGTCACCGTGCTTCGCGGGGTGGTCCTCGGACACCGGAATCGCCATCAACGGGTTCCTTTCATCGCGGAGCCTTCAGTGCGACGACGCATGACTTCAAAGCGGAAAAGATCGCCTTTGTGATAGTCAAGGGAGTAGACGAGCGCGCGATTTTCGGCATCATAGTTCACCTGCTCCATCACGAACCAAGCAATGCCAGGGTCCGCGTTTATCCGCTTGTTGGTCTTGGCGTCGAGCGTCGCGGCTCGGAGAGTCGCGGAAGAATGCGTGATTGATCGGCCGGACCGCTCGTAAATGTAGGAAAAGAGCGATCCCTCCCAGGCTTCGATTGGGCGTACCCCTTCTACCCAACTCGCCTCGAACCAGTCAATTGAGTAGAGTGCCGGCAGTTCATCCACGCAGCGGACGCGCTCAAGCCGCAGCAACGGGGTTCCAACCGGGACGTTCAAAGCGTTCGCCGTGATCTCCTGGGCCGGTTCTACCTCCGCGCCGAGAACCCGCGTCGTGAGCGCGAAACCAAGTTCGGTTGCTAACTCGGTCCCGGTCTGTAGACGGGTAATAGGATGCATGATCGGCATGTGGGTGACGAAGGTGCCCTGGCCACGGCGAATGAACAGCAGGTGGTCGCGCTGGAGGCCCTTGATCGCCTCCCGGATAGTCATCCGACTAACCTTGTACACGGCAGAGAGATCCGCTTCGGTGGGCAGTTGCTGCCCTTGTTTGAACTCACCCGAACGGATCCGGGAAGCCAAATCCTCGCGCACACGCTCCGTAAGTGGCCGGCGATCTTGAGTTCCCTGTAACATCTAGTATACTCTCCATCAGACATCGGACATCTTACTATCAGATGTCTGACATCTTACGATAGGTGGTTGGCGATGTCAAGCGTGTCCTGCTGGAAATCTCGGTTCACTAGACTCCATGGGACCTAGAGCCGCGTTCGGTTCGCGGAGGACGAGTAGCAATGAGAGGAGCAACGACCCTATGGAGATCCTGAAGCCAGGTCGGGCCGCTGACCCGCGGGAACCACAAGACCAACTCGTTCAAGAGACCGTGGCCGGCATCATCGCGGCGGTGCGTGAACGTGGCGATGCCGCGGTTCGCGAATACTCGGAGCGGTTTGACCGCTGGAGTCCTCCCCAGTTTCGCCTGGATGCCGAGCGGATCGAATCGCTCGTGGCCAGCCTGCCGCCGCGGACGCGGGATGATATTGCCTACGCACAGGCTCAGATCCGGCGATTTGCCGAGGCGCAGCGTCAGTCCATCCACGACTTCGAATTGGAGACACTGCCGGGCGTGCGCCTGGGCCAGCGCCATATCCCGATCGGGGCGGCCGGCTGTTACGTGCCGGGCGGACGCTATGCGATGGTGGCGTCGGCCCACATGAGCGTGCTCACCGCCAAGGTCGCGGGGGTGCCGCGCGTCGTGGCGATGACGCCGCCGTTGCAAGGTGCGCCACCGGCGGCCACGGTCGCCGCGATGGCGCTTGCCGGCGCCGACGAGATCTATATACTCGGGGGCGTTCATGGCGTGGCCGCGCTGGCGCTCGGCACGGAGACCCTGCCTCCGGTTGAGTTTATTGCCGGTCCCGGCAATGCCTACGTGGCCGAAGCGAAGCGTCAGCTCTTTGGCCATGTCGGCATTGACCTCTTAGCAGGCCCCACCGAAATCTTGATCGTGGCTGATGCGACCGCTGACGCCGAACTGGTAGCCTGTGACCTGCTGGGTCAGGCCGAGCACGGTCCTGAATCGCCTGCCGTGTTGATCACTACCTCGGAGTCATTAGGTCGGGCGGTGATAGCCGAGGTCGATCGGCAGCTTGTCACATTGCCGACCGCGGAGGTGGCGAGCCGAGCCTGGCGTGACCATGGCGAGGTTCGCCTCGTGGCGGATTTGGATGAAGCCGTATACGAAGCGGATCGCATCGCGTCCGAGCACGTAGAGATCCTCACCAGCGAGCCACGCTACTTCCTGGAACGCCTGCGCAACTATGGCGCGCTCTTCCTTGGACCTGGTACCACGGTGGCCTACGGCGACAAAGTAATTGGCACCAATCACATCTTGCCCACGCATGGGGCGGCACGCTATACCGGGGGCCTTTGGGTGGGCAAGTATCTCAAGACCGTGACCTATCAAGAATGCAGCGCGGATGCTAGCGCCGAGTTGGGGGTCATCGCCTCGCGCCTCTGTGAGTTGGAGGGCTTTGCCGGACACAAGGCCACGGCTGACCTCCGGGTGCGCCGCTATCAGTCCGGGGCTCCGTTTGCTATCCTGAGCAAGAACCCTTTGAACTGACGGCGACGAATGGGGAGCATTATGGACGAGTTCAAAGCCGAGCATCTCCTGGTCACGGGTGGGGCGGGCTTCATCGGCAGCATGTATGTGAGGCAAAGTCTGGCCGCCTATCCCACGCGCCGGATCACTATTCTCGACAAGCTGACTTACGCGGGGAATCTCGCGAACCTGGCCGGAATCGTCGATGAACCGCGGCTTACCTTCGTCCAGGGAGACATCGCCGATCCCCCAACCGTTCGTGCCTGTCTGGAAGGGGTGGATACGGTAGTCAATTTCGCGGCGGAGACCCATGTCGACCGCTCGATCCAGGACGCGGGCTCTTTCGTGCTCACCGATGTATATGGCTTGCAAGTCCTGCTGAACGCGGCCCTCACGGCGGGCATACGCCGGTTTGTCCAGGTCTCCACCGACGAAGTCTATGGCGACATTGAGTCCGGCGCCTCACGAGAATCCGATCCGCTCCTTCCCCGCAGCCCCTACGCCGCCAGCAAGGCGGGCGGCGAATTGTTGGCCCGTTCCTACGCGATCACCCATGGACTGAACGTGGTGATCACGCGTGGCTCCAATACGTTTGGGCCGCGTCAGCATCCGGAAAAGCTGGTTCCCCTATTTATTACCAACGCGCTTGATGGTAAACCGCTTCCCGTCTATGGCGATGGCCTGCAAGTGCGGGACTGGATCGCGGTCGAGGATCACTGCGCCGGTATTGAGGTCGTGCTGCGGCGCGGCGCGGCCGGTGAGGCGTATAACATCGGCGGCGGGCATCCCCTCACCAATCTGCGGATCACCGAGCAGATCCTTGCCCTCTGTGGGCGGGGACCGGAACTGATTCGCCACGTCCGGGACCGCAAGGCGCACGACCGCCGCTATGCTCTCGACTGTGAGAAGGCGCGCACCCTGGGGTGGGCCCCTACGCGCCCCTTCGCCGAGGCTCTGGCCCAAACCGTGGCCTGGTACCGGGACAATGAGGACTGGTGGCGGCCAACCCTCGAATCGAGCGCCTTCGTCGAGCATGTGCGGCAGACCTACGAAGGGGCAGTGATCGGGTGATCGTGTGTCTGGGCGATCTCTTCGTCGATGTCTTAATCCAACGCCGCCCAGACCGAGGCACCTCGATCACCGTAGCGGCCGGCGGCTCGGCCGCGAATACCGCCGCCTGGCTTGCTGGAACGGGCGTGCCCGTGGGATTGGTCGCGGCCGCGGGCGCCGACCCGTCGGGAGATATGTTGGTGGAGCAGTTAAGCCAACGAGGAGTCCGGGAGGGAGTCGCGCGGGTCGTCAACCAGACTACCGGGGTGATGATCATGGAAGTTCTCCCCCAGAGACCGGGGCCGCCAACCGTGGACCGAGGAGCCAACGAGTGGTTGCGTCTGGGCCTTCCGCAAGTGGCCCTGCTCTGCCAGGCGCGATGGCTCCATTGCACCGCGTACGCCTTCCACGGTGAGCCTTCTCGGAGCACGGTAGGCGAAGCGGGCCGCATCGCCAGGGCGGCGGGGGCGATGATCTCGCTCGATCTGGGCGCCGCCCATCTGGTAGCCCACGTAGGCTTGGATCGCTACACGACCCTCATTCAGGATTTGGCTCCCGATTGTCTCTTCGCGAACGAGGAGGAGGCGGCCCTGCTGGCGCGTCCAGGCCAAACCCCACTGGGGGCGCTGGCCGCGTTCGCCCCCACGGTGATCGTGAAACGAGGCCGCGCCGGCTGCGCCGTGTGGACGGGCTCCGCGGAATCGACCTTCCCCGCGGTCCCGGCCGAGGTGGTCGATCCACTCGGAGCCGGCGATGCGTTCGCGGCTGGAGTGGTGTACGGATTATGGCGCCAGGAGCCGATGACGGAGGCAATCGCGCGTGGGCTGACCCTTGGCGCCCAATGTGTGGGCATTCTGGGCGGCCAACCGCCCCCGAGTGTGAATCGGGAAATGGCCGGAGGAAGCTGATCGGACGGATCGGTCGGATTGGTTGGATCCGCCCACACCCGGCCACAGCCGATCCGCCCCTGCGATCCGGCCTCAGCCGGAGGCCCGCCCAGCACCCTCGAATCCGGTGGCGCGCACTCGTTCGCTCAGGATGGCAATGGCCGTCTCGTTCACGCACAGGGTCCAGGCCAGGCAGAATTGGACCTCCGGGTGCGCGGTTCGGCTCCGTTCCAGGGCGGGTACCACGTCCTTGCTCAGCACCTTGCCGATGAAGTGGAGGTAGGGCGCGACCACGATACGGCGGGCGCCTCGACTGACCAGGGAATCCGAGGCTGCCTCGATGGTGTTCGTGGAATTCTCCGCCTGCGCCACCCCGACCAGCGTGTCACCGCCCAGCTCGTCGCGTACCAAGGCCGCCAGGCCCTCCAGCCGCGCGCCGGAATCCCATTTAGCCCGGCTGCCGCGGTTCACCACCACCACCCCTAGCCGCCCGCCTGCTCCCCGGCGGACCAATCCATGCGCCGGTAGATACTGGCTGGTACCCAACAGAGCGTCGGCCACCCGCCGGGCCACCAACTGGGCCAGGCGCGGATCGAGGCCAAGGTTGGGTAACTGGGTGATCCGGACCGCCGGCAAGTCCGCCCGAACATGGTCCAGTTCAAGGGGAATGTCGCGTTGAATCTCCTTCCCGTCAAAAAGAAAGTAGGGTAGCACCGCGATCTCTCGGCACCCCTCTTCGGCCGCTGTCCGCGTCGCTTCCTTGAGCGAAGGGGAAAGAAACTCGAAGAACGCGGGGCGAATAACCGGCCCTTGAGGAAAGCACGCTTGTAGCCTCCGGGCCACCTCGCGAATCCCATCATTGGTCGCGCTGCTCCGTTGGCTGCCATGGCCAAGGACCAACACCAGCTGTTTGGGAAAGCATTCCATGCTGCTCCTCGGCACTAGCCGTCCGTCACTATTCATTCGTTATAGTCTCCGACCGCGGTCGGCCTGACGCTACCACCCGACCACAGTCGGGGGATCGGGTTGACAGACGCCTAGCGATCCGCGCGGGGAATGGTAAAGCTGAATTCACTGCCCTGCCCCACGACACTCCGCACCTCGATCACTCCGTTCATCTGCTCCACCAACTGTCGGGCGATAAAGAGCCCCAAACCGGTACCTACATGACCGGCCCGGATCACCTGATCGATCTTGCCGAAGCGGGTAAAGAGCCGCGGCATATCCTGCTCCCTGATCCCTAGGCCGTGGTCGATTACCGTCACTTGCACCGCTTCCGGAAGCACCAGGCACCTGACCAGTATCTCCGCGCCCTCTGGGGAGTACTTGACCCCGTTGTCCATCAAGCTGAGCAAGATTTGCTGGGCCCGATCGGCGTCCGCCAGGACTTCCGGCAAATCGGCGGGAACGTCGACCAGTACCACCTGCCCCCGGTACTTCTGCTGAATCTCGCTGATCGACGGTTCGATGAGGTCCGCCAGTTGCACCGAGCGAATCGAAAGCGGTAAGGTACCGCCCTCAACTCTTGACACGAACAGGAGATCTTGCACCAAGCGCTGAAGGCGCTTGCTCGCTCCATGAATGCGATCAAGATAGTGATGACGCCGCTCATCATCCAGCCGCGTCCAATAGTTGAGAAGCGTTTCGGTAAACCCCTTGATCCCGGTCAGCGGCGTCCGCAACTCATGCGAGACCGTCGAGACAAAGTCAGTCCGAAGCTGGTCCAATTCCTCCAGGCGAGTCTTGGCCTCGTGTTCACGGGCATAAGTGCGCGCGTTCCGCACCGCGAAGCTGACTTGATTGGCGAACTGGCTGATCGCGTCGGCATCCTCCTGGGTATAGGCGCCGTGGCTCAAACTGAACACCTCCAGAATGACCACGTAGTCGCCGTCCATTAAGAGGGGAACCGCGATCCACGAGGCTGCTCGGGGTACGGCGGCAATTTCGCGCCACAGCGGCTCCCGCGCGGTGTCCGAGACGACCATCGCCGAGCCCGCGTCGCGCATTTGCTGATACAGGGGCTCCGCGAAGACATAGGGGCCATGAAACGGCTCGGTGGTCACCTGGCCGGATGAACTGCCGATCACCGCGAGGTCAATCCGCCCATCGTTGATGACGTGGACTCCCGCCAATTCATAGCTGACCAGCATCCCCACGAACTTCAGCACCTGATCCAGCACGTCGCGCAACTCCAACGTGGCCCCCAGCGCCTGGGTCATTGCCTGCTGCAACTCGGCGACCTCGCGCCGGCGAAGTTCCGCCGCGTAGAGACGGGCCCGCTCAATCGCCACGGCGGCTTGGTTCGCGAACGCCTGCAAGATTTGTTGATGCTCGGAAAGAAAATAGCCGGGTACCTCCGCCGCGGTGGTGAGCACGCCGATCACTTCGCCTCCCGCGATAAGGGGGATGAAGAGGGCCGAGCGCACATCGTCCGACAGCAGCGGCTCCGCCGCCAGGTTCTTGGGATCCTCCAGCAGGTCATCCACCAGAAGCGGCTTTCCCAGTAAGGCACTGCGGCCAATCAGCCCTTCGCCGGGCCGGCGCGGCGGCCCTACCTCCGTGAAGGTGTCAAGACCGGACCCGGCCTCGAAATCAAGGAGACCGGACTTCTGGTCAATCAGATAGATGAAACACAGCCTGCTATGGGTGAGCTGCACCGCCGCCTCGGTGATCGTGCGCAGCGTGGCGTCCAGGTCGAGTGACGAGCTCATCATTTGGCCGGTTCTGTAGAGTGAGGAAAGCTGCTCGGCCCGCGCGGAGGCGTCGTCAAAGAGTTGGGCATTGGCGAGCGCTACCCCCACCAGTTCTCCCACGCCGCGCGCGACCTCAAGGTCGCGTGAGCGGAACCGGTGCGGCGCCTCGGTCCAGCATACCATCAGGGCGTCGGCGGCTCGATTTGAGAGGTTGAGGGGAATAATGATCGCTGATCGCAAGCCGCGCGTCTGGATTAGCCGCTCGGGCAGACTGCGGCTCAGATTATGTTCCTCAACGGCAACCGGCTCCGTGCCATGCAGGAGGGGCGTCATCTGTTCCAAACGGGGACCGCTGATCTTGATCTCGGTCAAGGTCTTCAGGCCCCCATCCGGCTCGGTGGGTTCCAGCATCCGCAGCTCGACTCGCCGCGTATCCAGATATAGAAGACCCGCGAATTGGGCTCCAAAGAGCCGCGGCAACATGCTCAAGGTGCCCTCGACCAGAGTGTCCACATCGGTGGTTCCCAGGGCGCTTGCCACCTTCAGCAGGGCCGAGGACACTGCCGCTTCCTCCAGTTGGGCCCGATACAGATGGATGTTCTCGAGAAACACCGCGCCCTGCGCCGCCAGCGCCGACAACGCCCGCAATTGCACGGGACTGGATGCCTTGCCGCCGCGAACGCCCGCGCAGAGGCCAACCACTCCGCGTCCGGGAACGTCCAGAGGGACCAGCACCAGGGTCCGATCACTGGCGGCTTGCGGCTCCGGCGCGGACCCGCTGTCCCCGCTGGTCCGGATCAGAGGGCTGAGCACGGGCAGCAGACACGCTCCCACTTCCTGGTCAGCGAAGGCGGGAGAGTCGGGTCGGATGACGAGCGGAGCGGTGACGTGACCCTCTTTTCCCATCAGGCGATCATAGACCCGGCGAGGGATCGGCATGGCCAGAATCTCCTGCCAATCCTCGATCCCGATCCCCTGACGTGCCTCGGCGTAAAAGGCATTGTCGGCACTGTCATAAAGGTAAATCACCGTGTAGTGGAAATCGCCAATTTCACGGGCCAGCGCGGCCACGTGAGCGGCGAAACTATCCAGGCTGCTCTCTGGGCCAAGGCTGGCGCTCAGGCTAAGCACCCGGCGAAGATACTGCGCGGGAATCTCCCCGCCGGTTCGCCGCTGTTCCCGAATGGGTGAAACGGAAGGGCCGTCAGACGAGCTAATCGCGGCTACTGTCATGCCGTCACCCGACCGAACTGGCGAAAAAGCAACCCAAGGAGGCGAACCCCATCTTTCCGACTTCCGCCAGATCACCTACCACGACCGAAACGAAGGATACCACAGGACTTTGCCGTCCTGTGGAACCCTGGTGCATGCTCACGCCTTCGCGGCATGCCGTTCGAGAGCGCGAAGGTAGTCGGCAATCGTGGCGGCCGCCGTCGCCGCCTCGACCGGCAGAAGCAAACCGTTCGCGCCGCACTGCTCCGCCAGGCCAATAAGGTCCAGGCCAATGCCAATGGCGCCATGGAGCAGAAGCGGTCTCTTGATCACCTCGCCAAGCATGGCCACGGGCAGCAGATCCTCGACGGATAAGCCATCCTGATGCCTACCCTGGGCTTCGATCACTACCGCGTCGATTTCGAGAAGGTTCAAGGCGGGGGCCCGTCGGATCTCGAGGTCGGGCGGAATGGTGATGAACCGAGCCGGTTTCTCCCAGGTGAGCACGGCCGCCCCGGCGGCCAGCGGCAGGCGGACCCAATCCACGCCGGTCGCTATCTCCGCCGGGTCCAGATCGCCCGCGGCCTCCACTCCCAGGACAAGACCCACCGGGATAGACAAACCGGAGGCTGCATCGCGCACGGCGCGCAGTTCACGAACCGAGCTCACTCGGACCTCGATCCCGTCCGCCCCCGCTTGAATCAGCGCCGCCGATCCCGCGAGATCGGCCGCCGCCAGGCTGGCAATCACCGTGAGCCGTCGTTTTTGGGTTGTGTCATGGTTGCCAAACCCCAATCGGCCTGAACCACCGGTGTGCGCCCGATCGCGCAGCGCATCGAGAAGCCTGCTTGGTCGCTTCGGCGCGCCGCCATGGGATATATTCATTGTTTGAGTCCTTCCGTGTTTCCTGATCCGCCACACCTGGCAGCATACCCGTTTTTCACGGTACCTGCGTCACCCTTGGCGGATTAAGGGCGCGCGGACCTTTTGCCTGTCGAGCCCTGGAAGGTCACCCATATGCAGTCGCCCGCGCCGCTGGACGCCGGTAGTCAGGTCTCAAACTCCGATGACGCCGCCCTGGCCCGAGGGTGGCTGGGCCTCCTGCGGGCAATCGAACCCCTAAAGCATCTCCCGCGTACGGGGTGGCTGGATCGAGACATCGCCTCTCCCGAGAGTGTCGCCGCCCACTCATGGCGATTGGCCGTGCTGGCGTGGGTGGTCGCCTCCGAGGTGGGCCTCAATGCGAACCGGGCCATGGCCATCGCCCTGTTGCATGATCTGCCGGAAGCGGTTACCGGCGACCAGACCCCATTCGACCCCGTTGGAACGAGTGCTCAGGACCGGCGCCGCCTGGCGACCGAACCCCCGGATCGCCAGACCTGGCGTTCCCCCGCGGCGCGGGCCAAGAAGGAGGCGGCGGAACGGGCCGCCCTGAATCAGATCGTCGCGACCGGCCCGACCGGGGTCGGCGCCCGAATCGCCAACCTCTGGGAGGAGTACGCGGCCGAACTGACGCCCGAAGCCAGGCTGGTCCATCAATTGGACAAGCTTGAGGCGTACCTCCAGGGCTGGGAGTATGCCTCCGATGGTCGGCTCGGACAGCAGGAGACATTGCGCTCATTTCAGGTTGACTGTGCCCAATTGGCGACCGAACCGGCGGCGCGGGCCCTCCTCCAGGCTATCGAGGAGTGGGCGGGCGCCGCCGAGAAATTGGACCCCAACCAAAAGACACTCAAGCCGGAATAGTGGCCACCGCCGCGGGCTCGGGAATGGTGACCGCGGTCTTGCATTTGGGGTAGCCGGTGCAGCCCAGGAATGGCTTCCCGGCATTCGGCCCTTTCCGCGCGATCCGCACCGTCATCGGCTTCCCGCAATTGGGACAGGGAGTGGTAGCCGCCAACGCGGTGAGCGCGGGGTCCGCCGGCCGTTCCGTCTTGGACTCCTTCCCGTCCAACGACACAATCCCCTTGCAGGTTGGATAGTTGGCGCAACCCCAGAATGAATTGCCGCGCCCCCTCCCGCGGAAAGCCTGGCGGAGCACCATGGCGCCCCCGCATTGCGGACAGGGCGGCGCCTCCGCGCCCTCGGGCGCCTGCGGCACTGCCTTCGGCGGTTTGTATTTGCACTCAGGATAATTCCCGCAGGACACGAACGAGCCAAATGGCCCCGCTCGCTTGACCAGCGGCCCGCCACAGTCGGGACAGATGTCCCCCGTTGGCTCGGGCGGCGGTCCCTCTACCTTCATCCGCCCTGCCCCGACCGCCCGCTCGACGGCGGGAAGAAAGCCCTCGGCGAAGCGCTGGAGCATGGCCCGCGCGTTTTCCGTCCGATCCGCGACTCGGTCCAGATCTCCTTCAACGCGCGCGGTGAACGCCGGATCGACCAGGTCCGGGATCCGCTCTCGGGCCCAGTCCGTGACCGTAAGGGCTACGGGCGTGGCCTTCAGGGCCCTGCCTTCCCGGATAACGTATCCCCGCTCCATGATCAACTCAATCGTCGGGGCGTAGGTGCTGGGGCGGCCAACGCCTCGATCCTCGAGCGCCTTGACCAGCGATGGCTCGGTAAACCGCGGCGGTGGCTTGGTCTCATGCTGCTCCACCTCGCCATTTGCCGCCGTCAGGGGCTCATTGACCTTCAGCTCCGGCAGTTCCTGCCGATCCTCGCCGTCATCCTCCTCGCGGATCCCCGCCACGTCCAACCAGCCGGCGAAGACCACGCGCGAGGAATGGGCGCGGGCCTGGCAGGCGCAGCCCTCGGCGGTGAGATCGGCGGATCGCCGGTCGTACACCGCGTCCGCCGCCTGGCAGGCCAGGAAGCGGGCCCGGATAAGGCGATAGAGGCGCCGGGCGTCCTCGTCCAGGTCGGAGGCCACTGATTCCACGGCGGGCTCGGTGGGCCGCACGCATTCATGTGCTCCCTGCGCCCCGGCTTTGTCGGCATACTGGCGCGGCTCGTTGGGTACATACTTTTCACCCCAGCCGGACCGAATGACCTCCCGCGCGTCCCGTACGGCGTCCGCCGCGATAGCCACGCTGTCGGTACGCATGTAGGTGATCAAGCCCCGCTCGTAGAGGTTCTGGGCCGCCGTCATCGTCCGCTTGGGATTGAAGTGGAGCGCCGTGCCGGCCGCCTGTTGCAGCGAGCTGGTGGTGAAGGGCGGCTGCGGCTTTCGCCGGCCCGCCGTCCGCTCGACTTTGCCCACCTGCCAGGGACGGCCAAGCGCGTGAGCCAGGGCCGCCCTGGCGACATCCTCGGAATTGAGGAGGGGCGGCACCTCATCCTGCAACCGCACCTCCGCTCCGTCAAACAATCGGAGTTCGGCCTGGAACTCGGTACCGTCTTCCCGGCGCATGGTCAGGCTTACAGTCCAGTATTCTCGACTGGTAAAGGCCGCGATTTCCCGTTCCCGATCCGCCACCAGGGCCATGGCCACACTCTGGACCCTACCTACCGACAACCCGCGTTTGACTGTACGGATCAGCGCGGGCGATGCCTTGTACCCCACCATCCGGTCGAGGATCCGCCGGGCCTCCTGGGCCTCCACCAAGCCATCATCGATCGTGCGGGGGTGGGCAAGCGCCTCACGGATCGCCTTGGGGGTGATCTCGTGGAATTCAAGGCGCTCGGGATTCCGCGCCGCCAGGAGGCGGGCCACATGCCAGCCGATCGCCTCTCCTTCCCGATCAGGGTCGGTAGCGATCACCACTCGGTCGGCATGCCTGGCAGCCTCTTTCAAGGCGGCCAGATCCTTGGCCTTCCGCGGCGGCACCACATAGACAGGCGTGAAGGTCGTTTCGTCGTAGCCCAGGCCCTTTTCCGGGAGGTCAGCCACGTGGCCCTTACTGGCCATCACCTGAAATCGCGACCCTAAAATGGCGCTGATCGTTCGGGCCTTGGTGGGCGACTCCACAACCACCAAGGTAGTTCCGCCCTGCCTGTCCGCCGCGGCACGGCCTCGCGAGGCATGCGAAACTGTCGCGTCACGCTTGGCTGGAGCCGCTGTCTTCCGTTTGGTTGATTTTATGGGAGGCTTCCGCCCCCCGGTCGCCGTTGTCACCACTGTCTCCTCGGCTCGGTCATCATCCTGGGCGTCGAGACGCCTTCGCGCTCGCCGCCGTGGCACACGTTACCATAGCACGCCCCAAGAATACGGCCCATTCCGCTTCCTGGATGCATCCCAAGCACGGGCACGAGAACGCACGGGCGAAACGGGGGGAATCCGACGTCCTGCTTTCCCAGGTCGTATGGCTAATGATGCCATATTGAATGCAGGAATCAAGACCCCAGGCCGGTTATACCCCGATTAGCGTCAAATTTAACCAGTACGTGGTAGCTCGCGCGCTAGTCTCCCCTGGTTTGTTCTCCGGTTACGCGGTCCAGCATTGCCTGGAACCCACTGCGGGGAGGCGAAAAGATATCCACCGCGATGCAACCTTGGTCGAACGTCCGCGCCGCGTGCGGCACGTGCGGCGGCACCACATAGACATCGCCTGGGCGGATCATCCGCTTTTCCCCGTTCATCTCGAATTCGTACTCCCCCTCCAGCATGGTTCCGATCTGTTCCTCGGGGTGCGCGTGCATGGGCGCCTCGGTGTGAGGCTCGAAGAACACGTAATTAAAGAGGAGGTTCCGGCCAAAGATCGGCTTGAACCGAATGCCCTTGCCGAGATTCACGTAGGGAATATCGTCGCGACTCGCGAAGATCGGGGCGAACGAAGGGTCGGTCTCCGCCCCTTCCTGTAGAGGTTGAAAATAGTCCTCGGCGGCGTCACTCATGATTCCACTCCTTGCTAGAACAATTCAAGGTACTCGTTCACTTCCCAATTGCTCACGTAGTCGTTGTACCGCCGCGCCTCGTTGCCTTTCAACGCCGTGTAAGTATCCACCCAGGATTGGCCGAGCAATCCCACCAACGGCTCGTCGGCGCGTAACGCCGCCAGGGCATCCCGCAAGGTCAGGGGAAGGGGCGGAAGGTCCGTGCGGGCATAGGCGTCCTCCCCCTGAATGAAGTGGTTGGGCTCGATCCGGCGCCGGATGCCGTCCAGGCCGGCGGCGTAGATCCCGGCCATCATAATATAAGGGTTATTGTCGGCGCCGGGGGCCCGATTCTCCAGATTGGTCCCCTGGCCGCGGGCGTGCGGCACCCGAATCAAGGTCATTCTATTCTCCAGGCCCCAGCAGGCAGCAGCCGGGGCGAACGTATAGGGGCGCAGCCGCTTATAACTGTTCACGGTCGAATTGGCGAGGGCGCACACGGCGGCCGCGTGCGCCAGTTGGCCGCCGATGAACCAGCGGGCCACGTCGGATAGCCCGTGCTCGCCGTTCGGATCAGCAAGGGCGTTCTTGCCGCCAAGATCATACAGGGAGTGATGAAAGTGAGCCCCGCTCCCACTGCACCCGTTCAAAGGCTTGGTCATGAAGGTCGCGGTGTAGCCCTGCTGGAACATCAACTCCTTGACCGCCATCTTATAATAGACCGACATGTCCGCCGCCCGCACCCCCGCGAAATGGGTGCTGCTTATTTCGAACTGGCCCGGCCCATACTCCGTGTTGGCTTCCTCCACGCCCAGGCCAATGGCATCCAGATTAGCGCTGAGGGTGGCGAGAATGCCGTCCACCTGTTGCTGCTTCACCTCGGCGTAGCAATTGATACCGGTCCAGCTCGGCTGGGGAATGCCCTGCTCGACAGACTTGAAGACGTAAAACTCCAGCTCGCTGCTGCCGCGGGTCGTGTATCCCTCGGAGCGGAGCTCCTCCACGATACGCTGGAGCACCCGGCGCGGTGCCACCTCCACCAGGTCACCATCCAGAGTATAGAGATCGGCGATAATCTTCGCTGTCCCTGGTACCCATGGGAGGATGGTAAAGGTACTGGGATCGGGTTTCATCAGCCAGGAAGGATAGCCGCTCGCGAAACCGGCGCCCGCCGGAACGACGAAGTTGGCGCCGGTATCCACCGAAAGCATGGCCGAAGGGTAGGGGATACCGTCGGTGATTCCGTGACGCGCGAAGGTGGCGGCGGTCACGTTGCGCGCCCGCGTAACGCCGCTGTTGTCCACGAATGTTACCCGAACTGTTGTGATGCCATGCTCGTCGATCAGCCGCCGCACATCCTCGAGTGTGGTCGCCTTCTGGTCATCCGCCACGAATACGCTCCTTCCCGGCCTGCGACAATGGGCCCGCGTGCCCCACGCACCGGACCATCGCTAGCCTACCCTGAAAGCAGCCCCACGGCAAGCAAGGCCGGAGTGCGGTACCTTGAGGAAATCATGGATCCAGAGATCGCTGCCCTCACCGACCTCCTTCGCACAAGCAAGCGAGGGCCCATGCGCCTGGAGGCCGCGCGCCAATTAGCGTTGCGCCGGAGCCTGGAGGCGGCGGCGCCCTTGCTCGCCGCCCTGGAGGAGTCCAATGATCCGCGCATAGTTCCGGTCGTGACGGTGGCTCTTGAAGGACTGGAAACGATTGGCCCCGATCTGGCGCCGCTCCTCCTGCCTATCCTGGAAGACTCGGCGGATCCGCGACGGGTATTCGTCCCCTTGCTGCTTCGAGCTGCCCTGGGAGAGGCCGCCGTGCCCCGGCTCGTGGAGGCATTGAGCGATCGCCAACCCGCCGTCGCCATCAACGCCGCCACCCAATTAGGGCAGCTTCGCTCCCCGGAGTCCTTCGCGCCCCTTCTCGCCCTGGCTCAGGACGAATCTCAGCCCTCGGCGGTTCGGGGGGTGGCGGCCGCTTCCCTGGGCAACCTGCGAGATTCGCGGGCCCTGCCGTTTCTGGCCGGCCTGGTGGACACCGATGATCCGGAGCTTTTGGCCGGGGCCATCGACGGGCTTGCCGATCTCCGCGATCCGGCCGGCATTCCCTATCTGGAGGCCGTTCTGGAGCGTCCGAATCTGGATCCGCGAATCAATCGGGCCGTGCGGTTAGGGCTCCTGGCCATGGAGCGGTACCGTGAGCGGTAATCCCTTACCGCACCAGACGCCGTTCGCCGCTCCCGTGGGAGCGGCGAACGGCGTCTGGTGCTGTCTAACCAGGCTCTCTAGCCCAGATATTCGCGCAGGCTTTCGATTTCCTGCAAGCCCCGAATCCGGTTCAGGGCCTGGGCCTCGATTTGGCGGATCCGCTCGCGAGTCAGACCGAACTCCCGGCTGACCTCCATCAGGGTCCGGCTTCTCCCATCGGTGATCCCATAGCGGAGTTCCAGCACTTGCCGCTCCCGATCGGGGAGGCGGTTCAGCAGGGTGCTGACGTCGTGGCGCATGGTGCTTTCCACGGCGCTCTCCACCGGAGAGGTAGCGCCCGTATCCTCGGTAAAGTCGCCCAGGGTATGCTCGTCGTCGTTCCCGAGCGTGGTCTCGAGCGAGATGGGCTGCTGCACCACATGCATCAGGCCGGCTACCTTCTCGGGGGTCATTCCCACTTCCTCGCTGATACTCTCGGCGGTGGGATCCTCGCCCAGTTCCTGGCGCAGGTAATCGACGGCGGCGCTGAGCTTGCTCATTTCCTCATAGACATGGACCGGCACCCGGATGGTGCGCCCACGATCAGACAGCGCCCGAGTGACCGCCTGGCGAATCCACCACACGGCATAGGTGCTGAACCGATACCCCTTCCGATAGTCGAACTTCTCCACCGCGCGGATCAGGCCGATGTTCCCTTCCTGAATCAGATCCAAAAGGGGGAATCCCTGATTGAGGTAATGCTTCGCCACGCTGACCACCAGGCGAAGATTCGCCTCGATCATCCGCTTCTTGGCCCCCTCGTCGCCTTCCTCGATCCGCTTGGCGAGTTCGATCTCCTGCTTTGGCGTGATGCGGGGAATCTTCGCGATCTCGCGCAAGTAGTTGGCGACGCTATCGACGACCACCGTCGGCTCGGCTACCTCCTCGGCGGGCTCGGCCGATTCGGCGCCGATTTCCGGCAGATCCTCGCGGGGCGCCTTCCGCCGCAGTGGCAGAATACGCTTCACCCGCACCGGCGCGCGATCCTCCACCACCATCTCAGGCCGCTTCCGCTCAAGCGTCTCGGTATCAATCATGAGCAACTTCACCCCAATCCTGCCTGGCGCGACCTCCTAGGCATAGTCTAACGTCGCACGCAGCCATATGTAACCAGCCCCACCGCCAAAAAGCGGTGATTGTCGCGGAATCTACAGTATTTTGATTGTCTCTAATCATAGCCCAGGTGGAACTCAATGTCAACGCTTTCGCGGGCGATCTAACCGGTTAAGAAGCCAGCCGCGCGAGTATACCATACCGCCCTTTGTGGATCAGCCGCCTTGAACCTGGGCTTGCGCGTGAAGCGCCGCGCCCCATAAGCCCACGTCCTCTCCCAGATCGGCGGTTACCAGCCGTACTCTCGATTGGGGGATCGGCATGGCGTGCCGCTCCAGCACTGCCCGCACCGGATCCAACAAGAGCGGGCCCGCGTGAATTAGGCCGCCGCCCAGGATGATGCGCTCTGGATTGAAGAGATGCACCAAGCCGACGCAGGCCAGTCCCAGAGCGAAGCCAACTTCCTCCGTGAGGGCGCGTGCCCCTGGATTCCCTTGCGCCGCCGCCGCGTAGACCGTCTCCGCCGACACCGCGGATCCAGGCGGCAACCGCAATTTCCCGGCCGCCTGTCCCGCCGCCGCCAGTCTAGCAATCGCCGTCCCCGAGGCCACGGCTTCCAGACAGCCTCGATTCCCGCAATTGCAGACGGGACCATGACGATCAACCGTTACATGACCCACCTCGCCGGCCGTACCATCAGGCCCCTCGAATAAGCGGCCGCCCAGGATTAGACCGCCGCCGATCCCGGTACTGACCGTGATGTACACCAGGGTGTCCGCTCCTCGGCCCGCCCCCATGCCATGCTCGGCGACCGCCGCGGCGTTGGCGTCCTTGATCAGGAATACCGGACAGCCGAAGCGGGTCTCCAGTTCCCGCGTCAGCGGCACGTTCCGCCATCCTTTCAAGTTTGGTGGGCTGAAAACCACACCCTTGGCGCCGTGCAACGGGCCGGGAGCGGCGATCCCCACGGAAGCCGGCATTGAGGTCAGCCCAGCCAGGGCAAGCGACGCGCGCGCCGCCTCCTCGATCGCCGTCACTACCGCGTCCGGTCCCTCGTCGGCCGGTGTGGCCCGAGCAACCCGTCCCCGCAAGGTTCCGCCGCCGGCAACCGCGACCCGGATCTGCGTCCCGCCCAGGTCGATCGCGAGCGTCGTGTCTCCCATGTGTCGTCTCCCGCCTCCTCGATCAGTCTCCCGCGCCAGGCCCAGCCGCCGGGCGCCGCGACCTTTCCGCTCAGTTCCGCATGCCCTAGCACAGGTTCGCGCTCGCCACAATAGGATAACGTACCTTCTTGACAGGCCCTGGAACCAGTCCTACTATCAGCAGGAACGTTCAGCCTCACCCTGGATTGGCGAACGAATGATCGAATGTCCGGAGGGCCAAGCGGTGGATGTAACATTCCTCCATTTCGCCAACTTGCGCCTGGGCGCCGGCTTTCCTACCCTTGGCCCACGCGGACGCGATCAGCGGGCTCGATTGGTGGCCACTCTGGAGAGCCTGGCGGATCTGGCCGTGGCCGAGCACGCTCAGGCGGTGGTGATCTCCGGCGATTTGTTTGGCTGCCCTGTGCCGGCGCCTGGTACGCTCAAGAGCGCGCGGGCGTTTTTTGCCCGACTGCGCGATGCCGCGATTCCGGTTGTCCTCCTGGCGGGAAGCCGCGACCCTCAAACGTTGTTCGGGCCTCAGCAACAAGCTAACGCGCGAGAGCTCCTGGAGGGCGCGTATCTCCTTGACCAGCTCAATCCCCAAGCGACGGTCGAGCACCTTGGGTTGGTTTTCCAGTGGGTCAGCCTTGCGCACCCCGAGCACTATACGGCGGCGGACCTGGACCGGCGGAACCGGCTCACGGTAGTGGGAATGGCCTGCCGCGACAGTACCGAGGCAGGGAACCTTGCCGCTATAGCGGATGCCTTCGCCGATACTGGCATAGACTACCTGGCGGTGGGCGGCTACCTGGATTTCTCGGTCCAGCAACGGAACAGTCTTACCGTATGCTCCCCCGGCGTGCCCGAACCCCTGGAGTGGGGACAGGAAGAGGGGAGCATTGCCCTGACGCGGATTGGCGCCGGTACGACGGAGGTGACCCGCGCGCGCACTGGTATCCGGTCCCTGGCCCGGAGGGACCTTGTGCTGACACTCACCACTGCCCACGAGGTGGTCTCCCTGATCGCGGATCAAGCGCATGAGGATCTGGGCCTGGAAGTGATCTTGCGGGGGGAATGCCCCGGCCATGTGCTGATCGATCCAGCCTCGATCGAATCAGAGCTCGGAGCGCGGTTCTTCCATCTTCGGGTGGTTGACCGGACCAAATTGATCATCGACGCGGGTGAGCGGAGCGATCTCCCCAGGGGAACAGTGCTGGGAAACTTCGCCCGAGTGATGGATGCGCGGATCCGCGGCGCCGGCGGCGCGGAGAGCCGGATGCATGAGCGAGAGGCCTACCGGCTTGGCATGGGCCTTCTACAAGGAGAGGGTACACCCCCATGAGGTTGACCTCCCTGGTAGTTGAGAACTTCAAGCAGTTTGAGCATGTCGAATTGAGTTTCGCTCCCGGTTTTACCGTGGTCAAAGGGGCCAACGAGGCAGGAAAAAGCACGATTCAAGCGGCGATACTGGTAGCTCTGTTCATGGATCCCAGGGCCCCCGACAGCATGCTCGATGCCTTTACCCGCTGGGGACAGCCTGATCGGTTCCGTCTGTGCCTCGGATTCGAGGACCAGGATACCTACTATATCCTAGCCAAGGACTTTCAAAAGGGGACCGTACGACTTTCCTGGCATGGCCCGGACGGGGGCGACGCCGGGGCCACCGAGGACGCTGGCGAGGCTCTGCGTATCGTCGGGAACCACCTGGGCGCTACCACGCTGGAAACCTATGTCAATACGGCGTGTGTACGAAGCGAGGAGGTCAGCAGTATCCCCGCCGCCGCGTCACCCCTGAGCCAGAGACTGCAAGCGAAAGTGACCGGCAGCCGGCAAGCGGACGCCACTGACGTGCTACGGTCGATTGATCGCGAGTTGGTCGCGATGACGGCCGGCAGTTTGCGGCGAGCGAGCGACTCCACCGGCCCCCTCCGAATGGCTCGGGATCGTGTGGATACCTTATTAAAGATGCGGCGGACCATGGCCGCGAAACTCGACGCGCACCTTGGGAACCTGGCTACGCTGGTCGAACGACGCCGGGATTTGCTTGCCATTGAGGAAAACCTCCAGAGTTGGTCCACGCGCATCGAGTTGAGTGACCGAGCCCAGACTGTCGAGGAGGAACGCGCCCTGCTTGAGGAACATGCCATGGTGCTGGAGGCCGACAGCGGCCTTCAGGACGGGCTCGTCACCTTAACCGAGAAACTGGATAAGGTGGAATTCAGCGCCCTGTCCAGTCTTCTGGAGCGGGTAGGGGCCATGGATCGCCAGATCCAGGAAGCCCGTGAGCGGGAAGCCGAAATCAATCAGCAGTTGGCCACTCTCGTGCTGAATCGGTTGCAGGGCGGATCGAGGAGCGCCGGCCTGGCCCTCGTGTCCCTAGGGCTAGTAGTGATCGTCGCCGGCGGGTTGGCGGCGGCCCTCAGCCATGTCTACCTGGTCGGGTTGGCCGCTCTTCCGGGGCTGGGATTGTTGGTCTTCGGCCTCCGTTCCCGTACCAAGATTCAAGATGAGCCCACGACGGCGGTATCCGTGGAACTCAGCGCGATTACCAGGAACATGCGCGCGCGACGGGAAGAGCGCGGGCGGGCGCTCGCCGCCTACGGACTGCGAAGCACGGAAGAGCTGGCGACGGTGGTCCGTGAATTGCGGCCCATGGGCGACGCGCATGCAGCCCGCCAGCAAAGGATAGCGCGCATGTTGGGAAGCCGGCGGAGCGCTGACCGCCAGGAGGAGTTGCTCCGTGTCCGGGAGGAAATTGAGCTCCGGCGGGAGGAACTCTCGGTACTTGAACCCAGCCGTCTCTCGCTGGAGGAGTATCAGGCCGCGGATGAACAGGTGGTGGCGCTGGAAAGCCTGCGTGAGGATCGCCTGCGCGAGGTGTACCGGCTGGAGGGCGAACTGAGCGCCCAGGAAGTGAATAGCGAAATGCTGGCCGCGCTCGACGAGGAGCTAGGAACCGAGCGGGTGCGCCTGGCGCGGATTGAGCGCCGGCGGAAGGGCCTGGAAGGGGCACGCGCCGGCTTGCGGGACGCCCTCTCGGAGACCCTCCTGCAGGCGAGCACGGTGTTCCGGGGCGGACTTTCTACCTACCTCACGCAGATCACCGGCGGGCGGTACACCCGCGTGGAGGCCTGGATCGATACCGATGGCCTCCATTTGCAGGTCTACGCCGTGGGGAATACCCAGGCGGTCGAGGCGGATAAGCTCAGCCGCGCCACCCAGGATCAGATTTATCTGGCCGCGCGTCTGACCTTACTGCAAATGGCCTGCGAGGGTCGGAAGCCGCCGCTCCTCCTGGATGACCCCTTCGTGAATTACGACGACGAACGGCTGGCGAAAACGGCGGAACTGCTGCACGAACTGGATACCGCGCACCAGATTATTCTCTTTACCTGCACCAATCGGTACGACAGGCATGCGAACAACCTGATCGATCTGATGGCTACCCGCTCCCCCGTGACGGTGGGCGCGTAGCCGCGCCGCTGTCCCGCCTGAGCTGCCGCCCAGTCGCCTCCCCTACGGGCAGGCCATCCCTCGCGATTAATCTCCCCCGGAGCCAGGTGCGTTTCGGTACTCCCCGCACGGGAACCCCATCAAACGGGGTAAGATGGTTGGGGGTCAGCATATCCTGATTGCGGATGACGGCGGGTGCGGCGAGATCCACCAATACCAAATCGGCATCCGCGCCCGCCACAATCGCTCCCTTCCTCGGGGAGAGACCGTGGATGCCGGCCGGATTCGCGGCCATGAGGGCCACGCATCGTTCCAGTGGGAGGCGGCCTCGATCGACCTCGGTCAGCATCAACATGAGTGAGGTTTGCACACCAATGGCGCCGGGACTGGCCTCCCAGACCCCCCGTCGTTTCTCCGCCGCCGTATGCGGCGCGTGATCGGTGGCAATGCACTCAATGCTGCCGTCCCGCAGTCCCTCCCACAGGGCCGCCCGGTCCTCCGGCTCCTTCACCGCCGGGTGGATCTTCATCACCGTATCCAGACGCTCGTAGTCGCCCGAATCGAGAAATAGGAAGGGGGGAATGGTCTCGGAAGTCACCCACAGCCCCTCGTGCTTGGCGGCCCGGATCAGGTCCAGGCCCGCCGCGGAACTGAGGTGGTGGACGTGCAAATGCACCCCCGACGCGCGAGCCAGGGCAATCGCCTCCTTTAAGGCGGTAACCTCGACTGCCGCCGGCCTAGATGCCAGATGGGCGGCGACATCGCTCCGTCCGGCGGCCTTGAGCGCGGCCACCTGGCGAGAGATGGTGGACCGGTCCTCCGCGTGGATCCCGATCGTCATCCCGAGGGCGGCCGCGGCCCTGAATGAGGGAAGAGCGGTCTCCGCCGTAGGGAGCCAGGCACCCGGCGCCACCTCGGTCCCAGCCAGCGACATATCCCACTTGAACCCAATCGCTCCAGCGTCTCGCAAGTCGCGCAGCTGGTCCATGTCACCAACCAGGTAGGCATAGAGTCCGAAATCCACCCGCGATGACCGGGCGGCCACCGCGGCCTTGGCGGCCAATCTGGCGGCGCTTACCACCGCCTGCTCCCCATTATTCGGCATGTCACAGATGGTGGTCACCCCACCCACGGCGGCGGCGGCGGATTCGCTGGCATAGGTCGCTTTATATTCCTGGCCCGGCTCGCGGAAGTGTACGTGGATATCCACCAGCCCAGGCAACAGATGATGGCCTTCGGCGTCCACGATCTCTCGCGCCTCGGGCAGGGGTCCGCCGGTGAGCACGGAGACCACGCGGCCATCATGCACGAGAAGGGCCCCGCGAATCGTGCCTGTTGG
Source organism: Chloroflexota bacterium (assembly GCA_035534995.1). Lineage (GTDB taxonomy): Bacteria > Chloroflexota > UBA5177 > JANWHV01 > JANWHV01 > JANWHV01. The sequence continues at coordinate 21,840 of DATLQX010000020.1, read as the reverse complement.
AGTGACGATGTGAGCGTTGTCGATCAGTAAGTCATAGAGCATGGCATCGGCATGATACGGCCTGACGGTCACGACTGGCAACGGCGTGGCGGCACGTGGGCGCGTCTCGCATTCGTGGCGCGTCGCGCACCGACTACTCGGTTCGTTCGCTTGAGTTATCCTAGAAGCCGAAAGTGGGTAAGGTGATGCGGCCACGTGCGCCGGAGGAATGGACAGCGATGAAGAGGCCGGCATGACCACGGCGGCCGCCCTACTCCGGCGCCATCACCTCCGTGTCACCCCACAGCGGTTGTTGTTGGTGGATCTCGCCCAGCGCATTCAGGGTCATTTCAGCGCCGAGCATCTTCACCAGCAGATGATCACCGTGTACCCGAGCATCAGTCTGGTCAGCGTCTATCGGGGCTTGGAGACTCTCCGCGAGGAGGGACTGGTGACCAGGACCATCCTCGGGGATGTCGCGGCATCCTACGAGTGGGTCTCCGATTGCCGGCACCATCATTTGGTCTGTACGATCTGCGGGGCGCATCAGGATCTGAATGACCACGAACTTGATGATCTTCGCCGGCGGCTCCACGCGACCTACCATTTTCACGCGGCCCTGGACCACATGGCAATCTTCGGACGCTGCGATGCCTGCGCTCACGTCCTTCCCGCCGCTGCGTCCGAATCACCGGGGGAAGCGTAGGGCGATGTAGATCCCGGTGGGATCGAACCTGCTACTCTGTCAGAGAGTTCTCCCCCATTTCCCAGGCAGGAGGAGATGCGGCGTAGTGTAAGAGATCAGGAGATGGTTCACTTTATGTCGACCGCGGTCACCGCCCCCAAGCCCGATATTCACGGCGCCATTCGCGAGGTCTGGAACCATCGCGCCCAGGATTACGACCGCGAGCCCGGCCACGGGATTCGCACCGCGCGAGAAGAGTGGGCCTGGCGACGGATCCTGGCGGCGGCCTTCGACCGCGTCCAGACCGAAAGGCCGTTGCGCATCCTCGATGTCGGCTGCGGCACCGGCGCCATGACCCTCCTGATCGCCAACATGGGCTATACGCTGACCGGACTTGACCTCTCGCCCGCAATGCTCGAGGTGGCCCGGACCCAGGCCGAGGAACGTGGGCTCCCAATCACCTTGGTGGAGGGAACGGCGGACAGGCTCCCGTTCGCCGATGGCGCCTTTGATGTGGTCTTTTCGCGCCACCTCCTCTGGACCCTCCCCCGACCACGGAAAACCATGGGCGAATGGGCGCGGGTGACCCGGCCCGGCGGCATGGTCGCGGTGGCGGACGGCTGGTGGGAGGAGCCGGGGCCTGAGATGCGGACCCGAAGGGCGATTGGAGGCGTGCTGAGGGCCGTACTGGAGCGTCGTTCCGCCGCCAGCGCCGCCTACCGCGACTTGCGTCCAAGCCTGCCCTTAGCCGGGGGACTTTCGCCCTACAGCATTCGCTACTACCTCGATCATGCCGGTCTTGAGCGAATCGTGGTCCGCGATTTGAAAACGATCCGAGCCGCCGAGCGGCGAAGCATGCCCCCATGGCGCTGGATCGATCAAGCCCGTTTCACCTGGCTCGCCACGGGGTTGGTGCCGGAGTAGGGAGTTTTAGTCGCCGGCTTGGGAGCCGCGGGCATCCAGCAAGTCGAGGCGCCGCAGCTTATAGAAGGCTACCGAACAGAGCCAACTGACCAGGAAGATCCCCACGATGTAGAAACCGAGGGCATTGAAGGGAATGTTTTGCGCCCATCCCCAGATGCCGCTCGTGTCGTTCCGCTCCTGCCCCACTACCTGCAAGATCTCGATGCCGCCGATGAACAGGGCCACGATCACTGAAATGGCCGTGATGTTCATATTGTAGTACAGCTTCCGCACCGGCTTGACATAGGCCCACCCATAGGCCCCGAGCATGAGGATGCTGTCGGTGGTGTCCACCAGGGCCATGCCGGCCACGAAGAGCAAGGGAAGAACCAGGATGTACCAGATGGGCATTCCGTTCTGACTGGCGGTGGCCGACATGCCCAGCAGGCCCACCTCGCTCGCGGTGTCGAAGCCAAGGCCGAATAGGAGGCCGATCGGGTACATGTTCCAGCTCTCGGAAACTACCTTGAGGAGCGGCTTGAACAGCCGCGCCAGCAGACCCCGATTGTTCAGGTAGTCCTCGAGCGAATCCTGGTCGTACGTGCCGCCGCGGACCACGACCCGCCAGGTTTTGAAGATATCGATCAGCACGATCAGATTGATCGCGGCAATCAGGAGAAGAAACGAGCCCGAAACCCAGGTGCCGATCTGGCTGCCCGTGCTCTGCCAGCCCTTGAGATGAGCCTTCACCAGCGATGCCGAGACGGCCACCAGAAGGGACAGGAAGAAGACCACCGTGCTGTGACCAAGGGAGAAGAAAAAGCCCACCCCGACCGGCCGCTTCCCATCTTGCATCAGCTTGCGCGTGGTATTGTCGATAGCCGCGATGTGGTCGGGATCGACCGCGTGCCGCAGGCCAAAGCCGTAGGCGACCGTGGCCAGCCCCAGCAGGGTTGGATACCGCTGAGCCTCGAGAAACAGCAGCACCCAGGCCCCCACGTTCATACCCGCCAGCAGGCTATACATGATGATCATGCGCCGGCGTAATTCGGGTGTGGCATCCCGCCATAACCGCCGTGTCCGTTCCAGCATGGACCGCCAACCTTTCCTGGCACACCATGGCGTGCCGCCCGCCCGATCAGTCTCCGCGTACACTCGGGGAAACCACCCCAGCCTCGCGGGGACCATTTCCCTGAACCCGCGGCAGGATGATGAGATTTGCACATGCAAATAGCTGCATCTGCGTCCCATCACAGCCTACCAGCTTACGGCCCGAGAGGCAAAGGATTGTAAACTACGGCACTCTGGCGGTCGTGGGATAGCAGCACTGACCTCCAGGCCCGTTTGGTTCGGCGGCCAGGTTAGGGGCGCGTGGAGATACTAATCGTAACGGATGCGCGGATCCACGAAACCGATCACCACGTCCACCACCAGGTTGGATAGGACGATGAGAAACGCGGTGAAGAGGACGGTCCCCAGAATAATCGGGATGTCCAGTTGGTTAATCGCGGTAATCGCTTGCTGGCCGATCCCAGGCAGTCCGAAGGCATACTCGATGATAAACACGCCGCCCAGAAAGGTGCCGAGATCGATGCCGATCTGGGTAATAATCGGCAGAATGGCATTGGGGACGACGTGGCGGAATAGGATCACTCGCTCCGAGAGACCCTTGGCGCGGGCCATGCGAATATAGGGCTGATCCAGAACATCGAGGATCGTGGATCGGAATAGCCGCGTGTAGACCGCCGCTCCCCCGACCCCAAGGGTGAACGAAGGGAGAATCAGGAAATAAAACGCCGGATCTTGGTAGCCGCCGATGGGAAACCACCCCGCCTTGAAGGCCAGAGTGAACAGCAGGATTAATCCCAACCAGAACGGGGGGGCCGAGAGACCGGCCAGCGAGAACATGGTGGCCGCGCGGTCGATCACCGAGCCGCGCTTGTAGGCCGAGATGATCCCCGTCGGGAGACCAATCAGCAGTTCCACGATCACCCCGCCCAGCGCCAATTGGCCGGTGACTGGGAACCGAGCCCAGATGGTCGGGAGAACCGGGAGATTTTGCTGATAGGAATAGCCGAAATCGAGTCGGATCAGATGGCTGAAATAGGTGGAATATTGCACCCAGAACGGTCGATCGAGGCCAAGTTGGTGACGAATATGCTGGACCACCTCGGGCGACGCATTGTTCCCCGCCAAACGGCGCGCGGGGTCGCCGGGCATCAAATAGGTGAGCCCATAGGTGATCAGCGAGACCCCCAGGAGCACCACCACGATCAGCACCAGGCGGCGAAGAATGAACCGAAGCACGGTGGCATCCCCTTCACGGCCTTCCCGTGGGCGGCACGAGGCGACGAGATCGCCGCCTCGTGCCGCCCATGCGGTCAGGACTTGGTGTAGTCGGCGAAGACCAGGGTCCACACATTGTGGAGATAGAAGTTATGCAGATTCGCGGACGGCAAGGCATAGTAGACCGAATTGAAGATCGGATCCACCGGGGCGTCTTGCATCACCATCTTGTCCAGAGCCGGATAGCCGGCCAGGCGCGCTTGCCGGTCGGTCATGTGCTTGAGCTTAGCGGAGTAAGCATCCACCTTCGGGTTGCAGTAGAAGGGAAGGTTGAAGGTGCCGGGGATGGCCGAGGCGCAACTGAGAATGGGCTCGAAGAAGTCGTTGGGATCGGGGAAGTCCTGGTACCAGGCGGTCCAGCTGATCGGGGCCTTGCCCCGGGCCATGACAATACCCTGCCAGGTTGGCTCCGCCAGAGACCGCAGCGTGGCCTGAATGCCGATCTGGCTCAACTGCTGCACGATACCCTCCGACAGGCGCGGATCGTCGCCAAGATTATCGGTATAGAAGGTGGTGCTGAAACCGTGAGGGTAGCCGGCCTGGGCGAGCAATTGCTTGGCCTTGGTGGGATTGTATGGGTACAGGTTAAACGCTCCGTAACCGGCCATATTCGGCGGGATGATGTTGTTGGTCACCGAGCCGCGGCCATTGACCAGGCGGAGCAGGGCCGGCTTGTTGACCGCGTACTCCACCGCCTGCCGGACCAGCAGGTTATTGAACGGCTTCATCTGGGTATTCATGGCGATGTATTGGTCGGCGACCTGCACTTGCTTGATCGCCCGCTTGCTGAGCGTGGGGTCACTGAGCATATTGAGGAACTCGGACGGCGGGATTGGGGTGGGAAAATCGCCGTCGAGATCGGCGTCGCCCTTGACCACTCTCAGGTAGGAGGTCAGGGTGCTGACCCCAATGTCGGCCTCGATTGTGTTGATGTGCGCCTTATGAGACCCGAAATAGTTCGGATTCTTGACCAGGATGATCTTCACCCCAGGAATCCGGCTCTGGAACATGTACGGCCCGGTCCCCATGGGGTGGAGCGCATCGTAGGTCTTCCCGTACTTGGCGATCTGATTCTTGTCCACCACCGAGCCAAAAGGCATGGCCAATACGTTGAGGAACCCGGTGTACGGGCTGTTGAGATCGATCTCAAGGCCCCACTGGCCGAGCGCCTTGATCCCGCTTGTACTCTTGGCCTTCCCGCTCACGAACGCTTGGGCGCCCACGATGTCCAGCCAGAATGCCTGAGCCCCCGCCGCGGTCTTCGGATCAATGATCCGGTTGAATGAATAGACCCAGTCGGCCGAGGTGGCGAGCCGGCCATTCCAGAAGTGCACGTCATGGCGCAGCTTGAAGATGTAGGTCTTGCCTCCGTTGGTAATCGTGGGCATGGCCGCCGCCGCGTCCGGCACCAGCGTATCCCCGTTGCCGTGCGAGGTGTCGTACCCGATCAACTGGTCATACATCGCGTGCGTGAGGGGATAGCACTGTGTGTCGTAGCACAGGCCGGAATCAAGATGGCTGATGTCCGACTGATAATCGATGATCAGGGTGTTCGGGTTGCTGCTGTGCGCCGTCGCGGCCCGCGTCTCGCGCGGAACGCCTTGCAGGGCCAGCGCCCCCAGCAGCGCGAACGCCGCCAACCCGGACCCGATCGCGCGCCGTGTACTCTTCTCCATGGATTGCTACCTCCCGTGACGAAAGACGGTGAAAATCAGACCTTCGCGTAATCCTGATAGACGTAGAACCAGACCAGATTGAAGTAGAAATCCTTGACGTGAGTCGAGGGGAGCACGTAAAACACGGGCGTCAGCAAAGGCACCCAGGGCGCCTCCTCCATGATCATCCGATCAAGGGCGGGATACTGAGCCAGGCGGGCCTTCTGATCGGTCATTCCTTTCAGCCGTTGGGCGACGGCATCCACTTTCGGGTCGCAAAACCACGAAGCATTCTGTGAGCCGGTGACCGCCGAGGCACAGCTGAGAATCGGCTCGATGAAGTCATTCGGATCGGGAAAATCCTCATACCAGCCGTTCAGGCCGAACGGGATCTTGTTCTTGGTGCCATAGAGAGTCTGGAAGGTGTTGGCATCCAATACCCGCAAATTGGCCTTGACCCCGATCTGAGTTAGTTGTTGCACGATCGACTCGGACACCCGCGCGTCGTCCGTGGTGTTGTCGGTGTAGAAGGTCGTGCTGAAGCCATTGGGGAAACCCGCCTTGGCCAGCAGGCCCTTCGCCGCCTGGATGTTATACGGATACAGGTCAAACTTGCCGTAGCCCGGCATCAACGGCGGCTCGATCGTCGTGGCGGGGATGCCGCGGCCGTTCACCAAGCGGGACAGGGTAGTCCGGTTGATCGCCATATTGATTGCGCGCCGGACCAGCAGGTTGTTGAACGGAGCCATGTTGACGTTGAAGAAGATGTATTCGGTGGCGATCTGCTGAGCCTGATAGAGCCGTTTTCCCAGGGCTGGGTCATTGAGCACGTTCAGGAAATCCGCCGCCGGGATGGTGGTGGGGAAGTCACCGTCCAGGTCGGCCTGCCCCTTCTCGATCCGGAGTAACGCAGTGGAGGTGGAGACGCCGATGTCGGCCCGAATGGTCTGTACTTTCCCCACGTTGGGAAGAAAGTAGTGCGGATTCCGGGTCAGGATCAGCTTCACGCCGGGGACGTGTTGCTGAAACATATAAGGCCCGGTACCCATGGGATGGAGGGCATCGTAGCTCTTGCCGTACTTGGCGATCTGGTTCTTGTCCACCACGGAGCCAAAGGGCATGGCCAGCACATTCAGAAAAGACGAGTCCGGAGCCGCCAGGGTAATCTGGAGCCCGAACTGGCCCAGGGCCTTGAGACCCGAGACATGGGCTGCCTTCCCATTGGCGAAAGCGTTCGCGCCCACGATATTGAGCCAGAAGCTCTGCCCACCCGACTGGGTCTTGGGATTAATAATGCGCTCGAACGAGTAGATCCAATCGGCCGAGGTGGCGAGCCGGCCATTCCAGAAGTGAACATCAGGCCGCAACTTGAAGGTATAGGTCTTGCCGCCATTGCTGATCACCGGCATGGCGGCGGCGGCATCGGGAATGATGTTGTTGGTGGCACCTTTGTAGTCCACCAGGCGGTCAAACATGGCCTTGGCAAAGGGGTAGCACGTATTGTCGTAACAGAGCGCGGTGTCCAGATGGGCGATGTCGGTTTGGAATTCCACGATCAGGGTGCCGCTGGCCCGAGCGGGCGCCGCCTGCGCCCCGTGGCCGGCGGCTGGGAAAATCAAGGCGCCGGCCAGGAGCGCGGCCAGAACCCGGCGTCTCGCATGAGTAGGCATATGTGTGTTCCTCCTTGGGCTAGGAGCCGGCGATCACCGGCGCGGCACTCATGTGCCAATGAAACATAGCGGCCGAATAGAGTGAGTCGCGGACGCTCTCCTTCAATGGCCGCCGCTTTGCATTGGATCGAGGGTGTCGCGCAGCCAGTCGCCGAGCAGGTTGAACCCTAAAACGGTGGCCATGATGGAAACCCCCGGAAAAACCATCATCCAGGGATCCGAATGATAATAATTCTGCGCCTCGTTGATCATGTTGCCCCAGGTTGGGGTGGGAAGCGGTACCCCGATCCCCACGAAACTGAGCGAAGCTTCCACCAAGACCGTGGTCGCCACTCCCAGGGTGGTGTAGACAATGATCACCGAAAGCAGATGCGGCATGATATAGAGCCAGAGGATCCGCGGCCCCGTGGCCCCGAGCGCCCGCGCGGCCTCCACGAATTCGCGCTCCTTGAGCGAGAGCACCATGCCATGAATAATCCGGGCGGTGGTGGTCCAATAGAGAATAGCAATGACGAGGATGATATTTTGCAAGCTGGGGCTGGTGATCGCGATCAAGGCAATCGCGAACAGGAGCACCGGGAAGGCCATCATCGTATCGGTAAACCGCATCAGCACCATATCGACCCAGCCGCCCGCGTAGGCGGCGATGGCGCCAATCGAGACCCCAATGATCATGGCCAGACCGTTGGCCACCACCCCGATTATCAAGGATACCCGCGCCCCATAAATCAGCCGGCTGAGCAGATCGCGGCCCAGATCGTCGGTTCCCAGCAAGTAGGGATGACCGGGCGGGAGCGGCGCCCCCATGGCGGTCAAACCGTCGTTGAACTGATTATTGGGGTCAAAAGGGGCCAGCAGCGGCGCGAAGGCAGAGACCAACACGAAGGCCAGGACGATCACCGCCCCCACCAGCGCCACCTTATCGCGCCTGAGGCTGTCCCACATGCGCCGCCAGACGCTGGGATCGGGATCGGCGGCTCGCAAGGGATCGAACGCCCCCATGGCCGGCATGGGAACCTCGGGATCGGCGGGCATCTCCATGTTCTTCCTCCTTTCTCGCGTCCCGAGTCTCAGGCGCTTCCGACCGGCTCCGGCGATCGGGCCAGGATCACCTGGTCAGGCTCGCCGCCGTTGCTCTTGATCAGCGGTTCCCCCGCGTAATGACAGGCCACCCAATGGCTGGGCGCGTACTGGCGCCAGTCCGGCACCTCCCGCGCGCACCGTTCACGGGCGATGGGGCAGCGAGTGTGGAACACGCACCCCGAGGGAGGCGCCACCGGCGACGGTACATCACCTTCCAGGATGATACGCTGGCGCGAATCCTCGAGATCGGGATCAGGTACCGGCACCGCTGAAATGAGCGACCGGGTGTAGGGGTGCAAGGGCTGGTCGTAGAGTTGCTGGTTGGGCGACAACTCCATGAGTTTGCCCAGGTACATTACCGCTACCCGGTCGCAAATGTGGCGCACCACCGCCAGATCATGCGCGATGAAGAGGTAGGTGAGGCGGAACTCGCCTTGAAGATCTTCAAGCAGGTTGATGATCTGGGCCCGAATCGATACGTCAAGGGCGGAGATCGGCTCGTCACAGACAATGAACTCCGGCCGAACCGCCAGGGCGCGCGCGATCCCGATCCGCTGGCGCTGGCCGCCGGAAAACTCATGCGGATAGCGGCTGGCAAACCGCGGATCGAGTCCCACCACCTCCAGGAGTTCCGCCACCCGATTACTCCGCGCTCGGCCCGAGGCCAGGCGATGAATGGCCAGGGCATCGCCAATAATCGACCGCACGCGCATGCGGCTGCTAACCGAGGCGTAGGCATCCTGGAACACGATCTGCAGCTTCTGACGCAGCTTCCGCATTTCCGCTTCCGATACCTTGGTCAGATCGCGTCCGTCGTACCACACGCTGCCGGAGGTGGCTCGGATCAGGCGGATGATCGTGCGCCCAGTGGTGCTCTTCCCACACCCCGATTCGCCCACCAGGCCGAGCGTTTCGCCCCTATAAATGTCGAAGGTCAGCCCATCCACCGCCTTGACCGAGCCTCGGCGGCCCAGAAGACCCTGGCGGCTGGTAGGGAAGTAGGTCCGCAACTCCTGGACCCGGATCAGCGGCTGAGGCTCGGCGCCATTCCCCTGAAACTCCACTTCAGGCCGCGTCCACGCGCGTGATGTCGTGGTGACAGGCGATCCGGTGCCCGCTGTCAATGGTCCGCAATTCGGGGATCTGCCGGCGGCAGACCTCGGTGACGAAGGGACAGCGAGCCTGGAACGAGCATCCCATGGGTAACTGAGCCAGATCCGGCGGGACGCCCTCGATCTGGGGCAGCCGCTCGGCCCGCACGCGATCCAGGCGCGGGACCGAACGCAAGAGGCCCACCGTATAGGGGTGGCGAGGGGTATAAAAGACATCCCGCCGCGACGCTTCCTCCACGATGGAACCCGCGTACATCACCAACACCCGGTCGCACATCCCGGCCACCACCCCCAAATCGTGGGTGATCAGCATCACGGCGGTATTCCGCTCCCGCATGATCGAGCGCATCAACTCCAGGATCTGGGCCTGAATGGTCACGTCAAGGGCGGTCGTCGGTTCATCGGCCAGGATAAGAGCCGGATTGCAGGAGAGCGCGATGGCAATGACCACCCTCTGGCGCATTCCCCCACTCAACTGGTGCGGGTAGTCGTGAATTCGCCGCTCGGCAGCCGGAATACCGACCAATTGGAGCATTTCGATCGCCCGATTCAGGGCCTCCTTCTTCCCCAGCCTGAGATGGAGACGGAGCCCCTCGGTCATCTGGCGGCGAATACGCAGCATAGGATTCAGGGAAGTCATCGGATCCTGAAACACCATGCTGATGTCTTTTCCTCGCAGGTCGCGCAGTCTGGCCCCGGAATAGGCGAGAATATTCTCCCCGCGGAAGCGAATCGCGTTCGCGGCGACCTTGCCTGGAGGTTCCGGGATCAGACGCATGAGCGACAGCGCGGTGGCGCTTTTTCCGCACCCTGACTCCCCCACCATGCCCACGATTTCACCGGCGTCGATGTGGAAGCTGATCCCGTTCACGGCGGTAACCGGACCGCGCGCCGATCGGAAGGTCGTTCTCAGACCCTCAACTTCAAGAAGATGCTCGCCCGTAGTTGTTTCCTTACCTGGTGGTTTGATGAGCGGCCCCGCGCCACGCGTATCCAGCCGCTCCGGAGATGCTGACGCTTCGCTGATGCTGGTTGTGGAGTGTACGGAGCCGGTTACACCCTGTCAAGCGAGTTTTTCCCGTCCTCAAGGCTCGGCGGTATCTCCGCCCGGAGTCGCGCTCAGCCCCAACATGGACCCAATGAGCGCCCCCAGGCTTGCCCCGAGGACAGCCCCCGCGAGGCTCAGCTCACCCGAACCGGTAATCAGATCGGCACTCACATCAAGAGCCTTGGTCGGATAGACGCTTTGCCCCAGGATACTCCCCAGGATTGCTCCCGCCGCCAGGCCGATCAAGATCCCAATTGCTCCATTCCGCTCCGCTCCCTGCATGGCGGCCCGTTGATGCGGCTCGGCGTTTCTTGATCCCTCATCTTCTTCATCGAAGCCGGAATGAATACTCTGGTTATAGACCGTGCCAAGGACCATGCCGTAGGCGGCGTGCAAAATGAAGTTGCCGATCACCGGCAAGGGGCCGGCATGAAGGGTGCCGCCGAAGAAACCGCCGCCCAAGCTGGGGAGAAACACTACGATTGAGAGGAGAAACGGCAGCAAGGAGAACAGCAAGCCCTTGAGCCAGCCCGGTCCTCGCAGCAGCGGTTCGAACACATAGGCATAGATGATCGCCCACACCAAGCCAAAGGTGAGATAGAGCGCGGCGGCGATGAACAGGTAATTCTGAGTCGTGCTGGTGATGCGATTGTGGGCCAGGCCATAGAACCACTGAGCCACGAAGCTGCCCGACTGGGATCCCGCGTTCGAGGCCACGACGAACCCAATCAGGAGAACCAGTCCCATGCAGATCGTCGCGATGAACCCGGAAAGTATCGCGTGAGGCGTCCAGCGACGGCCGCGGGCCTCGTACCTCAATGCTGTTGACACGAGCTACCTCCAAAATCCGTCACTCGTCTCCATTGTCAACATTCTGGTATGCATCATAGCGCATGTCCCGGCATCTTTACATCACCCAGGGCCCCGCTTAAACACGAGCACCCCGAAGGAGCGGTTCGTCACGAGTGCCCATTGATCCTCGGTACACTGAGGCTTGACTTGGTTTGTCCCGCACGTGTAGGGGTGCCCCTACGGAACATGCCTATCGTAGGTGAATCAACAGGGAGCCGCATTTCATGAGTCAGGGTCCGAAGCCGAACCCTCATCCTACCCAGGTGGTGATGCCCGAGAAAAAGCAGTGGTTCCGTATTGGGATCGCGGTCGTGGCAACGCTCGTCTCGTTCGGCCTCCAACTGACGAGCATGACCGTGCTTACCTTCATTATCACCGCCGGTACCCTGGCCCTGTTGGCCACCCTGGTGGGGGATGGAACCGACCAGATCGGCGCCCGTCTCGGTCCCGGCGCGACCGGCGTCTTGCAGTCCGCCCTGGGCAATCTTCCCGAGTTGTTCACCGGGATTTTCCTCCTGCGGCAGGGACTGGTCCATGTGCTTCAGGCGGCCCTGATCGGCTCGGTCCTGGGGAACAGCCTCCTGGTGCTAGGACTTGCCTTTCTCTGGGGCGGTCTGCGCAACGGTACGCAGATGTTCAATCCCGAAACCCCAAGAAATATCGCGACCCTTACCTTGCTTGCGGTGTCGGCCCTGGCTATCCCCACGCTTGCCGCCCAACTACACACCAAGGCGGCGGCCCACGAGGAGGCGCTGAGCGTCATCTGCGCCATAGTTCTTCTGGTGGTTTTTGTCAGCAGCATCCCTTTTTCCTTAAAGGGAGGTCCAACCGGCGTGTCGGGCGAGAAGGCGGAGGGCGTATGGCCGGTTGGCCTGGCCATCGCCGTGCTCCTCGGGGCCAGCGTGGGAGCGGCGTTTGTCTCCGACTGGTTTGTCAGCTCCCTAACCCCGGCCACGAACGCGCTTCATATCTCGCAGGAATTTACCGGCCTGGTGATCGTGGCGATCGCGGGGAACGCGGTGGAGAACGTGGTAGGGGTACAGTTGATGCTGCGGAACCGCCCGGACTACGCGATCAGCGTAATCCTTAACAGCAGTCTGCAAGTAGCTCTGGCCCTGATCCCGGTTCTGGTTCTGCTCAGCTTCGTCATCGGCGCGCCCACGCATCTTACCTTGGTGCTTTCGCCGCTGCTCCTGGGCTCCATGCTGTTGGCCACCCTCCTCGGGGCGCTCGTCGTCTACGATGGAGAGTCGACCTGGCTCGAAGGGATTGCCCTCATTGGGCTCTACCTGATCATCGCGGCTGGGTTCTGGTGGGGACTTTAAGCTAGCCCGCCAGGAGCAAGCGACCGCACCGCGGGCAACTGGGAACCCCAGTATGGCCCCGCAACTGCTGCACGGCGGCGGCGGGAACGGCGGCATGGCAATAACTGCACTCTCCCGCCACCGCCAGGGCGAATGGACGCCCACCGGTTCGACCGTAGAGTGCCTTGTAGCGATCCCGCGCCTCCGCGGGGACAAGCTGGGCCGCCTGCCTTCGGGTGCGGTCGATGACGACGAGATGCGCCTCCGCCGCGCGAAGCTCCTGCTCGGCGTGCGCCATCCGAACCGCGGCCTCCGACTCAACGAGGGCCAGCGCGTCTCGCCGTTCCGGCTGGGCGGCGGTAAGCCGCTCCTCAAGGGCACTGGTCTCGAGCCACGCCAGTTCGAGTCGGCCCAGGGTTTCGCGCAGCCGATCTACCTCGCCCTGGGCGGTGAGAATCTCCCGTTCATGATGGAGCTGGCCGGAGGCCAGTCGGTCCTCGGTGCGGCGGATCTTGGCCGTGAGGTCCTCGATCCGCGCCTCCTCGGCTCGGCGGCGCGAGGCGGTGTCCGCCAATTCCTGGCGGGCCGCCTCGAAGACTGCCCTGGCGGTCTCTAGCTCCGCGTCGCGGGTGGCACGTTCTTTCCACTGCTGGACCGCCGCCAAAACGGCGACGCGCTCGCCATCCTCGAAGGCAAGCGACCGCAACGCATCCCAGACCTCGGCGGCCAGCGGTGCCTCAGCCAAGGGCCTGTCCCCCGAGAATCCGGCCGGCGACGGCAGCGTGGCGTTCCCGAGCGTTCAGTCGCTTGCCTCTTTCTCCTCGGCTGGACGAACCCGACTCGGGATAACCGGCGCCGCTTTAGACTTCTTTTTGGCCGACTTTGGCTTCCGAACTTCTTTTGTGCCTTTATCCTTGGAGCCCATTGGCCCAACCTCCTTACGCTCTGATGTCCTCTATCGTGCAGTGTACTGAGATTCCCGGTCCTTGGTGTGGATAGGTCCCCTATTTTATCGCGAACGGGGTACTCTATACTATCACCCAGCGAGGTTTCGACGGAAAATGACCATAAATAACCGTGCCGCGAATAACCGTGCCGCCCCGCTCCGGCACATGAGTTCGCGTATGGGCATGCTGGCGCTTTTGGCCTGCCTGATCTGGCCGGCAGCCACCCACGCCGGCACAATCTCGACCCCCGCGAACTGTACGGTTCTCTCCTCGGCGCGATCGGTGTCTCCCGTACGGACTCCCTCCTTAAGTACGGTTCAGGAGGGTTTCTCGTGCCTACTGGCCCACTATGTCACCGGAGCCAACCTGGACGACCGTGTACTGCTGCGGGGCGCCTATACCGAAATGAACAGCGCGCTTCAGGCGAACGGGATCGTGGTGCCTGGTGCCATGCGCGAGCCGGCGTTTACCGGGAGCCGGGGACAAGACTGGGGTCTCTTCGCCCATGCGTACGCGAGCCTGAACAGCCTGCTTCCGGCAAGCTCCGTGATCCCTGGCGCGCTCGCCGAAGTGGCGCTCGCTGGGATGACCGGCAGCCTTCACGATGACCACACCGACTACGTACCCGGCGATCAGCTCAAGCCCCTCATTGGGCAGCTCTTTGATAGCGGGCCAGTCCCCACCTTTGGTCTGGTGCTTTCGATCATCTCCGCCACCCAACCGATCTTCGTCACCACTCTCTTCAAGGGCGCCCCCGCCGCTCAAGCTGGGATCAAACTGGGTGACGTAATCCTCCTGGTCAACGGCCACGCGCCCTTCTCGGATGTGCGGGGATTGGCCGGCTTCGCCCCACTCCTGGCTCCTCGGATCGGGTCTCCAGTCACCCTGGTCCTCTCCCGGCCGGCCACTGGAGCCACCCTGACCTTCCACCTGATGCCGAAGTCCCTCCAAACTCCAGATTCGATCAGCCGAGTGATCGCGGGTCACGTTTATTACGTCAAGCTTTTCAGCTTTACCAAGGACGCGGCAAGCCGGATTATGGCGGAAGTCGCCGCCCTTCCCGCGTCCGCGAAAATCACCGGAATGGTACTGGATCTCCGGGGCAACGAGGGAGGAGTGATCGGCGGCGCTATCCACCTACTCAGTGCCTTCGCCCACCACAAAACGCTGTTCTACTCCGTGGATGGTAACGGGAAGCGAAGTCCGCAAGGGACTGACGACTCGGTCCCCCTCCTGGGTTGGCCCCTGGTCGTGCTCACCGACTCCGCCTCCGCCTCCGCCTCGGAGATCGTGGCAGGCTCGGTGCGCGACTATCATCTGGGGACGCTGATCGGTACGCGAACCGCCGGAGCCCTGGCGGGCGCCGATTTCTTCGGCCTCAATGATGGAGGAGGCTTGGAGATCACCGAGGCGCGCGTCCTGGGACCGCACGGCGAGACGGTGGATGGGGTGGGCGTCGTTCCTGACCAACAGCTATCTACCAGCCCCCAGGAACTCTCGACGGGCCATGATCCCGTGATCGATTGGGCGGTCCGCGATCTCAAAAGGCTGGCCCAACCCCACTGAAGCTCAGCCCCAGGGGCCTCACGTGTATACTCAAGAGCGGTACCGCGGTGAATCGCTCCACGCCCGAGGGGCGGGGGCCTGACATGGGAGCAAAGGATGTATTTGCCGGCGCAACGGCTTGCCGCCCTCAGGCGGGTCCACCATCAAGATGGCGGCGCGACGGCGGCGCGAATATACGCGGGTCTGCGCTGGCTGGCGATTATCGCCACCCTGGGCATGCTCGTGGTTCTGATCCAGGGAACCCTGGTTACCAACTCCGGCTCCGCGGCAGGGTGCGGCAATACCTGGCCCCTCTGTCGTGGGCAAATCATCCCTGAACTGAGCGGCGTCGCCAACGCTGGAACCCTGATCGAATTTACCCACCGAGCCGGGGTGCCGATTGAAAGTACTCTGATTCTTGTTTTGTCCGTTGGCGCCATGTGGTTCTGGCGTGGCCGCCGGGAAGCCTGGGTGCTGGCTCCGATTATGATCGTGTTTCTATTCCTCCAGGCATTGCTTGGCGGTCTGGCGGTCATGTATCCCACTTCGGCGGAGATTCTGGCGGCCCATTTTGGCATCTCCCTGGTCGCCTTCGCGTCCGTGTTGCTCACGGCGGCTTTCGTGATCGAGGCGGATGGCGCCGAACGGATACGCCAGGTTGCCTTACCCCGGCGCTTGCGCAACCTCGTGTGGGCCACCATCATCTACAGCTACATCGTGGTCTACATGGGGGCCTACGTGCGGCACGTGAACGCCAGCCTCTCGTGTCTGGATTGGCCGCTTTGCAATGGGGCCATCATTCCCCGCTTCGTCACCGGCGTGGCGGCCCAATTCACTCATCGGGTCGGCGCGGGATTGCTCACCATCCTGATCGTTGCCTTGTTCCTTGAGGCACGGAAGACCCGAACTACCCGTCCCGACCTCTACCTTGGGGCTGCCGCCGCGCTGATTCTCGTCCTGTGCCAGGCGATTACTGGGGGGATCGTGGTGCTGACCCGACTTGCGATCGTCAGTACCCTGGCCCATAGCTTTTTTGTCGCCTTGCTGTTTGGCACTCTCGCCTACATGTGCATGCATACCTTTCCCCTCCCCCGGCGGCGAATGGTGGGGGAAACCGCCGGGGCACGACCGACCTAGGGCAAACTTCGGGCGCCTACCTGGGATTGCGGTTCGCTATCACTGATCACTAAACCAAGCCGGCTCGCTCCGCGGCCCTTCGTGTCATTGGGAACCGCCCTTGGTGCATGCAAAAGGGTGCATGGCCCGCGCAAAAGGGTGGCCAGAGGCGGCCAAAGCCGCGCGGAAGACGGGCGAGTAACCGTGCGCCTTTACTCTATCCTCAGCCGATCGGGCGCGTGAACTGCCCAGGAGTGGGGTCACGGCGCGGCCAGCGGTCTGGTGGGCTGTCCAAATGGCCGCCGGACCAGGGTAACGACAGGGTGCGAGGAAGGGATGAGACATGACCATGATGACCACCCAGGTGCTCGTGGTCGGCGGCGGCCCGGCGGGCGCGACGGCCGCCACCTTGCTCGCGCGCGAGAGGTTCGAAGTGACATTGTTCGAGCGGGACATATTCCCCCGCTATCACATCGGCGAGTCCCTCCTGCCCTCGATCCTTGAGGTCTGCGATCTGCTTGGCGTGCGAGAGAAGGTGGAGGCGCATGGATTCACGCGAAAGTACGGAGGCTTCTTTGCCTGGGGCCGCGAATCCTGGCCGCTTGATTTCGAACCGTTGCGGCATCCCTACGGCTTCCAGGTGATCCGCTCCGAATTCGATCAGCTGCTTCTGGAGCACGCGAGGAGCCAGGGGGTCACGGTCATTGAAGGGACGGAGATCCAGGACGTGAGTTTTGACGGTGATCGTCCACGAGCGGCAACCTGGTCGCGGGCGATCGGCGTCCCCGCGAACGGCAGTATATCGTTCGACTATCTCATTGACGCATCCGGCCGCGCCGGTCTCCTGGCCGTGCGCTACCGCAAGAATCGGTATTATCATCAGGCCTTCCGGAACGTGGCCCTCTGGGGCTACTGGACGGGTGCGACGCCGATGTCATTCGCCCCGGCCGGCGCCATCGCCGTTGGTTCCATTCAGGACGGATGGCTCTGGGGTATTCCCCTGCATGATGGCACCTTAAGCGTCGGGGTGGTCCTCGACAAGACGACCTTTAAGGAGAAGCGACGGCGGCTCGGCTCCCTCGCGCGACTGTATTTGGCGGCGCTCGACGAGTGCCCCTTGATTTCGGGTCTCGTGAAATCGGGGTGCTTGATAACACCGTTGAAGATCGAGCAGGACTATTCCTATGCCGCCGAGACTCTGGCGGGGCCAGGCTACTTTCAGATCGGCGATGCCGCGTGCTTCATTGACCCATTGCTCTCCACCGGCGTTCACCTCGCCACCCATGCCGGCGTGCTGGCGGCGGCCAGCCTGGCGAGCACGTTGCGCCATGAAGTGGAAGAGGAGGAGGCGCGGATCTTTTTCGAGCGCGCCTATCGCCGGGCCTATCTGCGCTTGATGATTATCGTCTCCGGTCTGTACCAACTCTATGATGGGAGGCAAACCTATTTCTGGAAGGCTCAGCAACTGACTGAGCGGGACTACGATGGGGTCGCGGAAATCCATGAGGCATTCCGGCACATCGTATCGGGACTGGAGGACCAGCGAGACAGCGCTCGGTCCCACGACGGGTTGCCGCATGACGCGGGACGCAACGCGGTCAAGTATCAGCTCTACGACAGTGTATTCCGCCCCTTCTCGATTGCGCCCGAGGTCGCCGGCAACGGCTTGTATTTGAATCTTAAGCCCCGCTTAGGGTTGGCCTCCACGCGAGCGCATACGGGCTGAAGGATGACTGGGAGGCCGCTCGCGCCGCGGGGAGTTCGGTGGGGAGGCACGGCCTAATGACCACCGAAGGTCGCGCATCCGACTTCACTTTTGCTCATGGGACTCGTGCATTGTGCCCTACCGTGATGGCCGACAATATGCTACGGTGAAGCGTAAGAATAAAAAGGGCCGAGGGCAAAAGAGTCCTGGGCATGGGCGTGGCGATTGGGTGAGGAGGCGCACGGATTGGCGCCTCCTCGTTCGTGTACGCCAGGCAAGGCGAGGGTTGTGGGTGGATATATCTTTTCTCGGTCACAGTTGCTTTCGTTTGCGGGGCAAGGATGTCACGCTGATCACCGACCCCTTTCAATTCGCCCCTGGGCGCCTTCCTTTGCGTCTGCAAGCTGATATCGTCACGGTCAGCCACGATCACCCCGGCCACAATAATGCCGCCGTGGTAAGCGGGAATCCGAAGGTCATCCAGGGCCCCGGTGAGTATGAGATCCGTGGGGTGCTGATCACGGGGGTAGCCACCTTCCATGGTGGAGTTGCTGGGAAGGAAAGGGGCCGCAATACTATCTACGTCATTCAGATGGAGGATGTCCGGCTGTGCCATCTCGGCGACCTCGGCCATGTCCTGAACGCGGAACAGATCGACGAGATTGGCTCCGTGGACGTGCTGTTCGTGCCGGCGCGTGGCGCCGTGCTGGACATGTCGAGAGCCTCGGAAGTGATTAGCCAGATCGAGCCAAGCATTATCGTTCCCATGCACTTCCAGGCGGCGGACGAGGAGGGCCTCGCCTCAATCGAGAAGTTTTGTCACGAGATGGGCCTGCGCCAGATCGTACCGCAGCCGAAGCTGGCGGTGACCAAGACGTCGATTCCCCAGGAAACCCAGGTGGTTGTAATGGACGTCCGACAGTAAGGAGGAGTGACACATGAGCCCGAAGTTCATCTTTGTTACCGGCGGGGTGGTCTCCTCGGTGGGCAAGGGCATCACCGTCGCCTCTATCGGCCGCCTCCTCAAAGCCAGGGATATTTCTCTCTCCATTCAGAAGCTTGACCCCTATATCAACGTTGACCCGGGGACGATGAGCCCCTATCAGCACGGTGAGGTCTTCGTCACCGATGACGGGGCCGAAACGGATCTGGACCTCGGGCATTACGAGCGCTTCATCGACGAGAACCTGACGCGCGCCTGCAACGTTACCACCGGACAGATCTATTCGAGCGTGATTGCCAAGGAACGGCGGGGCGACTTCCTGGGCGGGACCATCCAGGTCATCCCTCATATCACCAACGAGATCAAGGAACGGATCCAGCGGGTGGCCCGTCAGTCGAGTACTCAGGTAGTGATTGTCGAGGTGGGCGGCACGGTGGGCGACATCGAGAGCCTCCCCTTTCTTGAGGCGATTCGCCAGATGCGCAAGGAGGTGGGCCGCGACAATGTGCTCTACATCCATGTCACTCTGCTGCCCTATATCGGCTCTACCGGCGAATTGAAGACCAAGCCGATCCAGCACAGCGTCAAGGAGTTGCGGAGCATCGGCATTCAGCCGGACGTCATTGTTTGCCGCTCCGACTACCCGGTCAATCAGGAGTTGAAGGAAAAGATCGCCCTCTTTTGCGATGTCAGCGACCGGGCAGTCATTCCCCTGCTCACCGCGGAGACTATCTACGAGGTGCCGCTGGTCCTCGAGGATTTCGGTCTGGGGGACTTCATCGTGCGCGAGTTGGGTCTCCACGCGGCCCCAACCCAGATCGATAGCTGGAGGGCCCTGGTCGCGAAGATCAAACGCCCGAAGCCAACCCTGAAGATTGGTATTGTCGGCAAATACGTGGGAATGCCCGATGCCTACCTCAGCGTGGCGGAGGCCATTCGCCACGCGGCGCTATTTCACGACCGGGCGGTGGACATCCATTGGATCGATTCGACCGATCTGGAATCGCAACCCGCCGCGCCCTACCTTGAAGGTCTTGACGGAATCGTGATCCCTGGCGGCTTCGGCCACCGTGGGGTCGAGGGGAAGGTGCACGCCTCGCGCTTCGCCCGCGAACATCTGGTGCCATACCTTGGTCTGTGCCTGGGCATGCAGGTGGGAGTGATCGATCTGGCACGCGAGGTACTGCACAGCACGCTGCCCAACAGCACCGAATTCAATGCGTTTACCAAATACCCGGTGATCGATTTGCTGCCGGATCAGCGCGATGTGGAGGCAAAGGGCGGCACCATGCGCCTGGGAGTATGGCCCTGCAAGCTGACTCCGGATACGTTGGCCGCTCAGGCGTACGAGCAGCCGGTCATCTACGAGCGGCACCGGCACCGCTTCGAATTCAACAATGAATTTCGCGAATTGCTGGCCGGTGCGGGGATGATCTTCAGTGGGCTCTCACCCGATGGGAAGTTGGTGGAGATCATAGAGTTGGCGGGCCATCCATTTTATCTCGGCACCCAATTCCATCCAGAGTTCAAGTCTCGCCCCGATCGGCCACACCCGCTCTTCCGCGAGTTTGTCGCCGCGTGCGTAACCCGCGCGCGCCGGCCCGAAAAGCCAGCGGTGGGGGTCGGAGCCGGGATGGAGGGCCAGGACCAGCAGGTGGGGGTCCATGCCTGAGGGCGCGGTCCCTCGCGCGCTGCCCGAGATCGGTTCCCTCACCGAAGCCAATCTCCCTGCTGACACATGGTCCGAGCGCTCTTCCGCCGCTCCTTTAGCGGAAGTGGCCCTCGCGGGTCGCGTGGGCGATCGCTCGGTCTATACCTATCGCGTACCCGAGGCCCTGGGCGCTCTCGTGCGGCCGGGGATGCTGGTGGAAGTGCCGTTTGGTCCACGGGCCCTGGCGGGGATCGTGGTGTCTCTCAATGCGCCGGCCGAGGCCGGGATTCGCTTGCGCGACGTGAAGGCGGTTCTGGATCCACTTCCCTGTCTCACCGCAGTCCAGATTGATCTAGCCGCATGGCTCGCGAAGTATTATGCGTGCCGGCTGAACGAAGCAATTCTGCTTATGCTTCCCTCCGGCCTCGATCGCGCCCCCGTGATTACCTACACTATCGCTTCCCCAAAGCTTGCTTCCAACCGCTCTTCCTTGACCGCGCTCCAGAGCGAGCTTCTTGCCGCCCTGGAGCGCCTCGGACCGGCGACGATCAGCCGCTTGACGAGTGGCCGAGATGGCAAGGCAGTACGCATGGCCCTGGAAAGCATGGCTCGGCGCAAAGTGGTCACGCGATCTCGCGGCCTGGGCCGGGCGGCGGTAAGCGAGCGCACCGAGGTCGTGGTAGTGCTCCAACCGCGTCAATTTGGCTTCCGCCTCACCGAGCGTCAGCAAAGGGTAGCGGACTTTTTGCGGGATAGCGGAGGCGAGGCCACGATGGCCGATATTCATCGGGAATTGGGCGTGGATCGAGCCCTGATAACGCGGATGGCCGCTAATCGCGTGGTGGTGCAGTATACCCGCCAGGTGCGCCGCGACCCCACCGCCCATCGCCCCCTCGTGATCAGCAAGCCGCCCGTACTAACCAGTGACCAACATCGCGTTCTCCGATCGATTCACGCCTCGCTCGCGGCCCGCGATGGCGCGGTCTACCTCCTGCACGGCGTAACGGGCAGCGGGAAGACGGAGATCTACCTGCACGCGGTGGCCGAGACCATTGCCAGTGGACGGCAAGCGATCGTGCTGGTGCCCGAGATCGGCCTCACTCCCCAAACGGTGGACCGCTTCGCCGGACGGTTCCCCGGGCAGGTTGCCTTGCTGCACAGCAAATTGAGCGAGGGCGAGCGGCTGGATGAGTGGCAGCGGATTCGCCGCGGCGAATGTTCGATCGTGGTTGGGCCACGCTCCGCCATCTTCAGCCCCTTACCCGACCTCGGGCTCATTGTATTGGATGAAGAGCA
>DATLQX010000019.1:0-16251 GCA_035534995.1 Chloroflexota bacterium | reverse complement strand
CCGGTTACGAGACAATGGTGCCACACCAGGATTTATCCGGCCCGTCGTCCGTTCCATGCGCTTTTAAGCGCAGGATCCATCAACTGCCTGTACCATGGGGAACAGCCACAAGGCCCTCCGATCCGGCACAATAGAGCTATCGCTCACGCACATGCGAAGGAGCGCCCTATTTCGGAGTACCATTTCTATGAACGCCATGACCGCGAACGAGACGCGACGCCGCTTTCTCGACTATTTTGTCCGCATGGGGCACACGGAAGTGCCCAGCGGACCCTTGATTCCCGGCAACGATCCGACCTTGCTGTTCACCAATGCCGGGATGGTCCCCTTCAAGGACATCTTCCTCGGCCTGGAATCGCGGCCCTATTCGCGGGCCGTCACCGCCCAGAAGGTGCTCAGGGTCTCCGGCAAGCACAACGACCTGGAAGAGGTGGGGGTCTCGCCCCGCCACCATACCTTCTTCGAGATGCTGGGAAACTTTTCCTTTGGCGACTACTTTAAGCGGGATGCCATTCGCTATGCCTGGCAACTGCTGACCGAGGAGTTTAGTCTCCCCATCGAACGGCTGTGGTTCACCGTGTTCGCCGGGGATGACGAGGTGCCGGCCGATGAGGACGCGGCCCGCCTGTGGGTGGAGACCGGCGCCGCCCCGGACCGAGTGCTGCGCTTTGGTCGCAAGGAAAACTTTTGGTTGATGGGCGATACCGGCCCCTGCGGTCCCGATTCCGAGATCCACATCTACATCGGTGACGATCTGAACCGGATGCATGCTGGCGGAGTCAACAGCGAGGATCCCGAGTACGTGGAGATCTGGAACCTGGTCTTCATGCAATTCGACAAAGCAACCATGCGGCCCCTGCCCCGTCCCTCGGTCGATACCGGCATGGGCTTCGAGCGCATGTGCATGGTCTTGCAAGGAGTCCATTCCACCTACGAGACCGATCTCTTCCTCCCGATCATCGAGCGCACCATGGCCCTGGCGGGCGGTGACGAGGCCCACTATCGGGCTCATCAGGTGGCCTATAGGGCGGTGGCCGACCATACGCGCGCCTGCGCCTTCCTGATCGCGGACGGCATCCTGCCCGGCAACGGCAACCGCTCCTACGTGCTCCGCCGGATTCTCCGCCGCGCCGCCTATCAAGGCCGGACAATTGGCTTGACCAAGCCGTTCCTGGCCCAGACGGCGGCGGTGCTGATCGAGATGATGGGCGATCCCTACCCCGAGCTTCGCCGGCGACGCGACTTCATTCTCCAATCGCTTACCGACGAGGAGGAACGTTTCGGGCGGACGATCAGCAGCGGTCTGACCCTCCTGGACCAGGAGTTGGCCGGAGTTGCCGCCGACACGCCCCTCCCGGGAAAGGTGGCCTTTACCCTCTACGATACCTTCGGCTTCCCCCGCGACCTCACGGAGCGGATCGCCGCCGAGCGCGGCCATCCGGTGGACGTGGCAGGGTATGACCGCGAGATGGCGGCGCAGCGGGCCCGGGGACGGGCGGGCGCCCAGTTCAAGCGGGATAGCGAGGCCGAAGTGTGGGCCGGCCAGGATCTCCCCGCCACCGACTTCGAGGGCTATACGACCCTGACCGGCCAGGGTACCGTCCTGGCCCTCATGGTCGAGGACGACGAGGCGGGTGAGGGACATGCCGGGCAAGCGGTCCGGGTGGTCCTGGATCGTACCCCCTTTTACGCCCAGGGCGGCGGCCAGATGGGAGATACGGGAACGCTGTCTGGCCCGAATGGGCGGATCCGGGTCACCGATACCCAGCGTCCCATCCCCGGCCTGATCGTCCACTTCGGGAGCGTCGACGAGGGCACGATCGCCCTCGGCGACCGCCTGGAGGCGGCGGTGGACGGAGAACGGCGGCAGGACATTCAGCGCAATCATACCGCTACCCACCTGCTCCATCGGGTGGCCCGCGAGGTGCTGGGCGATCACGCGGCCCAGGCGGGTTCGTTGGTGGCTCCGGATCGGCTCCGTTTCGACTTTACCCACGGGCGGGCGATCGCGCCCGAGCATCTGCGGGAGATCGAACACCGGGTGAACGAGTGGATTCGGGCTGACACGCCGGTGGGCTGGATTGTCACCGACTACCAGGATGCGATAGGCCGGGGAGCGATGGCATTGTTCGGGGAAAAATACGGCGACCGGGTGCGCATGGTTACCGCCGGCTGCGATCAGGCAGGTTTCTGCTCCCGCGAACTGTGCGGCGGCACTCATGTGGCCCGCACCGGCGAGATCGGCTTCTTCCGTATTCTCCAGGAGAGCAGCAGTGCCGGGGGGATCCGCCGGATCGAGGCGGTTACTGGGCGAGGGGCCGAGGAGTGGGCGCTTGGTCAGGCCAGTATGGTTCGCGAGGCCGCCGGCCGCCTTGGTGTCCCACCGGCCCAGATGCTTGAACGGGTCGATGGACTGTTGGCCGAGCTTCGCCGGCAGCGGCAGCAGATCGAGCAGTTGCGCTCGGCCTCGGGGCAGGGCGCTCGCGAGGCCCTGCTGGAACAGGTACACTCCCTGGGTGAGACGCCGTATCTGGCCGCCCAGGTCGAGGCGGCCGATAGTAAGGGTCTGGACGAGTTGAGCGACTGGCTGCGTGACAAGCTGGGTTCGGCGGTAATCGTTTTGGGAGCGATTCTGGGCGGAAAACCCCAGGTACTCGCCCTGGTCACTCCCGATCTGGTCGCGCGCGGCTATCACGCGGGGAACCTGGTGAAACGCATCGCCCCGATCATGGGCGGCGGGGGCGGCGGGCGCCCGGACCGAGCCTCCGCCGGTGGCCGCGACAGCACCAAGCTGGATGAGGCGCTGGCCCAGGTACCGGTATTCCTGAGCGAGGTGGGGGTGAGCCGCTAATGGGTTCGGTGGCGGAGGCGGTGGACCCGGCGGCGGTCATCGCCTGTCTCCAGGAATTGGTGCGCGTCAACTCGGTCAATCCTTTCCTGGTCCCCGGCTCGCCCGGCGAGGCGGCCATGGCGGCCACAATCGGCCGCCGCATGGAGGCGATCGGCCTCGCCACGCGCACGGTCGAGGTGGCGCCGGGCCGCCCCAATCTCCTGGCCCGGATGCCCGGCGACGGCGGCGGCAAGACCTTGATCCTCAACGCCCACATGGACACGGTAGGGGTGGCGGGGATGACCATTCCGCCTTTCGAGCCGGAGATCCGCGAAGGCTGTCTCTTTGGTCGCGGATCCGCCGACACCAAGGCGGGGCTGGCGGCGGAGATCGTGGCCCTGGAAACCGTGCGCCGGGCCGGCATCCCTCTGCGAGGTGACGTGCTCCTGGCGGCGGTGGCGGACGAGGAATATAGCTCGCTGGGTTCTGCCCACCTGGCCCGAACCGAACGGGCCGACGGCTGCATCATCGCCGAGGATACGGCGCTCCGTCTAATGGTGGCCCACCAGGGCTTTGCCTGGTACGAAATTGAGGTGATTGGCCGCGCCGCGCACGGGATGTTCCCGGATCAGGGGATCGACGCGATCGCCGGCATGGGCAAGGTGCTGGCGGCCCTTGACCAACTGGACCGCGAGGTGCTGAGTAAGAACGTGCACCCGCTGGCGGGACGCTGCGTGTTCCACAACGGCACCATACACGGAGGGGCCGAGCCGGGGATTTATCCGGCCCGCTGCGCGCTCCAGATCGAAATCGGCTGCAACCCCGGCGAGACCATTGCCGCCCGGCGGGCCGAGATCGACGGCATCCTGGCCCGCCTGGCGGCCGAGGACTCGCGCTTCACGGCCAACGTGATCACCCATATCGAGCGGGCGCCGTTCGAGGGCGATCCCCACTCTGCCGTGGTCCTCACTCTGGGGGAGTGCGTCAAGAGCGAAACCGGCCGGCCCTACGAGTTGATGGGCGAGAATGCCTGGATGGACGCGGCCCTGATCCAGGAGGCCGGCATCCCCACCGTCGTCTTTGGCCCGCGTGGGGGCGGCTTTCACGCGGACGTGGAATGGGTGGAGATCGCGCAAGTCGTGTCCGCCGCCCGTATCCTGGCCGAGACAATCGTCCGGTTTTGCGCCTGAGAGGAGAGCGAGAAGCTCGTGACCAAGTATCGGCGGACCATGGATCTGATCCTGCGCCTGATCGATGAGGACGGACTCCAGCCGGGCGATCGCCTGCCGCCGGAGCCGGCACTGGCCCAGATAACCGGGGTCAGCATGATCACCCTGCGACGAGCCATGGGAGAGTTGGTGGCCCAGGGAGTGCTCCAGAGGGTGCAAGGGAAGGGCACCTTCGTGGCCCGAGGGCGGCTGCTCAGCCGGGTAGCGCAGCCGGGACCGCTCCGGGCCGGCTTTGTCGATGACGACGTCCATGTGACCAGCCAGGTGGTGCGCTTTGGGCGGATTCCCTGCCCCATTCGGGCAGCCCGATTCCTCGGTCTGCAACCGGCTGACCAATGCTGGGAAGTGCTCCGTACTCGGTCCGCCGGCACGATTCCCTCCCTCCTCGATCTGGCGATCGTCCCCATGACCCTGGCCCCCCTATTAAGCCGGGCCGATCTCGAAGGCCAGGCGTCGCTCTATTCGCTGCTCGACGCGCGGTATGGCTTGCAAGATTCCCGCGATGAACAGGTGCTCTCGGTGGTCATGCCGTTGAACGAGGAGCGCGCCCTGCTTGGGCTCGCTGATGGGGGACGACTGGTAGCCGTGGAAGGGGTCTCCTTCACCCCCGCGAACCTTCCCTTCGCCTATTTCCGGCTCCTCTTCGACGCCGATCGCTTCGCCTTCCGGGTGGATGGCGCCCAGGCATCGATCGTGCCCGTGCCCCGCGACAGCGAGATCCGCCCCATGCGACCGATGCCGCAGGCGCCACCGGAATGAAAATCGTCATTGGTCTCGACCTGGGCACCTCGGCGCTCAAGGCAGTGGCTCTGGATGCCGCGGGCACCCTGGTAGCCCAGGCCGGCACCGCGTATCCGACCAGCACGCCGCAACCGGGTTGGGCCGAGCAGGAGCCGGCGGACTGGCGGGCCGCCGCGTTCAGCGCCTTACAGGCCCTTCATGAGGGGCTGCCCGCGTTTGCCCAGCCGCTTGGGTTGGCATTGAGCGCGCAGTTGCCCACTCTTGCCCTCCTGGATCGGATGGGAGCGGCGCCCCGTCCAGCCATTGTCTGGTACGACGGGCGGGCCGGCGCCGAGGCCGAGCAATTGCTCGATCAGATCGGCGTGGCGGAATGGTACAGGCGGACCGGGATCGTGCTCGATGCCCACTATCTGGCGCCCATGCATGCCTGGGTTGCCCGCCGGCAGCCAAGGGTTCTAGGGCACAATCATGCCCCATGGTTCGATTCCCCCCGACCGCGGTCGGGTGGTAGCGCTGGGCCGACCGCGGTCGGGGGGAATCAAACCACGCCGACTGAAAAGGTGGTACCGACCACCGAACAGCGGCTTTCAGAATCCATCTCGCCGCCCGCCTATCGCCTCGGGAGCGCCAAGGATGCCCTGCTGCATGCGCTGTGCGGCTCCTGGCTGACCGATCCCTCCACCGCCTCGGGCAGCGGCGTCTACAATCCGCTCACCAGCGCCTGGGACGCGGAGTTGTGCCGGGTTTCCGGCATTGATGTGGGCGTCCTGCCTGGCCTTGCCCAGCCAATCGCGGTGGCGGGCGAGTTGAGCCCAGACTGGGCCGCGACCGGACTGCCGGCGGGCTTACCGGTGTTCGTGGGCGCCGGCGATGCCCTGACCGGGGTCTTGGGAAGTGGTGCCGCCAACCCTGGCACGCTGGCCATCATTACCGGGACCAGTACTTCCATGGTCGTGACCACCGCGCAGCCAGTCCTGGA
Organism: Chloroflexota bacterium; assembly: GCA_035534995.1. Classification (GTDB taxonomy): domain Bacteria; phylum Chloroflexota; class UBA5177; order JANWHV01; family JANWHV01; genus JANWHV01. The sequence continues at coordinate 10,472 of DATLQX010000019.1, read as the reverse complement.
CCCAGGTGTACGCGCGCTCCTCACTCCGCATGCCGTGCCCGCGCTCTGGGGCTCCGAGATGGACCTTATGGCGACCGGCTCCGCCGTCCGTTGGCTGGAAGGGATTCTGGGGCAGCCGCCGGGCACCCTGGATTCCCTGGCGGCCCAGAGCGTTCCCGGCGCCCGTGGGCTGATCGCCTGCCCCTACCTGGCTGGGGGTGAGCAGGGCGCCCTGTGGGACGACCGCGCGCCCGCCGCCTTTCTCGGCTTGCGGCTGCACCACAAGGCCGCCGACCTGGCCCGCGCCCTCCTGGAAGGTATCGCCTTCGAGAGCCGCCGTTGCCTTCAAGTCTGGTCCGATCTGGAAGTTCCGGTGGACGAGGTGGTGCTCAGTGGCGGCATGGCGACCCCATTCTTCGCCGTGCTGCTCGCCGCTGTTCTGGGCCGACCCGTGCGCATGGCGACCGCGGGACCCTCCTCGGCGGTGGGCGCGGCGCTCCTGGCGGGGATCGGAGCCGGGATTTGGAGCCAGGAACAGGCGATTGGCCTGGGCCGCCGTGGACTGGGCGCGCCGGTGATAGGCGACCCAGGCGAGACGGCACTTTACCAAAGGTTGTATGCCGGCTATGCGCGGGCGTCGGCGGCAATCCGCGGCTTGGGTGGGAGCCAGGCGCCGACAGTTTGAGGTGTGTCTTCATTGCCCACATTATCGCTCCCGCCCGCCAACCCTGGACGCTTCGTGGTATGCCCAGGCGCTCGCCGCCGATCCGCGTGTGGTCTTCCTCCCCACCCAGGCCCAGACCATGATCGCGGTGGCAACCGGCAACGTGGTGTTCCTGGCGGCAGCGCCCGATGCCGTCGGCCGAGGAGACGCCGCCACCACGGGATCCGCCGGTACCTCGCGGTTGGGCCTTGGTTCTGGGCCGGGGAGGTTGGTGGCAAGTGCTCTTCCTCCGCGATAATTTGATTGCACAGAGTGACACACTCGTTGCAGATAGTCACACCAGGCCCGGCGATCAAGCGGCGTCCCTTATCTTCCGGCTTACCGCAGAACGAGCAGCTCGTGTGATGTCGTCCACGTTTCATGACAAAATCCTTCCCGCTTCCTGGTTGGATCTGGGCTGCTTGTGTCCGCCGCTGTCGCCTTGCCATCCTGTGAGCATCGAGGGCGCCTCGCGCGACATCGAGGACGAGCCCGGGTGTGAACGACTGCTGCTCCAGCAGCGCCGCGAACTCGGCCCCGTAGCGTCGGCGCCAGGCACGCGGGTAGAGTCGCGCGAGCCAGTCCTTCATGACGCCGCCAGGCGCTCACGCGCGATCGCCACGCACCGGTCCAGTTCGGCGACTCTCGCCTGAAGCAAGGCGGCACCCGCCGCCGTGAGGAGGTAGGGGCGCCTCCGATCCGCCGCGGGCAGCGCGTCAATCAAACCGCGTGCTTCCAGGCGCGTCAGCGCACCGTATAGCGTGCCCGCGCCGAGCCGCGGGCCCGCGAAGTCGGCGATGTCCTCCATCATCGCATAGCCATGCTTCGCCCCACCGGCGAGGCTGATCAGGATCAGGAGCGCCGGTTCGGTGAATCGTCCCCAGTCGAAGGTTTCCGCCTCCATAATCCTACTTTCATCTACTACGTGTCGCGTTATATCGCTAAGTGTAATAGTAGCGTGGCCGGCGAGGGCATGTCAAAGGGTCTGGAGAATCTGGCCATGCTCCGTCTTGCTCGGCGTGGTACTGCCGCGACTCCTGGCATTGCTGGTCACCCGCATCGGGGGCAACCGCGTCCGCGCCCAGGAATAAACCTGTTTGTCGCGCCCCTGATCTCTGCTGTACACTCGGGTCAATCGGCGCGTGGCCGCGCTGGGAATGAACTCTACGCGGTGCCTTGATTCCTCTGGGATCCGCGGGAATTATTCTTTTTTCCGGCAGGAGGACGTACGGATATGCCTGTTCTTTCGCGCGACCAGCAGTGGGGACGGTTCGCTCGTTACATCTGTAGTACCGCCCTGGTCGCGGGTCTCCTCCTGCCCGGCGCCCGCGCCGCTTCATCCGCTTCCCGTGCCGCTGGAGGCTTCGTCGATAGCGGTACCCTCTCTCTGGTCGAGAATGGCATGGCCGCTGATATCGATCCGGCCAACAACGAATCGGAATACGGAGACACGGTCGAGCGCAACATTGATGAGACGCTGGTCCGCCTCGCCGGATCCAGCCTCAACAGCTTCGAGCCGGATCTGGCGACCTCCTGGTCGACCAACGCCAACAAATCCGTCTGGACCTTTCACCTCCGCCATGGGGTGAAGTTCCACGATGGCCGCTGCTGTATGACCGCGGCCGACGTGCAGTATTCTCTGGCGCGAAGCGCGGGCGCCAGTCTTGGCGGTGCCTACATGCTCGACCGTTTCCTCAGCGCCACCAACCCTACCAAGCAGATCAAGATTCTCGATCCGTATACGGTGGAGTTTGACCTCGGGGTCTCGCAACCCACCTTTATCGCGGCCATGGCCCAGGATTACAATGCCCTTATCCTCGACGCCAAGGCAGTCAAGGCGCACGCCACCAAGGCGGATCCCTACGCGCACAACTGGGTCGCCCTGCCCACCCATGATGTCGGAACCGGCCCCTACATGGTGAAGAGTTGGACCGCCAGCCAGCAGATCGTCCTCACCCGCTTCGCGGGCTATTGGGCCGGCTGGAACGGGCGACATTTCGGGAAGGTCATTATCAGCGAGGTTGACGACCCTGCCACCCGACGCGAATTGATGGAAAAGGGGCAGGGGGACATTACCTTCGATCTGACGCCTTCGGATTACGACGCGCTGAAGCATAATCCCAAGGTACGGGTGGTGCAGCCGTACGGCACCGAGGTCTATTACGTGGCCATGAATCCTTACGGACCGCTGGCCAGCCCGCTCGCTCGTCAGGCCATGTCCTATGCCTTCGACTACAATGCTCTGATCAACGGCATCTTAAAAGGGTACGCTCAGCGGGCGGTCGGCCCGATCTCCAGCCAAACCACCGGCTACGACCCTCATGCGTTCATGTATCAAACCGACCTCACCAAGGCAAAGCAATTGCTCCAGCAGGCTGGGGTGCCCGCCGGAACCACCCTGACCTACGAATACGATGACGTCTATCCCAATGGAGCGATCGGGGAGATCTTGCAGGCGCAATTGGCCCAGATCGGCATTACCTTGCAACTGAAGCAACTGGATACCGCCGCCTACACCAATATCATCTATGGGAACGAGAAACCCGCCGATCGGCCGAACTTCATGCCCTACCAATGGTGGGAGGACTACAACGATCCCTACAATGCCGCCGATACCCTGGTCGATTCCGCCCAGGCGGTCCCAGCCGGCAATAACATCGGCCAATACCATGACAAGCAGGTTGATGCCACCCTGGGCAAGATGCGCTATGCCGATCAGGCTACGGTGATCCGCTACGCCAAGGTGCTGCAGGATCTGACCGGCCGTGTCGATCCGCCCGCTATCTGGACCGCCCAGCCGGCCCAAACCACGGTCCTCGCCGCCAGTCTCCATAACTTTATCTTCAACCCGATCGAACTCCGCACCTTCTACTTTTACGAGATGTATCGGTAGGCAGGGCCGTGATTCCTCAGCTTGTCGCGCGGCGCCTGCTTTTCCTCATCCTGGTGCTGCTCGGCCTTTCGCTCATCACCTTTACCCTCTCGCATGTGGTGCCGTCCGATCCGGCCCGGCTCTATGCCGGGCCGCGGGCCACGGCGGCGACCCTGATTCAGATCCGCCATCAGTTCGGACTCGACCAGCCGATCTGGCGCCAATACACCACCTATCTCTACAACCTGCTGCATGGTGATTTCGGCTACTCTCTCACCTCGCATCGCCCGGTCGCCGACGATCTGCGGGACTACCTGCCCGCGACCCTCGAACTGACTATCTGCGCTATCCTCCTGATTCTGCTGATCGGCATTCCCCTCGGAGTGCTTTCCAGTATTCGTCCCGGCTCTATTCTGGACCAGGTGGGGCGATTCGTGTCGATCACGGGGGTGGCGCTGCCCGCTTTCTGGCTGGGCCTGATGGCCCAATGGTATTTCTTCGATAACCAAGGGTGGCTGCCCTCCGGCGGTCGCCTGGATCCCAACGTGAATCCGCCTCGGCATATCACCGGTCTCTATACGGTGGATAGCCTGTTGACCGGGAACTTCCATACCTTTGTTCTCAGCCTGGACTATCTAATCCTACCTGCCGCCGTATTGGGGTACGGGTCGCTCGCCGTCCTCACCCGCATGTTGCGGTCCAGTATGCTGGAGACCCTGGCCCAAGATTACATCCGCACCGCCCGCGCCAAGGGGATCAAATCGAATCGGGTGGTGATCCGCCACGCGCTCCGCAACGCGCTCTTGCCCGCCACCACGGTCATGGGCTTGCAGGTGGGCTACCTCCTGGGCGGGGCGTTGCTGGTGGAGGACGTCTTTTCCTGGCCTGGGATCGGGCGGTACGCCACCAACGCCACCTTGAATCTCGACTACAACGCGATCATGGGCATTACCCTCGTGGCCGCCTTTATCTATGTATTGGTCAATCTCGCGGTCGACATCCTCTACATGGTGCTTGACCCGCGCGTGACCATGTGAGTCGCCAAGTAGAGGGTAGAAAGATGGAGCATAAGCTCGAACAACCGATCGTGGGAGCGGATCACCCCCCCTCCGGCCCCCCGGCTGCCCTCGCGGCGGAGGAAGCCGGCGCCCCCACGCCGCGCTACACGCTCCTGCAGAAGCTGCGGCGCCGGCCGCTCACTCGGCACTTTCTCCTCAACCCGCTCAACCTCTTCGGCCTGGTAATCGTGATCGTCGTCCTGGTGCTGGCGGTGATCGGCCCCTATATTACTCCCTACTCGCCTACCGTCCCCGATTACACGAGCATGTTGTCGGGGCCGACCCACGCTCACTTGTTTGGCACCGACTTTATCGGCAAGGACGTGTTCAGCCGGATCCTGGCCGGCGCCCGCTACTCGCTGGGGACCGCCGCCGCCGTTCTGGGGATCGCCGTGACTCTTGGCCTGACTCTGGGCGCCATTTCCGGGTATTTTGGCGGTTGGGTCGACGAGTTGATCATGCGCGTGACCGATATGTTCCTCGCGTTCCCCGCCCTCATCCTGGCCCTCGCGGTGGCCAATACGCTCGGTGCCGGTCTGCAAAGCGCGGTAATCGCCCTCGCGGTCGGCTTCTGGCCCTGGTATACCCGCCTGCTCCGCGGGCAGGTTCTCAGCTTGAAGAATCGCGAGTACGTGGAGGCCGCGCGGTCGCTTGGGGTCTCGAACGTGGCGATCATGTGGCGGCACATCCTGCCAAACGCGCTCAGTCCGATCATCGTCGAACTGAGCATGGACATGGGATATGCCGTGCTCGACATTTCGGCTCTCAGTTACATCGGTCTGGGGGCGCAGCCGCCGAGCCCCGAATGGGGGGCGATGATCGTGGCCGGCAAGGACTATCTCCGTACCGCCTGGTGGGTCTGCGCCTTCCCCGGCATCGCGCTCAGCCTGACCATTCTGGGCTTTAACGTGGTGGGTGATGCTCTTCGGGACGTGCTTGATCCACGGTCGGCGGCCCATCATGGCTGAGGCCGCCACGACGGCCTCGCGACGCTCCCGTGATTACCGAAAGGTCAGTTATTGGCTGGAAAGCGCCGATGACGATCTGACCCCGCGTCCCGCCCTCCGCGGCGCCTCGGAAGTGGACGTAGCGATCCTGGGAGCTGGTTTCACGGGGCTCTGGACCGCCTACTATCTCCTGCTCCGTGACCCTTCGCTTCGAATAGCGGTAGTGGAGCGGCATATCGCGGGCTTCGGGGCCTCTGGGCGGAATGGCGCCTGGTGTACCGCCGGCTTTCCCCTCAGTTTGGGCCGGTTGGAACAGCGCTACGGGGCGGTTCAGGCGCGCGCGGTGGCGGGGGCGATGGCCGAGACGGTGGACGAGGTAGGGCGGGTTGCCAGGGACGAGGGGATCGACGCCCAGTTCCGCAAGGGAGGGGAACTGCTGATCGCCCGCGGTGCCCATCAACTCCCCGCCCTCGAACACGAGTTCCAGACCTTGCAAAACCTTGGCATAGCCGATGGCTGGGCCATGCTGGGAGCCGAGGAGTTGTCGGCCCGCCTGCGGGTGACCAGGGCCGTGGGCGCGCTCTTCAATCCCGACTGCGCCGTCATCCATCCCGGCCGGCTGGTCCGTGGGCTGGCCCGCGCCGTGGAGCGCCGCGGGGGCGTGATCTACGAGCAGAGCGAAGTTACCCACTTCACCGGCGGCTCTCGCCCGCACCTGACCACCCCGCAGGGGATGCTGCGAGCGCAGACCATCGTGCTGGCCGGGGAGGCGTATCTGACTCGTTTGCCCGCCTTGCACCGCGACGCGCTCCCGGTATACTCGCTGATCGTCCTCAGTGAGCCGCTGAGCGACGGGCAGTGGGCCCAGATCGGCTGGGAAGGGAACGCATGCGTGGCCTCGGCCCGCTATACGATCGACTATCTCTCGCGAACCGTGGATGGGCGTATACTCTTTGGCGGCCGCGGCGCCCCCTACCACTTTGGGTCGCGGATCGAGGAGCGTTTTGATCGTCATGGTCCCACCCATGCCATGCTGCGCCGCCAGTTGGTCGATTGGTTCCCCATGCTCAAAGGGATCAAGTTTACCCATGCCTGGGGCGGCCCATTGGGCGTCTCGCGTGACTGGATGCCCACCATGTCCTTCGATCAGGAGACCAATATCGCCACCGCTCGCGGGTACACCGGCCAGGGCGTGGCCACCAGCAACCTTTCGGGCCGCGTGCTCACCGATCTGATCACCGGCGAGACATCGCCTCTTACCCAGCTGCCCATGGTCGGCCATCGTCCCCGCCACTGGGAGCCGGAGCCAATCCGCTGGCTGGGGGTCCGCTTCGTGCAGCGGGGCTTCCGCAAGCTGGACGACAAGGCCGAGCGAACCGGCAAGGCGCCCACGGGGCGGTCGCTGGCGGAGCGTTTGGGCGGTCACTAGAGAGTCCTGCCGTGTTGGTCCACGCGACTGGCCCGGATTAGGCATATGGGCTTCATGCCCCAGACACAAAGCCCATATGCAGGGACAATTCCAGTGGCGAGACGCCGAACCTCGGCAGGAGTGGAGCGGTAGGGCGCCCGCCAGGGTAACCGCGGGTTAGCTGCCGGCGTAGACGATGAAATCGTCGCTGACGATCATGCCGTTGGCCACGGCAAAGATGTGGGCGCAGCGGCCCTTGACGACGTTGGCGGCGTTAAGGGCGATCTCATAGTGGACCACCATCCCGGGTACCGGAATGCGCTGGCTTACTTCCTTGAGGGTGAACCCCACATGGCTGGCCGCGAAGGCTTTGTACCAGCCCTCGATCGCTGGAAGCTTGTGGAAGACACTCGTCTTCCCGGTGGGGGTGGAGACAATCAACGACGAATTGGGGGCGTAGACCGCGGCCATTGTGCTGGGATCAGCTCCCCGCAAGATGTTGCTGAAAATCGAGAAATAGGAGAGGACCACCGCTGCCGGGCTGGTGGAGGGTGCGGCGGAGGTCCGGGCAACCCGGTTGCCGGTGGTGACGGAAAGCATCAGGATGCCGCACAGCAGCAGGGATAGGAGTCGGATGCGCATGAGAGATTCTCCTTACTCAGGTGACTGGGTGTTTGCCTGAACATCACACGGTGCGGTGTGGCCACGATGTAGCGGAAGCGGTTGACCAGCCGCACCGCGCCCTCCGCCGTGGTCCGCGGGATCAGGGCCCTCAGGACCGTGGCGCGTACTGACACCTGACCGAGTAGGACCGGCCCCGGATCCCCAGGACATGTGACGGCAAGTGCACAGCCAGTGGCGACCATCAGGCTACCCAGGGCCAGCAGGAAGACGAGAGGATGTGCCAAGATCATGACGATCACCCTCCTCCAGTAATGTGCGCATACATTGCATCGAGCATCCTCGTGGCGACCGAAATGTTGCCACCTGCGCGAAGGAGTGGTCATGAGTCGCAGGGCGCTGCCGATCGAGCAGTTGTGCCGCCGTGTCGAGGAGGGCGTGCCGGTACACGCCACCATCTCATTGATCCCTGGCAGTCGCTGCGGAGCCGGCACAGCCCGTGCCGGCTCCGCCACTGCCCGGTAAGCGATCGGTCAGACGGTGATCGTCGTACCGTCGAACTTGGTCAGTGAGAAGCCCTGGAACGTTTCGTTGTATGTGCCGCGTTCGTCGGCCAGCATGCTGATCGCCACTGCTTCGCCCAGGAGCAGCCCTGCTATAATATCCGAGCGCGGGTGGAAGCCGCCGAAGCTGCGCCCCACACAATGGTTCCCTGCCAGCTTATCCAGTTCGCTCCCCACAGTAAGTGGCGCGCCGGTATAGGGAAGCAGACTACGCCCGCCGTCACTGGCCACGACTGGGGCGGGCAGCACGTACGACTCGTCGAACCACGCTTTGAGCACCGTGATGCAGGCCCCAGTAATCGCCGAATGCGCCGCCGCGTACGATGGGTGCATCGGGCAGCCGCGCGGCACGGGCATGGGCAATAGGTAGGTGCCGTGCTTCTGGAAGATCGCATCCAGTACTGTCGACGTGGTCAGCAGATCGGTGTGGATAGGATAGTGCGCGGCCTTGGTCATCTGGTTGTGGACTCGGCCGCCAAACTCCTCGGGGCGCACGCGGCGATGGACAAGCCACTTCTGATAATGGACGGCCTTAAGCGCTGCGTTGGACACCTTCGCCACGAGATCCAGGCCATGGAACGCGGTGCCGAAGGTGGCGATGCCGACCTGCGTCTTGGACTTCGTGTACGGATTACCTTTGTCCCATGGGGCTCCCATGGAGGCCAGGATCAGCATAGCGTTAAGATAGCCCTGGTAGGGGAAGTCGCCGATGAGATACATTGCCAGATCGCGCCCAGTGACAATGTAGCGGGACGGCGCCGGGATGACCGGTCCCTTACTCGGGGGTGGTGGGGTGATGATGCCATTCTGTACAGCTAACCAGGCGTCATAGGTGGTCATGAACTCCGCGGGCGGTGCGATAGGATAACGCTGGTCCATCGAGAACGTGCCGTACGGCACAGGGAGCCACTGGAACTGTGAGACATAGGGGCCGCTTATCTCCCCAGCCAAACCGAGCCGGAAAATCGTATTGGAGGTGACTGCTCCGCCTGCTCTAGGCCCACGGAAGGCGGAGAGCCGCGAGAGGTCAGCAGCGGCCTGGGTGATACGGGGATCGGTGGTGTAGCGAGCGAAAGGTACGTCACGGCCGAGCGCGTACCAATACATCTCGGCCATCTCCCCGGCCATCTCCGCGCTGCCAAACGCGGGTGGCGGGGGTGTGGCCAGGCTTCCGCTATCGGCGCCTTCCAGCAGGAAGGCGAACGCGCTCTGGGGACCGGCGAGTTTCGCCTGTCCACCCAGCGGGATCGCTTCAAAATCGGTGGGCTGCCCGCTCTGGAGGGCGCCGAGCAGGGCAGCATAGGCGGAGGGGTCGACCTCACCCAGGGTGTTGTGGGGTAGCCCTTTCGTGTAGCTGCCGATGTGGGTGCTCGCATACCGCGCATCGTCACCGTTGGTGGGATGGTCAGGCAATGGGCGTGCCCGCTCGTCGCGTGCGGCACTTACCCGAATGGTGTAGGCGCGGTCGGCACGCGGCGTCGCACCGGGCGGCAGGGTGTCCGCCAGCACGCGGTCGTTCATGATTGTTGCGCCCATGGGCAATCTGCCCAGGGCTCCAGCCGTCGCTGTCGCAGCAGCAACGCCCGCCGCTCGTCCCAGGAAGCTGTGACGGCTAAGATGCGTCGGCATGCGCTGGCCGGACTTGTCGCCGGTACTCTGTTGGTTCCGATCATGGTCGTGTGGCATCGTGGTCTCCATGACTCTATTCTCCGTTCCAACTCGTGTCAGTGCAGCACGCCAATCACTGCCATTTACATCTCCTCAGCTCCTTTCCCGTGCTCCTCCTTCCGGTGCGGTGTGGCCACGATGTAGCGGAAGTGGGTGACCAACCGCACCGTGCCCTCCGCCGTGGCATGGGGGACCAGTGCCCGCAAGACCGCGGCGCGTACAGGCGCCTGACCGAGGAGGCGCATCGCCGCCTGCAAAGGACCGGTCGAGGCGTAGGCCTGCCATGCCGTCTCGGGATCGGCGTACTCCCACGGGCAGCAGACCTCGTCCGTGCCCAGCACGCGCAATCCCGCTCCGGCAACCAGCGCCTCAAGCACCCCCGGCTCGGCGAGGGTGAACGGTTCAGGCCCACCGCACCCGCCGGGCAGCAACTCGCGAAGAACCAAGGTGATGGCCTGCTGGGTAGGGTCCGGCATGGCGCCGATGGCAACTACCACGTATGCCCCCCGCCGGCTGACCCGCGCCAGCTCACGCAGGACCACCGCCGGCCGCGCCGTGTAGGGCAGGACATCGGCGGCAAGGACCACGTCGAAGGTGCTCCCGGCGTAGGGCACGATCTCCAGATCGCCCACCCGGAAGTCGCCGTCCGGCAC
>DATLQX010000018.1:0-15617 GCA_035534995.1 Chloroflexota bacterium | reverse complement strand
TCCCACGGGAACCCGTGGATCGTTCGCGCCGTGGATCACCATCAGGGGCGCGGTGATCCTTGCACTCTGGTGGAGGGGCGAGATGCGTTCCAGGAAGGCCCGATCATGCTCCAGGGAGCCGTATTCGCACTCCCGCAATTTTCGTCGCCAGGGGCCGGTCTGCTCCAGAAAGCTCACGAAGTTGGCGATCCCCACGATCGAGATGGCCGCCGACCAGAGATCTGGATAGGTGGTAATGGCCGAGAGGGTCATGAAGCCGCCGTAGCTCCCACCCATCACCGCGACGCGCCGGTTCTCACCGCCCGCTTGCTCACGGAGCCACCCTACGGCGGAGGACAGATCGGCTACCGAGTCCATCCTCAATTCGATGTCGTCGAGCCGGCTGTACGCCTTGCCATAGCCGGTACTGCCCCGCACGTTCGGGGCCAGCACCGCGTACCCGCGATGGACCAGGTACTGGATGACTGGGTTGAACTCAGGGACAAACTGCGATTCCGGTCCCCCATGTACATACACGACCACCGGCGCGTTGCCCGCGGCTCCCGGCGGTTGAAACCAGAAGGCGGGTATTTGCCGCCCATCGAAGGTGGGGTAGCGGACCAGGGCCGGCTCGACCAAGGAGGTTGGCGGGATCCCGGCGAGCGTGCTCTGGGTAATTGGCCGCGCGGCGCCATTGAGGGGCACCAGCCAAACGTCGGGGTTGTGCGCTCCACTGGCCATGCTGGCGGCGAGCGCCTCCCCGTCCGGAGCCCAGGCCAGGTTGAGGATCACTCCCCGCGGCAGATCGGGCAGGGAGATCGCCTCCTGGGACTCAGCCATGAGAACGTGCAGGGTGCTATAGCCCTCCACGTTTTCCACCAGGGCCAGCCGTTGCCCATCGGCGCTGACCTTGAGCTGGGTGAAGTCCCAGTCGCTGACCCGGAGCCACTGGAGGCTGCCGTCCGCGACACTGATTCGGGCCAGGGCCAGGGTATCCCGGTCGCGGTCGCTCAGCACATAAACAGCCGATCCGTCAGCCGCCCAACCAGGCGCCATATAGCGCGCTTCCCGCGCTGGGTCGGTAAGGGACTGCTGGGCTCCGGACTCCAGGTTTACCGAGAAGATCCGGTGATGCATGGTGGTGCGGACGCGCGTGACCAGCACCGCGCGTCCATCGGGACTCCAGGGGCCGGCCTGATTCATGCCGTCATCCCGCACGACACAGACCGGCCGATCCTCGGCCAGGTCGCGCGTATAGACATCGAAAAAGGCGCTCTGACGCCCGTTCGCGGCATAGACGATGCGCCGGCCATCGGGCGACCAACCACCAAATTGATGGATCACGCCAGGGGCATCAGTGATCGCGGTCAGGCGAGTGCCGGCGTCCTCCAGCAGGTAGAACCGCAGTCGTTCGTCACCGCCGGTATCCATCTCGAAGAGTAAGCGATCACCCACGGGCGCATGGTACGCGCCGGCCACCCGCTCGGTGCTGAAGGTGCGCTGGTGGGGCCAGCCGCCGGCAACCGGGACGCTCCACACCTGCGGTACGCCGGTAATATCGGTCAGAAAGGCAATGGTCCGGCCATCGGCGGCGAAGGTGACGCCACTGGCGGAGCGAACCTGCAAGTATTGGGAAAAAGGGCGATAGCGCATATAACCTCCAAACACTCTTCGATCTTTCGCGCCTCAGGATACCCTTTTGACCAGGAAGGTGGACGCTGGTAGGCTGGGAAGGAGGAGGTTCGGGCAGAGCATGGATCAGACTGAAGCAGGGGAGAGTGTGTGCGCGGCGTGCGGCGCGCGGGGCCGGTTACTCTGTGCCGGGTGCGGAGGCACGTTTTGTGCCGACCATGTGACGCGGCATTTTGCCATGGGCTACTTGTATCTCTGTAGCGCCTGCGAGGCCGCGCGCCAGGAACCACCACCGGCCCGTCGTCTCAGAGAGAAAAAGCCTAAAGCCTGAGTTGGAGGCGACCAAGGAACGACGCGCTCGCCGGCTGGGGACCGGCGAGCGCGCCGTGCTTCCTCGTGTTCTTACCGCTGGAGAAGCCTGGCATCCCAGTGGATCTGTTTTTGGTCGTCCGGCACGAACCGATTGATCCCCAGGCTGCACAGCCACAAGACCAGCGATCCAACCAGAGCGGCGGCCCAGCCATGCACGCTAAACCCGGTCACCACGTTGCCCACCAGCAACAGCATCCCCGCGTTGATCACCAGGAGGAACAGCCCCAGAGTGACCAGGGTGATGGGCAGGGTCAGGAAGATCAAAATGGGCCGGAGGAAACCGTTGACCAGGGCCAGCGCCAGCGCCGCTACCAACGCGGCCACGAAACCCGACGCATGGATCCCGGGCACGATCGCGGCGGTAAGCAGCAAGGCCAGGGCCCCCAGCACCAAACGTATGAGCAGATTCATCTCTTGCCTCGCGCATGAGGACAGTGCGTACCCCATCCGGGCCGCCGAGCGGCGACCGTGGGGAACGGGGCCGCCGATCAGCCCCATGCACGATCGAATCTACTACTTGCGCGCCCTACTGTCAAGTAAACTACTATACGAACCCGTAGGATTTCTCAACCGGCGCGCAGCAGACGGCCCAGGCAGCCATCGATGGTCAGAGTGCCGCGGTAGGTGCGATTGGGCTCAAGGCGGAGCAGGCCCACGAACGAATCGGTATGATAGAAAAACCAGCCCGGTTGCGGGTCGCTGGGGGCACAGTGCCGGGGCGAAGTCTCCGCCTCGTCCGCCCCCAGGAGACGCCCCAATACCCGCACCTTGCGGGCGAACGGCTCGCTTTCAGCCTCGCCATGGGCGACCCCGAACATTTCCGGCACCTCCAGATCGGCGTGTACCCTGAGAAGCCCTACCTGGGGAAAACCCGGCGCCATGGCGCTCATGTCGGCCAGGGATCGCAGGCCAAGGACTCGGTGCCGCATGGCCAGCAGATCGGCCAGACCGAGGCCCTTCTCCATCAAGTACTCGCTGAGGGCGCCGTGTCCGCATTGACGGAGGGTCCGGCCCAGGGCGGCCAGCCAACGGCTGTCGGGGCCAAGGTCGTCTCCTTTCCGGCGCGTGCCCGCATAGGGGGTGGAGAAATGGCCGCACACTAAACAGTGCACGTCGTCCCAACGGGCGGTATGGGCTCCGTCGGCTTCGATCTGGATGCCAAAGCCGTTGGTAAAGCAGGCGGTGAGCCCAAGGGCGGCGGGAGTGGCGCATGCGTCGTTCGGACAATCGATTGGCTGCTGTCGGGGAGACATCCAAACACCTCCGCTGCGCTCCTGGCCGAATCCTGGCGGCCTGTCGAACTTGTGCCTCATTATGCGACGCGGATCGGGCTCTGACTATAGGATACGTGGGTCCAGCTTAATGCAACCTGAAAACATCATGCTCTCCGCGGCATTTACTGGCTAACCCGCTATACTAAAGGCGCGAACCTGGACTAAAGGCGCGAACCTGGTGGGCTTTGGCGAAACGGGAGAGGGGCCGGTGGACGAAGAGGCAATCGAACTGGACCGGAAGCCTGGCCGGATCGAGGTCTCGCCCAAGGCCATCTCCATGGCCGCGAGCCGGGTAGTGCTCGAATGTTATGGGGTGGTCGGGATCGCCGGTCGGAAGCTCAAACATGGACGGGCAGTGCTCCTCGAGGATCACGCCTACGCGCACGGCATTATTGTGTCGATGCGGGGGAACGAGGTAGTGGTTGACGTGTATGTGGTGATCGAATACGGCACCCGCATTTCCGAGGTGGCGCATAACGTGATGCACGCGGTCGGGGAAACCCTCCGCCGCATGCTTGGCTCCGCCGCCGTTCGCGTGAACGTCAATGTTCAAGGGCTGCGGCTCAGTGGCTAGCGCGCCGGGTCGTCTGCCATGAAGGGTACCGAACCGACCGTCCCCGTGCGTTGCGATGGACATCGCTTGCGGGCCGTCGCGGATGCCGCCGCGGCCTGGCTCCTGGCTCATGCCCATGAGGTGGACGCGCTCAACGTCTACCCGGTCCCCGATGGCGACACCGGTTCCAATATGTCGGAGACCATGCGGGCCGCCGGCGCCGAGGCGGCCAGGAGCGACGAGACGGGCGCGGGCGTCCTGGCCGCCGCGTTCGCCCATGGGGCGCTGATGGGAGCCCGCGGAAACTCCGGGGTGATCCTGTCTCAGTTGCTGCGGGGATTCTCTCACTCACTTGGCACCTCCCCCGTGCTCACCCCCGCGGCGCTGGCCTTGGCGCTGCAGGAAGCGAGCGACACCGCCTATCGGGCGGTGATGCGCCCCGTGGAGGGGACGGTGTTAACCGTGGCTCGGGTGGTTGCCGAGGAGGCGGGGCGGGCGGCGGCCGAGCGGCCCGATGCTCTCTTCATTCTCGATCGGGCCCTGCACGCGGGGCGGATTGCCCTGGCGGAAACCCAACATCAACTCCCGGCCCTGCAACAGGCGGGCGTGGTGGACGCGGGCGGCAGCGGCTATCTCTTCCTGCTTGAGGGCGCGCTCCGCTACCTCCAGGGGAAAACTACGGCCCCCGCCATTGAGGTAGCCGAGAAGCCGGCCGCCAGCCGGGCTTTCGCCGATCTGCACGCCAAGCTTGATCACTTCAAGGGCGGCTACGGCTATTGCACCGAGTTCCTGCTGGTGGGCGACGGGCTCGATGAGCAGAAGGCTCGCGCCGCGCTGGCCGCTCTGGGCGATTCGTTGTTGGTGGTGGGCGGCGGTGATCTTCTGCGCGTCCACATTCATACCCAGGATCCTGGACGCACGCTTTCCTATGCCGCCGGCCTCGGGCGCCTGCGCCGGGTCAAGATCCAGGACATGAGCGAGCAGTTCGCGGAGTTCGCCAGCGAGCAGCCCGCCGCCGCGCCCACTGGAGCCGGCGACCCACTCCCGGTGGGCATCGTCGCGGTGGCTCCAGGAATCGGCTTCGGCGTTCTCTTCGAGAGCCTGGGGGCCGTGGTCGTGTCGGGCGGCCAGAGCATGAACCCCTCGACCGAGGAGATCCTTGAGGCGGTGGCGCGGTGTCCTCAGGCCGAGGTGGTGGTGCTGCCGAACAACAAGAACGTGCTGCTCACCGCTCAGCAGGCGGCGGACCTGAGCGGCAAGATCACCCATGTCCTCCCCACCCGCACCGTTCCCCAGGGGATCGGGGCGCTCCTGGCGGTACGATTCGACCAAGCTCCGGCGCAAATCCTGGCCGACATGGGCGAAGCGGCGGGTCACGTACGCACCGCCGAACTGACCATCGCGGTGCGAGACGCCGAGATCGATGGGTTGTGCGTCCACACCGGCGATACCCTGGGTTTGTTGGATGGCGACCTGGTAAGCGCCGGAGTCGGAGCCGAGCCCGTGCTGGCTGATCTCCTGGCTCGCATGCCGGCCGACCGGTACGAGGTGGCGACCATCTACCGTGGGCGGGACGCCACCGATGCCCAGAACGCGGAGTTGCTCGCCTTCCTGCGGGCTACGTACCCTGACCTCCAGATCGAGGAACAGAGCGGCGAGCAGGCCCACTACCATTTCGTGCTGTCGGTAGAGTAGAAAGGAAGCGGGGCGGCCCATGAGCAAGGTACGCATCGTGACCGACAGCGCCTCCGATATTCCCGCCGCGGCGGCGGAGGCGCTGGGGATCACCGTTGTACCCTTGTCGGTGCAATTCGGGTCCAGGAGCTATCGCGAGCGAGTGGATCTCACCTCAAGCCAGTTCTACGCCCTGCTGGCCAGTGATCCTAATTTTCCCAAAACCTCGCAGCCCTCGGTTGGGCGTTTCGAGGAAGTCTACCGTGAGCTTTCCGAGCAAGGCGCGGAGATCATCTCCATCCATCTCTCGTCCAAGTTGAGCGGTACCTTCAACGCGGCCACGCTCGCCGCCACCAATCTGCCCGAGGCGCGCGTGCATCTGGTGGACACCCTCACTGCCTCCATGGCCGAGGGTGTGTACGCCCTGGCTGCCGCGCGGATGGCCGCCGATGGGCAATCCGTCGAGGCCATTCTCGCCGCTATCGAGGCCCTGCGGACCCGCGTCTTCGTTATCTTCATGCTTGACAGCATGACCCATGTGCAGCGAGGAGGCCGGATCGGGAGAGCCCAGAGCATGATCGGTACCCTCCTCAACATCAAGCCGCTGTTGGTAATCGAGGATGGCCTGGTAACTCCTCGCCAACGGGCCCGGACTACAGCGCGTGCCTTGCAGGAGATGGCCGCGCTCGCCAGGGAGCGGGCCCCGCTGTCCGAAGCCCATGTCATGCACGGTAACGCGCCCCGGGTGGCCGAGGAGTTGGCGGCGTTGCTCAAGCCGTTCGTCCAGGGTACCCTGGATATTGACACCCTCGGGGCGGTCATCGGCACCCATGCCGGCGCCGGGACGATCGGCTTCGTCGGGGTGCGGGCTGAAGGAGCGGTGCACTCATGATTCATGGCGGCCCGGAGGTGATCGTCCTCGGCGAGGCGCTGGCCGAGTTCATGCGTCCGGTGGTTGGGATACCGTTGGAGATTGCCGGTCCCTTCGAGGGCCCGTTCGCCAGCGGGGCTCCCGCCAATTTCGCCGACGGCTGCGGGCGCCTGGGACTCGCCACTGGGTTCATCGGGACGGTGGGGAACGATGCCTTCGGACGCATGTTCCGCGCTCGTCTGGGTGGCGACGGGGTGGATCTGTCGCGCCTGACGACCGATCCCACGCGCACCACCGGCACCGCCTTCGTCACCTACCGAGTCGATGGGAGCCGCGACTTCCTGTTCCATATCAAGGACGCGGCGGCGGGGCAAGTCCCTCCTCTGGATGAATCGTATTTCTCAACCGCCCGCCTGGTCCATATCACCGGCTCAACCCTGGCCAGTGGATCGGCCTGGCACGCGGCCTGCGTCCGCGCCGCCAGACTGGGAAAGCAAGCGGGAGCGCGAGTGAGCTTCGATCCGAATCTCCGTCCGGAGTTGCTGGGCGGCGCCTCGGTACGGGAGGTGGCGGAACCCATTCTGGCCCTCACGGACGTGGTGTTGCCCTCCGAGGACGAGCTTCGCTTGCTGACTGGGATCGACGACCTCGAAGCGGGGGTCCACTCGCTGCTCGATCGCGGGGTAGCCCTGGTGATCCTCAAGCGAGGAATGCGCGGGAGTACCCTCTATGGCCCTGGGCAGCGGGTCGAGATGGCGACCGAGCCGCGCGAGGAACGGGATCCCACGGGAGCGGGTGATGCCTTCGCCGCCGGGGTCGCCTACGGCCTTCTCCGCGATCTATCTCCCTCCAATCTTCTCCGCCTGGCCAATACGATGGGCGGCTGCGCCGTGACGTGCTTGGGCCCCATGGAGGGGACGCCGCCCACCCGCGAGTCCGCCTTGCGGGCGGCGGGGATTGGCTCCTCGTGAGGATCACGGTCCTGGGCAGTGGTACCAGTCATGGGGTGCCGATGATCGGCTGCGAGTGCCGGGTGTGTACCTCAAGCGATCCACGGGACGCCCGGACCCGGCCCTCGATCGTGGTCGGGATCGGCGGCCACAACATCCTCATCGATACCAGTCCCGAACTTCGTCTACAACTCGTCGCCAACCACATCCTCCATATCGACAGCGTCCTCTACACCCACGAGCACGCGGACCACATGCATGGGGTGGACGATCTCCGCCGTTTCAACGAGCGGATCGGCGGCCCAGTTCCGGTGTATGGGGCGCCAAAAGTGCTTCACGATCTGCGCGAGCGTTTCCCCTATATTTTCGCTCATCAATTCGTGGGCGGCGGCATACCATCCCTTGAATTGAAGGTCATTGATGGCCCGTTCGCCCTCTACGGGCAAACAATCGTCCCGGTGCCGGTCTGGCACGGGAGCACGCCGGTGCTCGCCTTCCGCTTGGGCCGTTTCGCCTACGTCACCGATACCAACAACATTCCCGAGGAATCGATGGAGATGCTGCACGGGCTGGATACGCTGATTCTCGATGCCCTGCGCCTGGAACCGCACCCGACCCACTTTAACTTCGCCCAGGCCCTGGAGATCACGCGCCGCCTCCGCCCGCGCCGCACCTACTTCACCCACCTCACCCATACCACCCTGCACGCCGAGGTGGAACCCACCCTACCGGAGAACGTCTATCTGGCCTATGACGGCCTACGGCTGGAGGTTGATTGATGTCGCTGACTCATCTGGACGAGACGGGGCGGGCCCGAATGGTGGACGTCTCGGAGAAGCCGGTTACCACCCGCGAGGCGACCGCCGAGGCCACCGTGCGCCTGGGGCCGGTGGCGGCGAAGGCGGTTCTCTCCGGCACGGTCAAGAAGGGCGACGTATTGGCGGTGGCCCAGGTGGCGGGAGTGATGGGGGCCAAGGCCACCTCAACCCTGATTCCGCTCTGCCACCCCTTGCCGCTGAGCGGTGTCTCCTTTGAGTTCACCTGGAACCACGACGACCTGCGGATTCGCGCCACCGTGCGCACCACCGCCCAGACCGGGGTGGAGATGGAGGCCCTGACGGCGGTGAGCGTGGCCGCCCTCACCGTCTACGACATGGTCAAGGCGGTGGAACAAGCGGTCCGCATCGAGGGGATCCACCTGGTGCATAAGTCAGGTGGGCGGCGGGGCGAGTATCACGCGGCCGGCGGGAAAGCAGATGAATGAGCCCCTACACTGATACACTGGAAGCTAAAGCTGATCGACCGTCTTTTCCAGGCGCCGCAGCCCATCCTTGACCACGGTCTTCAGCTCCTTGAGCGCTTCCTCGGCGATATTATCGAGCACGTTCTCAAACATGCTCTGGCCACGCTCAACCACCCCTGGAGCTCCTGGGGCGGCGCTCGCGGTCGCCGAGGCGGCGCCAACCGGCCCGTCGCCGGCGATCCCCGGCGCGTACGCGGGCGCGATGAGCTTCCCCCGCCGCTTCCGATAGATCAAGATCACGGCCACGATGCCCGCGAACAAGGCCAGGCGCGGCAAAAGATCCTCGGTATCCATAGCCAATCCTACTTCCTGCATCATCCTGCCATGGCACGGCGGATCCGCCTGCCGCCCTTGCGGCGCGTCGTCCGCCTGCCCTACCTTCCAAGTGTAGCATGCACCTGTGATGCCATGGCGGAGTAGGGAGAAGTACGATGGAAATTCAGGCCCAGCGGGCCCGGCTGAATGAATTGATCCGCGAACGGGCGGTTCGTCACGGCGATTTCGTCCTCCGTTCCGGCGCTCGAAGCAGCTTCTATCTCGATTGCCGCCAGGTGACGCTTCATCCGGAGGGCGCCTATCTCTCGGCCATCTTGATCCTGGACCGCTTGCGCGCCATGCCGATCCACGCGGTCGGCGGTCCCGCCCTGGCGGCGGTGCCCATCGTCGGCGCCGTGTGCGCGCTTAGCTTCGTCCAGGGCCGCCCGTTGGCCGGCTTCGTGGTGCGGAAGGAGGCGAAGGATCATGGGACGGGGAATCTGATCGAAGGTCCATTGCCGCCCGGATCCACGGTGGCCCTGGTGGAGGACACCCTGACCACGGGCGGCGAACTGTTGCGGGCGGCGGCGGCGGTGCGGGAGCAGGGCTGCCTGGTGGCCGGGGCGATCTGCCTGATCGATCGGGGAGCGGGCGCCCTGGATACCCTCCACGAGCATGGGATCCCGGCTCAGGCGCTCTTTAGCCTGGCGGATCTGGGCATTACCGCTACGGACTGAAAATAAAAGAAGAAACGGTCTAAAGGCCACCCTAGCAGAGCAACACCCGCAAGCGGGTACCCGGCTCCCCGGTCCGAAGGGCGGGGCTTCGATCTAGTATGGCTTGGCCCAAATACCTTGGCGGTTCCGGTGGGATACCAGGTAGGGGCACCCCTTGTGGGTGCCCTGGTTCGGATCGCCAAGGGCACCCACAAGGGGTGCCCCTACAAACGCAAGGAAACCTACGCCAAGCCGTAGTACAATCCAGACCGTGGAAGTTTAGGGTTCGGCGCCGCTCGTCTCCGCGTCCAGCCGGTCATCATCGCCCTCTTTCGCCTCGATGCGGTCATCGCCATCCCGCACCCGCTGCTCGATCTCCAGGTCGTAGGCGCGGCCATCGTCCGTCCGCATCATCAGCCGGAGAAGGACGAAGGGGTCCGTGGGCTCGGCGGTAGGCGGCCAGACGTGCCAGCGATGCTTATCGCTTTCCACCCACTCCACGCGCCAGCCAGGGACCGCCAGTTCGCACGAGGCATCGGGCTCGACCCAGACCTCCACGGTGAGCGGTTCGGCGCCAGGGCGCCACCGGTGCAGGCTGAGCGCGAAAGGCACATCGGCTTCCACCGCCACGTACTCCGCGCGATCACCGGGCAGGATATGCAGGGCGAACGGCGCTCCCCGCCACCACAGGCGGGAAAAGCGGAGCGCCTGCCAGCCCGCGGGGAGCAAGGGATCCAGGGCCACGGTCGAATCGTGGAGACGGAGGCCGGCGAAACCGAAGAGGAGCGATTGCAAGGCGCCGCCCACCCCGGTGAGAAAGTTCACCTCGGCATTGGTCCTGGTCTCCGCCAGCGAATAGAACGGTCCCCACAGATTTGGCTCGTAGCAGCCGGCGAACAGGGTCCGCGCCATCTCCCGCCGCCCAAGCTGGGCCGCCACGATGGCCGAGATGCAGCGGCTCATGGCCGGTCCATCGGGATCGGTCGCCTTCCGGTAGGTGTCCAGATTGCGGGCGATGGATGCCTGGCTGAGCGGATATTCCAGGGGGAAGGTGAGAAGCTCCACGTCCGCCTGTTTGATCACCCGCCCATCGTAGTGGTCGAACTCCAGCACCAGCTCCCCGTCGCGGGCCAGCATCAGGTGGTCGGCTATCTCCCGCCAGGCATCAGGGACGGGACGATCCAGCAACCTGGCCGCCTCCACCGCGGCCAGCAGGGCGGCGCGGGCGGCGGCATTGGTGAAGGCGTCATTGTCCACGTCCTCCGCGTATTCGTCGGCGGCGATCACGTCATGAATCTCGTAGCCGCGTTCAGTGTGGATCACCCGGCTGACCCAATACTCGGCCGCCCCGGCCAGCACCGGCCAGGCGCGATCCCCCAGCCAGGCGCGGTCTCCGGTCGCCAGGTAGTATTGCCACTGGGCCAGGGCCACGCAGGCGGTGATGTGATGCTCTTTCAGGCCCGTTCGGGCGATGGACGACGGCGTAACCTCGGTGCCGTCGGTCGCGCTCTCCCAGGGAAACATAGCCCCGGCGTACCCCTCGGCGTGGGCACGAGTAAGCGCGGGGGCCAGGCGATCCTGGCGGTAGCTCACCATCTCGCGGGCCAGCCCGGGGAAGGTGAGCAGGATGGGAGGGAACATCCAGGTGTCGGCGTCCCAGAAAATATGGCCGTTGTAGGCCATGCTGGACAATCCCATGGGAGCGATGCTGGTGGGAACTCCAGCCCGCAGGCTGCACAGCAGGGCGAACATGCCCGCCCGCGTGAAGCGCTGAACTTCGGGATCGCCTTCGATCTGGATGTCCTGGCGCCACAACTCGTGCCAGGTTAGGGCATGCTCGGCCAGCAAGCGCGCTGGGCCGATGGCGGCGGCGCGGACCAGATCGGCCAGGGCGGCATCCAGGGGATCGGGAGCGGAGCGACCATCGTGCGTCGCGGTCAGCCAGGTGATTGTGTGGGACTGTTGCGGGGCCAGGTGGAGGGTGAGCGTGGCGCCCACGATTTCCCCGTTACCAGGGCCATCCTCGTCCAGAAGGGTTGCCGCGGCCACCACCTCGATCCGCCGCTCGTGGGTTTGGGCCCGGATCCAGGCATGGGCGCCGCTCACGCCGCTGGAGAGCACGCGGGGGGCCGGGTGTGCCTCCCGGTCGGGCTCGGCCGTCACCGTCACCGTGCAGGGCATGTCCGCGGTCAGAGTGAGGCGGGTGAGGATCAGCCGCTCTTCCTGGCGGGGCACCGCCTGGGCGGTGACGGCGGTGATCGTTCCCTCCGGCAGGGCCCAGCCATGGGTGGTTTCCACTACCCCATGAAAGAGCAGCATTTCCTGCCGATACTCGCCGGCCTCGTCGGGGACAAGCGCGTGCGGGCCCACCATCAGTTGGAGGCCGCGCCAACCGGGAACGGGCGCCGGATGCTCCACCTCGCGGTCGGGCGCCTGGTCGTAGAGGCCGGCCAGGAGGCGCAGCGGTTGCCGTCCGGTCTGGCCGGCCAGTCCCCCTTCCGCGACTACCTGGGTGGTCAAGAGGCCGTTTCCCAGATAAGCGCGCAGCCAGGGTTCGCGGTGGCTGCCGCCGAGCCGCCAGAACGGATCGGGGTCGGGAGATCGCCACTCATCGCGGGTAAACTCAGTCACGCCGTTCCTCCAGGACGAAGCGGATTGCGGATCCTGGACCTAGTTGTACCACACGGCTGGCGGCGCCCAGGCGAAAAACCGCCCCGCGCGGCTGATCCGTGGGGTTCCGCGCCTCGATTTCGGTTCGTCCACCCTCATAGGAGGCATCCAGGCTCAGGCCGCGTGCCTGAAAGCGACGGAACGAGCACTGATCCCAGCCGGTAGGGAGGGCGGGGAAGAGGCGGAGCGTGCGCCCGTGCGCTTGCAGCACCAGGGCATGGAGAGCCGAGCAGAGCGCGGCCTGGGCGGTGCTAAAGTACTGCGAGTTCCAGCGCCCATCCTCGTCGCAATACTCGGCGCTCCCTCCTTGCGCGCACAGCGCCGGTCGAGCCAGATCCAACTGCTTCCACGCCTCCACGCTCCGGCCCTGAAAGGCCAGGACGCGGGCCAGGATCCCGGCCGACCAGGGGAAGCCCAGCGGCCCATTCCCGTGCCCGGCCAGTCGCCCCGCGTACAGAGCCCGGTAGGCTTCCGTCGTCTGGCGGGCCCGCCGGTCCGTGGGGGAAATGACTCCAGCGGGATAGATCGGGGCCAGCGAACTGGTATTCAGCCGGTCCTCGTCGCGCGATGCCTGGAAGTAGCGCCCATTGAACAACCGATCCAGACTGGGCCGCAGCAAGCGCGCCGCCTGGGCGGCCCGGCGCGTGGTGGGCGAGGCGTGGCCGAGCAGGCGGGCGGCGAGGGCCGTATCGCGGAGCAACCGGAGGCAGGCGGCCACGGTGGCCCCATCGTTCACCACCGGCGCGGCCGCCTCGTGCGAGCCGACCAATGGTCGGGTCTCCAGGATGCCGGCGCGTTCCACCAGTACAGCATGGAGGACGAACTCAGTCGCCCCTTCCAGCAGGGGAAAACCTTCAGCCAGGGCCGCCAGGTCGCCGGTGGCCGCGAAGTCCTCCATCACCATGTGGGCCAGCAGCGGCGTATTGTGGACCTGGAACCGTTGTTGTAGCCAGGGCAGATAGGCGCGCTCCCCTCGGTGAGTGGTCTCCCAGTCCCAGTGGAGTCCCGGTGCCTGAAAGGTGTCGCGGGCGTTCTCTCCTGCCGCCGCGCTGGTGCGGCCCAGGAAGCGCCATGCCTCGCGCGCGGCCCCGGTATACCCGGCTTCCAGGAGGGTCCGTTGGACGAAGGCGCCGTCCCAGAAGACGTGTGAGTTGAAGGTACGGCGGAGGTTGTTGACCGGCAATCCGCCCGAATGCCGATGTTGCATGGCCCGGAACATGTACAGGCTGAACTGATGGAGGCGCTGGTAGTCGGGGTCGGGAATGAGGAGACTTGGCTGGGTGGGGTAGGCGGGAGCCAGGGAAGCGGGAAGATGGTTCCAACGGTCCACAACCGCCTCTTCCGGATACCGGGTGGAGGCAAGTGCCACTCCCCAGCGCACGACCGTTCCATGGAGCCGCGCCCAGGCGCCCTCGCTATCGACGCCGCGCTCGCCGGCGGTCGAGTTGGTCGACGCAAGCACGCGGAGGGTCAGCCAGTGGTCGCCCACCCGATAGCGGAAGCCGCCTGGGAAGCCGGGAGCGTATTCGACGATGGGATCGGTTTGCTCGCGATCCTGAGGCCAGAGACCGGGAGCGGCACGCGCGATGACGGTGATCGGTTGGGCGGATCGAAGCTCGAAGACCAAGACCGGCAGGCCGGCGGCCAGAAAGGTTGTCACTTCGAGCGCGAGATTGGGCAACTGGACGTGGGTGGTAAGGGTCGCCCGGGAAGGAGAGAAGTCTTGTCGGGAGTCCAGGAAAGGGAGCGGGGCGCCGGCCTCGTCCCGCACCTGGTACCAGGCGCGGGCAAGCGGGGCCAACTGATAGTTGGTGCCGCCGGGCGGGGCGGCGGTGAAGGCGCGCGGATCGTCGCCGGCGGCGAACGTCCGCGGATCCCCGTAATAGAGGTCCGCTTTATACCAGTAGCCGCGATCGAGTCCCTGGGCCGGCTCGCTGGTCATTGCCCCGGATGGTCCCAGAAGGACGGCATCGATCCCGTTCCCCAGAAACTGATGATAGGATCCAAGCGGGCTCATGGCATGGCAACGTGGCTGGAGGATCGGCGGACTATAAGGTCCGGCTGCAAAAGGATATGCTCGGGGGCGCGATCCGGCTCCCGCAGTTGGCGGATCAGGAGGCCGGCGACCGCGCTGCCGATCGCCTGGTTATCCTGGCGGAGGGTGGTGAGCGGCGGCTCCGCGTGCTGCGTGATCAGCGTGTCGTCGAAGGCGACCAGCGAGAGATCATCCGGCACGCATTTGCCCAGCCGGCGGACGGTGCTCAGGGCAGAGGCGGCCAGGAAATCGGCGCAGGCGATAATCGCGGTGGGAGGCTCCGGCAGGGCCAGCATGTGGGCCAGCGGGGCATGGAGGTCGGCGCCCACCACCAGATCTTGCACGACCAGATGGTTGTCACAGGGGATGCCGGCGGCGAGGAGCGCATCCTGGTAGCCCTCGAAGCGGAAGTGTGAAAACGAGTAGTCGCGGGCGGTGCCCAGGAAGGCGATCCGCCGGTGACCGAGGGCGAGCAGATGCTGGACCGCGAGACGGAGCCCGGTCGCCCCATCGACATCCACCCAACTGTACTGGTCGTCGCCGAGGGCGCGGCCAAAGGTGACGAAGGAGGCGGCGCGGGCGCGAAGAAAGGTCAGCCTGGGATCACGGACCCGAATGTCGCAGAGGATCACCCCATCCACCCGGCGGGTCCGGATCAGACGTTGATAGTGCGCGTGTTCGGCCGAAAGGTCGTCGCCGGAGGAGAGAAGCAGATCGAAGCCGGCATCGGCGCAAGCGGCGCTGGCCCCGCCGATAAACTCCAGCCAGAAACTATCGACATACCGATGGACGAGGCGGGGGATGACCAGTCCGATCGTCGCGGTGAAGGTGCCTTGCAGGCTGCGAGCGGCGTGATTGGGGTGGTAGCCGAGATCCGAGGCCACCTGCACCACCAGGGCACGGGTAGAGGACGCCACGTCGCCGTGGTTATTCAGGGCCCGCGAGGCGGTGGTCACGGAAAGATTCGCCGCCCGCGCGACATCCTTGATCGTCGGCATACTCACCCACCACGGCGTGGCCCGCCGCGCACTCCCGTCCCGAAACGTTTCCAGTACCAGTTCGATAATAGGGTGGGTAACGCGGTGATGTCAATGTAGCCTAACTACTTGACAAACAAGGCCCGGTAGGGCATTAATCAATCGTGCACCGATCCAAAACGTTTCGGTACCCGGCTTTGCCGCCGCCCGCTGGCGCCCGTAAAAAACGAAGGAGGGGTACGGCTACCGTAAGTGATTCCGCACTGTAAGACCCCCAGGGACCACGTCCTGGCATTGAATATGGTTTGGCGTATCACCGGAGGACTCGCGATGAAGCTAGGAAGACGCGCGCTCAG
>DATLQX010000017.1:0-20877 GCA_035534995.1 Chloroflexota bacterium | reverse complement strand
CCGGCTCGATCGACGGGCTGTATGGCGCGCCGGAAAACGCCGCCTACGCGGCCACCAAGGGTGGGATCATTGCCATGAGCCGGGCGGCGGCCCTGGATTATGCACGGCTGGGGATTCGCCTGAACTGTATCTGTCCCGGTTGGATCGATACGCCGATCAATGACCTCTATTTTCGCGACAAACCGGGGGAAAAGGAGAAAGCGGCTCGCCTCCATCCGGTGGGACGGCTAGGGACGGCGGCGGACATCGCGAACGCGGCGGTGTTTCTGGCCACCGACGAGGCGTCATTTATTGTCGGCCTGCCCCTGATCGTAGACGGTGGCATGACCGTTTCCAGCACGAAGTAGGAGGGGATTGGAGTAATCGGACCGATCAGTCGGATCGGCCGGATCAGTTCGGTTGGGGTGGCCATCACCGCGATTTATGTCGGATGCGGATTATACGAGGAACGGGCGTGGTTGGCGATCGGAAGACGGAGACAGGTCCGGGAGGTGAGATCATCCTGGACAATGGTACCCTGGCGGTTACGGTCAACCCGGCGCGCGGGGGACGGTTAACGTCCCTGGTACACCGGGCAAGCGGGCTGGAGTTGCTCTGGCGACACGAAGGACCGGAGGACTGGCCACGGTATGGGGTGCCGGAGGCCGAGGCCGATGTTCAGGGCTGGGATGAATGCTGCCCGGCAATCGGCCCCGGCCCGTTTCCCGCCGGTCCTTGGGGAGGCGTGCACAATCCCGCTCAGGGAGAAGTGTTCGCCCTCCCCTGGCAGATCGGCGCGGTCGAGTCAGACTCAGTCTCGCTTTCCGTTCACGGCCTACGGTTCCCTTACCAACTGGAGCGCGAACTCTCTTTCATCGCTCCAGGCACCCTCGGTCTCCGTTATCGCATGGTCAATCACGGCGCCCACCCATTCCCGTTCATTTGGTCCGCCCACCCGCTATTTACCGCGCCCGCCGGTGCCCGCATCGAGTTGCCGGACGGTATAACCGAGGTCTTGATCGACTCAAGCGAGAACGGCAGGCTGGGGGATGCATACGGCACGATTGCCTGGCCCATTGCCCGCTTGACGACCGGCGCCGAGTTGGATCTCCGCCAGGTAGTTCCGGGCACGAATATGGCGAACAAACTGTACGTGCCCGCGGTTACTGAGGGCCGCTGCTCCCTGATCCGCGCGGACGGGCTAACCCTTTCGCTCAGTTGGGACGCGGAGATCATCCCCAGTCTGGGTATCTGGGTCGATACTCGATGCGCGGGCGAAGCGCGGATTGCCCTGGAACCGTGCCTGGGCTACCCCGATCTCTTGGCGGCGGCGGCAGACTGGGGACGCCATGCAATGCTGCCCGCGTTTGGCGAATTGCGATGGGAGATGGCGCTCTCGGTCACGCGCGCTTGAGCTAATAGCATCGCCTTCACCGTCTGGTTCTACTACCTTGAAGCCTCGGCCTTCAGGTCGGGGAGGCTCATTTGCCAGCCTGGCCGTAGCCTTCGGGCCGCTAAACTTGGGAAAGAGTTGGTTGAGGGGCAGCGCGAAGCCTGGGAGGATATCGTCGCTGAGGGTCTCGGGCCACTCGATGATCCGAACTTACAGGGCCTTGAAACGCTCGAAGGGATTGCGGCACTCCACGCAACGGTAGATCGAACGGCAAGGGGTGGGGCCAAACAAGTTTTCCATCACCGTGTTGCTGGAGCCGCAGAAGGGACAGGTCACGGTTTGCCTCTGGATCATGGGAAGGGAAAGGCCGCGGGTGAGGGGTGCGGGCGCGATGCCGAATTCGCGGAGACGGGCCCGTCCTTGATCGGTGATCCGGTCGCTGGTCCAGATCGGATCGAAGACAAAGCGGACCTGGATGTCGCGTACTCCGGGTTCGCGGGCCAGACGGGCACGGACGTTCTCGGCAATCACCGAGAGGGCGGGGCAGCCGGAAAAGGTGGGGAGAATCTCCACCGCAACCAAGCCGGTGGCGTCGATTTCAATTTCTCCGACCATCCCCATGTCCAGGATGCTGACCGTGGGGATCTCCGGATCCACCACCTCGGCCAGGGCGGCGCGCAGGATGTTGGCGGTCGTTAGCGTAGGCACCCTGTCACCACCTTTCACCTAATCCCGAGGCGGAAACCATGGTCATTTCCGCGTGCAAAGCCTGGAAGTCGGCGCTCACGGGACGGGCACGACCCGGCTCGGCCGCGCCATCAAGCAAACGGCCGAGGGTGGGGTCGAGGGCGACCAACAAGGGCCGCGCCTGATCCCGCCAGGCCAGATAGAGGCTGGCCGGTGATGCCGGCAGGATTTTCTCCGCCAGTAAGATCTCTTGCCCATCGGTATCCCCAAAGAGAGTACCGAACAGAGGCGCAAGCGCGCGCGCGGCGTCAATCAGCCGTCCGCGGCTTTCGCTGGAACCGGTCGCCAACCGCTCCCACCACATCTCCCCATGCAGGCGGTGATAGTGCTCCTCGCGGGCCATTTTCCGGGCGATCCCGGCCAGGGGCGGGTACGTCGATGCGCTCAGGACTTCCAGGTGGACGGCGTCCGCCAGGTCGTAGAGATAGTGCCGCGCGATTGTGTATGCCCAGTCACCGTTCGACTTCTCGACCACTTCGGCGTGCCGGTAGGCGTCGGCGGGTCGGCGCAGGGCCAGGTGATCTGGGTTCCCGCCGGTCAGTTCGGCCACGATGGCGTAGATCAGGGCCGCGTGGCCAATCTCGTCCTGAGCGATCGAGGAGAAGGCGAGATCCTCCTCGAGCATGGGCGCGAAGCCGGTCCATTCGGAATCACGGTGCCCCAGGATGAGCTCGTCATCGGCCCAGGGCAGGAGATAGGCAACCAGAGCCTCGCGCGCTGCCGGCTCCAGAGCGGCAGTACTCGTCATCTCAGACGCTCCTCCACTTCCTGGCGCTTTTTGGCGATTCCCGTATACGCCTCGATGGCCCGGTAGCTTTTGTCGCTGCCGGGCTCCAGCACGTCGGTTTCGGCCAGCGGATGGAGGTCATCCCGGCGGGCCACCCAGATGCCGGCTGGATGCTCGCGGCGGAAAAAGGTCTCCTTGGCCAGAATCAGGGCCATCCGCGGATCCGCTGCTTCCACCGAGCCGGCGTGGACCATCGGGTCGGTCACACTTTTCCGCTGGAACACCTCGTAGAGATCCGGCATGGGAAGACTCACGCCACGTCCGCCCGGACCCCGCCCTGAAGAGCGGCCCGCACCCACCCATGTTCGGCGTAGGACGCCCGCCGCAGAGCCAGCCTGCGCGCGGTAGCGGGGCCATTCCCGGTCACCACCTGTTTGAGGACGTTCCAATCCGGCTCCGTGTAGGTCCAGGTTCCAGTCCCCGAATTCTCTCGTAGTTCGGGGTCGGGAAGGGTGAAGCCGAGGGACCAGATCCGAGGCACGTAGCGGTTGAGAAACTCTTGTCGCAGTTCTTCGTTGGACCGAGTCTTAAAGCGCCACATGAGCAACGAGTCATTTGCCGGCGCGTACGAGGGGCCGAAGAAGTGCATGATCGGCTCCCACCAGCGGTTCAAGGCGTCCTGGAATAGGGCGCGCTGGGCCGGAGTGCCGGCGGCCAATTCGAGGGTGATATCCTCGCCATGCTTGAGGTGCAGCGATTCCTCGGCGCAGATGCGCTTGAGGATACGGACGTAGGGGGCGTAATTGGATTTGAGGAGGGCATGCTGGGTAACCAGGGCGGCGCCGTCGATCAGCCAGCCGATTAGGGCCACATCCCCCCAGCTTTCGGTGGGGTAGTGGAAGACATTGTGGAATTTGGTCTTGCCGGCAATCAGATCCTCAAGCATGGCCTCGCGGCTCTTCCCCAGATCCTGGGCCACTGAATAAATTAGTTGGGCGTGCCCAACCTCGTCCTGCACCTTGGCGGTCAGCGACATCTTGCGGCGGAGGGTCGGGGCGCGGGGGATCCACTCGCGCTCAGGCAGGGCGCCCATGATCTCGCTATTGGCGTGCATCTCCAGAAACTTCAGTACTCCCAGGCGGTAGCTATCCGGCATCCAGTCTCCAGCCTCGATCAACTCGCCTCGCTCCACGCGGCCTCGGAACGCTTCCTCACTGTGCTCATTCATTGCCTGTCTCTCTCCCCTTGATCAGACTCCCTAGATGCCATGCCGCGGAGCGCCACCTCGACAAAGCGATCCGCCACTTGATCCGAAGTGAGCGGGCCGCGCGGGTCGTACCACTGATAGGCCCAGTTGGCGGCGGAGAGCAAGGAGAGCGCGGCGAAGTGGATATCCAGATCGGGGCGGAATTGTCCTTCTCGGATCCCGTCCGCGAGCATGGCCCGCCATGCTGCCTCATAGCGATCACGCGACTGGCATACGCGGAGCCGCGCCTCGTCCTCCAACTGCCGCCACTCTTGCAGGAAGACAATGGCCACATCGGGATACTCCGCCACCACGCGCAAATGCATGCGCATCGCTCGCGCAAGCCGATCGGCGGCCGGGTCGCTGGAGGCCGCGATAGGCGCCATCCCGTCAGTGAACAGCACCGCTCCCCGCTCCACCAACTCCCGCAGCATATCGAGCTTGGTCGACAGATGGTTGTAGAGCGACGCCTTCCTCAGGCCCACCGCCGCGCCAATATCGGCCATCGACGTGCCGTGGTACCCTTTATGGCGGAACAAGTGGCCGGTGGCGCGGGCGATGCGCTCGCGTTGGCCGGAGCGCGGTCTGCTCATTTTGGTTATACTTCCGATCGGTTGTATAACTGTACCATAGAGGTCCGGCGATAAACGGTCAACCCATGGGGAGTGGTACCGGCACGATGGGGCGCCGGGATGCGCGGAGGGTGCCGATGATGTTCGAGCCCGCCCTGGAGTGTCTGCCTCGCGAGCGGCTCATTCAGTTGCAACTCGATTGCCTGCGGGCCACGGTCTCGCGGGCCAACGAGCGGGTGCCGTTCTATAAGGAGCGTGTCGCCCGCGCCGGAATCGAGGCCGACGACCTCCGTTCCCTTGATGACTTGAGCCGGCTGCCCTTCACCAAAAAGAGCGACCTACGCGATCACTATCCCTGGGGACTCCTGGCCGTGCCGCGCGCGGAGGTGCTGCGTCTGCACGCCAGTTCAGGAACCAGGGGGAAGCCGACCGTGGTTGCCTACACGCGGGCGGACATTGATCTCTGGGCGACCTGTTGCGCCCGCTCCCTGGCCTGCGCGGGGACGCGGCCCGGTGACCTGGTGCATGTGGCGTACGGCTACGGGCTCTTTACCGGCGGCCTTGGTCTGCATTATGGGGCGGAGCGTCTGGGCACCACGGTGGTCCCGGCCTCGGGAGGATACACTCCGCGCCAGATTCTCTTGCTGCAAGATTTCGGGGCGCGGGTACTCTGCTGCACTCCTTCCTACGCGCTCAACATTGCCGGAGTGGCGGAGGCGAGCGGCATCGATCCGCGTTCGCTTCCCATCGCCATCGGTGTCTTTGGGGCCGAGCCCTGGACCGAAGCCATGCGCGCCCGCCTTGAAGGAACCCTCGGTTTGCAGGCCCTGGACATCTACGGGCTGAGCGAGGTTTTGGGACCGGGAGTCGCCATGGAATGCGCGGAGGGCCGGAACGGTCTGCATATCTGGGAGGATCACTTTCTCCCCGAGATCGTTGATCCAGCCACCGGTGAACCGCTGCCCGACGGCCAGGTAGGGGAGTTGGTGCTCACCACCCTGACCAAGGAGGCGATGCCGGTGATCCGCTACCGGACTGGCGATCTCAGCGCCCTCCTCACCGCCGCCTGTCCCTGCGGGCGGACTCACCGGCGCATGGCCCGAGTGGGAGGTCGAACCGACGACATGCTGATTATCCGGGGAGTGAACGTGTTCCCCTCGGAGATTGAACGGGTGCTCCTGAATGTTCCCGAGGTGGGGCCGCACTATCTCATCGTGGTGGAGCGAACCGAAGCCCTTGACCATATGGAGGTACGGATCGAACTTGCGGCCAGTCCCGCCGAACCCGATTGGGTGGCGGACCGGGTGGCGCGATCCCTCGCGACGGCCCTGGGGTTCACGGCGGCGGTCTCCATCCATCCCTTCGGCAGCCTTCCCCGTTCGGAGGGGAAGGCCCAGCGGGTGCTGGATCGGCGTGCCCTATGATCGTGGAGCGTTTGCGGCCCGAGGCCAGCATCGAGATCACGGTGGCGGAGGATATGCTGGCCGCCTTTGGCGACGAGGTGATCCATGAGGTCTACGGGACTGCTTCCCTGGTGAGCCATATGGAGTTGGCGGCCAGGGCGCTGATTATTCCCGCTCGCCAACCGCACGAGGAAGGGATTGGCTACAGGGTTGAGGTGACCCATCTGGCGCCGGCGCCGCTGGGGAGCCGGGTTACGGTGACCGCCCGCCTCGGCACGGTGGAAGGGAACCGGGTAACCTGCGAGGTAGAGGCGCGAACTCAACACGGACTGATCGGCGAGGGCAGGATTACCCAGGTGATCCTGCCGCTGGCGACCCTTCAGCGTCGCTTCGCCGCCTTCGGAGGGAACGAGAGGTGACAAACGACCGTTTGCCAGAGCACTGCCATGCCCCACGGTAGCGTGCCGCTTATCACCGAGCCGGATGACCGGTTGACCGCCTGGCTATGCGCCTGCCTGACACGGACTGGCTACGCGGCTCGAACGGTCGGGCAGCCCACGACTCGGCCTGCCCTGGTAAGCTCCGCCCTCCCCGTCGCCGCTGGGATGGACCTCTGGCGCGTCTCGACTCCCGAGCGGCGCGGGGCTCTTGATGTACTGGAAACCCAACTGCCGGTGGGTTGCCCCCTTCTGGTCCGCTGCGAGGCGCTTCCGGTCGACGTGGTCGCCTCGTGGGCTGCGCGCCCCACCCGCGTCGTGGGCTTTAGCGCCTTCGGCGTCCCGCGTGATGGGATGTTGGTGGAAGTGGTTCCGGCCACCCGCGCCTCGCCCGAGGCCGTGCGGCGTGCCACCATGTTCCTCGAGTCCCTGGGCTTTCAGGTCAGGGCTCTCCCAGTGGGGAGTTGGCCGATCTTTCCGCGAATGATGGCCATGGTCATCAACGAAGCAGCAAAGGCCATGGGCGAGGGTACGGCAACGGCGGCGGATATTGATCAGGCGATGAAGCTGGGAGCGAATGATCCAGAGGGGCCGCTAGCCCTGGCGGATCGAGTCGGTCTGGCTGAGATACTGGAGATTCTCGAGGGCTTGCACTCCGAGTTTGGCGATGATCGCTATCATCCTGCCCCTTTGCTCCGCCGGTTGGTCCGGGCCGGAGACACTGGGCAAGCCGCGGGGCGCGGCTTCCATCTCTACGACCAACCGAGTTGAGAGTCCGCACATCCATACAAGGCACCAAGGAGATCAGAATGGCGATACAAATGGAGCGCAAGGACGCGCCCGCCCAGGTACTGAGTGAAACCGGGGCCGTGGGGCCGGGGATGCGCGTGGAGGAGCCGGAAAGCCTGCTGTTGGAGATGTACCGATGGATGACCTTTGGGCGCGCGTATGACGGCAGGCTGATCAGTCTGCAACGGCAGGGCCGCCTCACCACCTACGCGCCGATGTTAGGTCAGGAGGCGGTGGCGGTCGGCTGTGGCCTGGCCATGGCCGAGGGCGATTGGTTGCTCGGCACCTATCGAGACGGGCTGGCGGCGATTCTGCGGGGGATGCCCGAGTCATCGATCGCCCTCTTCTTCCGCGGCCATCCCCAGGCTGGGGCGAGGCCCAAGGGGGTGACAGTCTATCCCTTACAGATCGGGATCGCGGAGCAAATCCCCCACGCGGTAGGGACAGCCTGGGGGATGAAGTTGCGGAAGGCGGCGACCGCGACCCTGGTGCTGTTCGGCGATGGCGCCACCTCCGAGGGAGCCTTCCATGAGGCGGCGAACTTCGCCGGGGTCTTCCAGGCCCCGGTGGTCTTGATGTGCCAGAACAATGGATGGGCGATCTCAGTCCCCCGCGCCCAGCAGACCCACAGCGAGACCCTCTCGCAAAAAGCGGTAGCCTACGGGATCCCTGGCATTCAGGTGGATGGTAATGATGTATTGGCGGTCTATCGAGTGGCATCCGAGGCGCTCGCGCGCGCCCGCGCGGGCGGCGGCCCGACTCTGATCGAAGCGTTGACCTACAGGCTCGGTGCCCATACCACCAGTGACGACCCCACCCGGTATCGTCCCCCAGAGGAGTTAGCGTCCTGGCGCGATACCCGCGATCCCCTGGCTCGACTCCGCGCCTATCTTGAATCGGCCGGTTTGTGGGACGACGCACGGCAACAGGAGCTTGAGGCGGAAACCCAGGCGCGGGTGGCGGCGGCGGTGGCCGAGGCCCTGAACGTGCCGATGCCGCCCGCCGACGCGATGTTTGATCATCTTTTCGCCGAGCCCACGCCCTCCTTGCTGAGCCAACGGAGAGAAATGATGAGCAGTGCCGGACAGGAGGAGGGTGGCCGCCATGGCTGAGCGAACCCTGATCGAGGCCGTCCATGAGGGGATGGCCCTGGCCCTGGCCGAGGATGACCGGGTATTGGTGATGGGCGAGGACGTGGGGCGGAATGGTGGCGTATTCCGCGCTACCGACGGCCTGATCGACCGTTTCGGGTCCGAGCGCGTCGTGGATACCCCGCTGGCCGAGGCGGGAATCATCGGCACGGCAATCGGTCTGGCGGTCTATGGGATGCGTCCGATCGCCGAGATTCAGTTTCTCGGATTCTCCTATCAGAGTTTCGCTCAACTCTTGCTGCAGGCGGCCCGCATGCGCTGGCGATCGGCCGGAACCCTCACCTGCCCGCTAGTGGTGCGGGCTCCTTTCGGGGTGGGCGTACGAGCGCCCGAATTCCACAGTGACTCCCTGGAGGCGCATTTCGTCCATACCCCTGGGCTCAAGGTGGTGGCGCCGTCGACGCCGTATGATGCCAAGGGCCTCCTGCTGGCCGCGCTTGACGACCCCGATCCGGTGATCTTTCTCGAACCGCTCCGAAGCTACCGGGCCGGCCGGGCGGAGGTGCCAGACGGGCGGTATACGGTCCCGATCGGTCAGGCGGCGGTCGTCCGCCCGGGCAAGGACGTGACGCTCGTGGCCTGGAGCGCCATGGTGCAAGTGGCGCTCGCGGCGGCCACGAGCCTGGCAGAGGAGGGGATCGACTGCGAGGTGCTTGACCTGAGAACCCTCTCGCCGTTGGACGCGGAGGCGATTGCCGGGTCGGTGCGGAAAACCGGGCGGGCAGTGGTGGTGCATGAGGCACCGCGAACCGCCGGCCTGGGAGCGGAGATTGTGGCCACGATCAACGATCTGGCTCTCCTTTCGTTGGAGGCGCCGGTGGCGCGCGTCACCGGCTACGACGTGCCGATTCCACCGGCTGGGTTAGAGGATTCGTACCTGCCTACCCCGGAACGGGTAGTGGCGGCGGTGCGTGAGACGGTGCGCTATTAGAAGGGGCGGATAAATGGAGTTTCGGCTCCCTGACCTGGGCGAGGGAACTACCGAGGCCGAACTGGTGCGCTGGCTGGTACAGGTTGGCGATTCAGTAAAGCTCGACCAGCCGCTCGCCGAGGTGCAGACGGACAAGGTGCTGGTGGAGTTACCATCGCCGGCGGCGGGTACGATTCGTGCTATTCGGGTGGCCGAGGGGACGGTAGCTCAGGTGGGCACGGTTCTCTTCGACCTGGACGAAACCACCGTCGGCAGGCTGGTCGCGCCCTCGACCTCGACAAACGGCGCGGTGGCCGCGCCCGCGCAGGCAACGAGCGGTGCCGCGGCCAGACCCGCGCGCTCGCCGGCTGCCGAACCCACCGTAACCGCGGCGGTCTCGAATGGGGCCGTGCCCGTTTCCGAAGCATGGACCCCGGTTGATGGGATGCTGGTTCGGAAGGCGCTAGCTACTCCAGTAGTCCGGCGGCTGGCTCGCGAGCACCAGATCGATCTGGCGACGATTCAGGGCAGCGGGCCCGCCGGGCGCATCATGGCCGCCGACATTCAGGCGTTTCTGACCGGCCCCGCTCCAGCGCCGGCTACCGCGCCAGTCGCCGCGCCTCCGGTCGCGGTGGAGATGTCCGGAGGCGCGGAATCGTCCCCCGAGGAGCGGGTGCCCCTCCGTGGATTGCGGCGGCGGATCGCGGAGAACATGGTCCTCTCGACCACCTCCATGCCGCAGGTAAGTTCGATGATCGAGGTCGAGGTCAGCGGGCTGGTGGCGCTCCGGAAATCCGTCGCGCCCGCCGCCGAGGCGAAGGGGATCAAGCTTTCCTATCTTCCCTTCATCGTCAAGGCGGTGGTTTTTGCCCTGAAGGACTACCCCTACGTGAATGCGTCCATTGACGATAGTACCCACGAAATCGTGCTCAAACGGCGCTACCATATTGGCATGGCCGCCGCCACCGATGATGGACTGCTGGTCCCGGTGATCCGTGACGCCGATCGCTTGACCGTGCTGGAAATCGCGACCGAGATCACCCGGCTCACCGAGGGTGCTCGGGCCCGGACCCTGGGCATGGCCGACCTTCGGGGCAGCACCTTCACGGTGAGCAATTTCGGGAGCGTCGGTGGATTCTTCGCCACTCCAATCATCAATCCCGGCGAGGCAGCTGTTCTCGGTCTCGGGCGCATCGTGGAGCGGCCCTGGGTGGTGGAAGGCAGGGTCGAGCCCCGCCCTATCCTTCCCCTCTCGTTCACCGCCGACCATCGCCTGATCGACGGCGAGCTGGCGATGCGCTTCCTCAACGCTCTGATTGGCCGCCTGGAACAGCCTGGCCGCCTGCTCCTGGAGATGCGCTGATGGTGGTGGGCGAGGTTCATCACGAGACCGATGTCGTGGTGGTGGGTGGCGGCCCCGGCGGCTACGTGGCGGCGATCCGCGCCGCCGAACTGGGCCTGGCCACCGTGCTGATCGAACGCGACGAGCGGCCCGGTGGGCTCTGTCTCCAGCGGGGCTGCATGCCCTCGAAGGCGCTCCTCGCGGTGGCTGATCTCGCCTACAGAGCGCGAAATGCGTCGCCCATGGGTCTGTGTATCCCCGAGGTGCGGGTGGACCTCGCGGCGGTGGGAGCGTGGCAGCGCGAGATCGTCGATCGGCTGTCCCGCGGCGTTGCCGCCTTGCTGGAACGGCATGGGGTGACGGTGGTCCGCGGCGAGGCCGTATTGGCGGACCGGAACCGGGTCGCGGTCGCTGCCTCGCATGGGGCTGAACGGTACCAGGTTCGCCATGGGATCGTCCTGGCTACCGGCGCGACACCGCGACCGGCGGGAGGCTTGCGGGCGGACGGCAAACGAGTGCTGGCGGCCAGCGACGCCGTTTTTCTCGATC
The DNA here is from genome assembly GCA_035534995.1 of Chloroflexota bacterium. Classification (GTDB taxonomy): domain Bacteria; phylum Chloroflexota; class UBA5177; order JANWHV01; family JANWHV01; genus JANWHV01. Next base: position 9,632 of record DATLQX010000017.1, on the reverse strand, counting down.
GCTTACCGGCCTGGGTGACCGTCGCGGCAGCCGACGCGACAACGGTTGACCAGGCAACCTACCTGGATCAGCTTCCCGCGCGCCTGGTGGTGGTCGGAGCGGACTACGTGGCGGTCGAAATGGCCACCGCCCTGGCCAAGCTAGGCTCCGCCGTGACCTTGATCGGTTGCGGCTTGCCGTTCCTCCCGGAGGTCGATGCGAAGCTGGGAACCATTGCCCAGCGCGGCCTGCGGAAATTGGGCGTCCCCTGGATGGCGGCGGCTTCGCCGTTGGCGATGGAGCCCGAGGGCTTGCGGATTCGCGAGGGTGACCGCGAGAGCGTGCTGCCGGCGGATCTGGTGATTGTCTCCGGCGATGGGCGCTCGGCGAACGTGGGAGAGCTTGGTCTCGATCTGTTACCTATCAAGCAGGACGCGGACGGGACCTTGCTGGTGGACGAGCGCCAGCGCACCTCCCTGGATGGGGTTTTCGCGGTGGGCGACTGCACCCCCGGCCTCCCGTTCGCCCATCGCGCCTACGCGCAGGGGAAGGTGGCGGCGGAGGTGCTGGCGGGGCGCCCGGCCGCCTACGACCCACGGGCCGTGCCCGCCGTGGTACTGAGCGAGCCCGAGCTTGCCTCGGTCGGACTGGGCGAGGCCGCGGCGCGGGCGCTTGGCTACGACCCCATAGTCACGACCTTCCCCTGGCAGGCCAGCGGACGGGCCCTTACCCTGGGGGCTCGTGAAGGACAATCGACTGTGATAGCGGATCAGGCCACTGGAGTGGTGCTTGGCGTGCACTTGGCCGGAGCGCAGGCGGGCGAACTGATTGCCGAGGCGGCGCTGGCTGTTGAGATGGGCGCCACCCTGGAGGATCTGGCCGGAACCATGCATCCGCATCCGCGCCTCTCCGAGGGGCTGCTGGAGGCAGCGGAACTGGCGCTCGGCCTTCCCACTCACGTCCTCGCGACGGAACGGAGAAGTGCGTAACCATGCCTCTGTGGCCGATTGTCCCCTTGCAGGCGAGGCGCCGGTCCGGTGAGCCTGGCTTCCGCCAGTCGCTGGCCGTACATGGCATTCGCACGGGGCGTACTGTACGCGATTCCCACCACCTGACTGGAACGCGCGAGGCGCTCCCGCACGGCACGGACTCTCGCCTCACCTGTTCGGCGCTCATGCGCGATGGGACGAGTCTCGCTCACGGCATCCGCTTGATATGCTTGTTGGGCAGTGCCGGCGCCCCGACGCGCGCTCAGCAGTCGAACACCGACCAGCAGATGTCGTTCCGCAGCCGCTGGTCGTCGTGTACGAGCGCGCGAATCGCCTCCGGGAGCTGGTCGCGCTGCCACCGGCACTCGAGTCGCCCCGCCCTCTCGCCCTCTCCTACCGGCGCGGCGGCACGTGCTGCCTTAATCGCATAGGCGGCCGCGCCGAGCTCGTGCGCGGCGACATGTGCGACGGCCGCGGCCTGGCCGGCAGCGTACGCGGAATGCCGTGCTGCATCACGCAGGTCTCTGGCCGCCGCCATCGCATGGCCGGCCGCCGTGCGCGCCTGGGACATCGTGATCTCGCCACGCACCCAGGCGCGGGCATGCTCGATCGCCTGACGCGGTCGCGGATCCTCAGGCCGAGCCGCCTCGAAGAGGTCAAGGACGTGCTCCGCGCACGCTGCCGCCCACAGGGCAAGGAGCTGGTGATCCGCATCGGTGAGGGTTCCACCGCGGCGGATCGTCACGAAACGAGGGTCTCGGTCTTTCGGGAGGATCACATCCAGCACCCCTTCCGCTCGCATCTGTCCAACGGCCAGCGCACCTGTTATCCGCTTGCCGGCGGTGCCCGCGTCGCCTTGACCATGCGGCCGATCGCCGCCAACGAACTTGCCGGGTGGAAATCAACCCCGTCCGGTATGTCAAGATAGCCGGGAGCGCTCCCTGGTACCCCGGTGACCCCATACTGCCACACAATAGCCTGGCGGGCCGGGTCGATCAAAACCACGCGGTGGTTCCAATCGTCGTTCGCCGCGATCAAGCCATTGGGGAGCATGATCGCGAGCGAGGGATGATTGAGGATGTCGGACGCCTGAGTCGGAGCGTAGCGCCAGAGCAGTTGTCCCCGCGTGCTCACCCGCACAATGTTGCCGGGCCGGCTATAGTCGGCCAGCAACACCGAACCATCCGCCAGCAGCTGCGCGTCCGATGCGTACGACACCCAGGGGATCGTGAGGTCAAAGATCAGCTTGCCGGTCGCGCTCAAGCGATCAACGTGATTACCCCCGATCTCGGTCACCAGCATGCCGCCATCGGGCAGCGGCGTATCGCCGTTGGGGGAAGCGAAAGTGCGCGGCGGATCGTGGACGCAGTAACCGGTGATTCCATATTGGCGCGCCACCGTGCCCTTTGGCGAGAGAAACAGGATCCGGCAGTTGCGGATGTCCGCCACGGTGACCAGGCCGTTGGGCAGTTGATAGGCGTCGTCCGGCTCGTTCAGGTAGCCGGGGGCGCTGCCTCGTGTGTACAGGTGCCCGTATTGCCAGGTCAGGCGATGCGTCCGATAGTCAATGCGTCCGAGCGTTTGCGCTCCTTCCTGATTGGTAACGATTGACTGCCAGTCGGGAGTGAAGAAGGCATCATCCGGATCCACGAATGCCTGGCCGGGCAGCAGGTCGCCGGGTCGGGGGAAGGTCCACAGGACGTGCTTGGCCGCGGTGACCTCGACCAGGCGACTGTTGCCGCTGTCGGCGATCAGCAACCTGCCCGGCAGCATCTCTTCCGGCGTGCACCGCGGCATGGCGCCCGCGCACGATCGCGGGGTGGCGGTGGGAGGAATCGGGGTTACGGTAGAGGTGTTGGTCGGTTCAGGGGTTGGGGTGCCCGTGGCGGTCGCGCGCGGGTTGGTGGGCGTCATCGTAGGTAGGGCCGAAGTCGAGGACGGGAGCGGGGTGCCGGAAGCGGTCGCGCTAGCGGTGGGGGGAATCGGTAAGGCGGAATCGTTCCCGGCGGCAGGGGTGTTGCTGACGGGGGGGTTGGTGGGAGGAACGGTCGCCGTGGCGGTAGCCGCTGCCCGCGAAGGCGTGCTGGGGGCCCGCATCCCCACGGTCGCGGTCGCCCGTATGACCTGGACAACCGGCGCCGCGGTGGGCGCGGCGCCAAACCGGAGCCAGAGCACCATGGCGGCTAGGGCCACAAGCAGGGCGCCAAGGAAGATCTGGCGAATCCGTGGCCGGCCGACTTGTCCGCCTCCCCCATCCCCTTTCCGTCCAGGGTTGACATCTTGCACCGGCTTCACGGATGATTCTCTCTCGATCCTTCATTATGGTCCCGCATACATAGGGTACTGTGGCATATTTGTTCCCTTCGCGGCTAGCGGATAAGCGGCACTAGGACGTACTTTACACTCTTACGGCCGTTACGTTCCTGGTGTCTCATCCGTTATGTGTTTTAGAGCATACGGCTCCATTCGGAAAGCCAGGATAAATACGCCAATAAAGCGAAAAGGGTGATCCGCTAATGACATGGATGCTGTATCTCTTTCCGCTCCTGCTCGCCCTGACAATGGCGGGCAGCAACAGTCAGCGGACTGCCACCGGATCAGCCGTGTCTAGCCCCCGCGCGACCAGATCCGCGAAAACCATTACGGTCACCCCTGTGGATGACGGTCGGACAATCCATCTTATCCTGGGTGACACCCTCGTTCTCAAGCTGGGTCAAAAGGAGGGCTGGACGGTATACGTCGGGAATAAGCGGATCCTGGCGCCCTCTCCGCGCAAGCCTTTTCGCCCCGGCACGCAGGCAGTCTATTCCGCGCGCGCCGTTGGTTGGACCGAGCTTGTGGCTTCGGCGAATCCGCCATGTACCCGGCATCGTCCACCTTGCGCCGTGATGGCAGTTGGATTCCGGGTGGTAATATTTGTCGATCCAGCGCGGTAGCGAATGGGGCCGGCCATATCCCAGGGAAGAATCACGACCGACCCCAATCATCTCAGGCAGCCTGTACGCCGCTAGCTAGCCCCACCAGCGATGCCACATGGCGCTATCCGTGCCCACGACGAAGATGTCCAGCCGATTGGCCGACCAGGCCGCCGCATCGGGCGGTGATTCCAGGACACCTCCAAGGGATTCCCAGCCGCCCCAATTGGCACCATCCCACCAACGGTGCCACATGGCGCTATCCGTCCCCACGACGAAGATGTCGAGCCGATTAGCCGACCAGGCGACGGCTTTTGGCGGCGACTCCAGGACACCTCCAAGGGATTCCCACCCGCCCCAAGAGGCGCCATCCCACCAGCGGTGCCCTAGAGCGCTATCCGTCCCCACGGCAAAGATGTCGAGTCGATTCGGCCCCCAGGCTACCACACGGGGCGGGGATTCGAGGACACCGCCCAGCGACTCCCACCCGCCCCAACTCGCCGGGTCCAGCAACGGGAACGGGTTGTCGTTCGGGAGGTTGACCGGCGTGCCGGCAGGGAAGTGCCGCTGCAGCAGGGCGGCGAAAGGGCCGAAGGCGTCCGTTGCGTTGGTGAGACGTTGATAGGTTTGCTGCAGGGTCGTCCCGCCTGCCTGGACTATCCGCGCCAGGCTAATGTGGAGTTGGTAGCGCAGGTAGTTGAGGAAGAGCGTCGCGCAACCGATAGACACAAAGTTGCGATCGGTCGACTCCGTGTTTGTGACCCAGTCCGGGCGGGGGCTGTTCAGCCAGCTTGATGCCGAGGCGAAGCCGTCAAGCTCCGCTGGGTATCGCTGAGTGGCGAGTACCCGCGAGAGGCCCTCCCCTGCGCTAGCGCCGCAGTTCCACCCGGCGGCTTGGTCGGCCATAAACACTTCGTCTGCCTCGGCCACGACCAACATCCGGACGAGGTTGGCATCGGTCCCGGAGAAGGCGTCACATGACATCGTGGTAGCCGCGCAATTCGCATGGCTAGCGCCCCCGCTACCCGGGACGATATTCACGACGAATGGGAGGCTGGACAGGTTGATGTTGCCAAAGTATCCCTGAAGCTGGGCGTAGTCCTGCTCGCAGGTCGCCAGCACCGCGTCTGCGAGCGTCGGGCCATTCGGCCCCAGACTATTGTCGTAGTTGACCACGAAATGGGCGGTGCTGCCTCGATGTGTCGTGAGGCCGGCCGCAGGCATGGCCGAGGCCTCTTTGCCCTCCAGGGTAATGACATGCGGTTGCTCTCCTAATGATTGGTTCGCCATGGTGACCCCCTCCTCAAAGCTTGGACGCTGCCGTACAGTGGACTCGGAAGCGTGGTCTTTTCTGGGCCAGGTGCGGCGTCAGCGGACGTGGACTTGTACTTTCTTAGCCCCCTAGAGATTGCGGTTTTGGTCATTCAGCGAAACTCTGGTCTGGTCGGGAATGGCGGAAACGGCCCCTCCATGCTCGTCGCATCCACTCTTGCCTCAGAATACACCGCGTGTCAAGCCCTATTTGTGTCAATGTGTCAGCAAGCACAGGGCCGACGAGCACGGCGGGATTCTGGTCGATCAGAGCCCGATACAGTGAGGAAACGGAAGTCCTTTAGAAGTGTTCCGCTACTCTTGGTGGAGAGGGCTTGCGATGGACCTAACGCGGCATGGAGTTCCCGCGTCAGCACGACCCGATGCGCGCGAACGCATGCCGGCGCGACGGTCGCGCCGGCATGCCTATTGAGGGCGTAGCCCTGGCTTCAGAGTACCTCTGTAGTATCTATGGCAAACGGCACCATGAGCGCGCGATCCACGTACCACCTCGGTCAGGCCGTGATATCCCGAGCGCGCACCGCGCCCAGCATCAGTACCAGGGCGATGGCCGAGTAGATGGCCAGCGCGAGGAGCGACTGCCCGGCGCTCGGCGTGCCCGGACTCACGCTCGCAAGGTTGGTGCCCGGCACGAGTTTGCTCCACACGACCTGAGTAATCATGTCGTTGGCATAGACCACTGGGAAGTGGTCCGCGATCGTTTGCCAGGTTGCTCCCAGATCGCGGAGGATATGTTGCAGGACAAGTTGGGCCAGGGTAGAGCCGATGCCGAAGCCAATTCCCACCGCCGCCGAGCGGAACATCACGGCCGCCACGTAGGCGATCAGGAGGAAGAAGGCGGAGACATACCAGGCGGTGAGCAGGCCCTTCAGGAGAACGAGCAGGAAGTCCCCACTCATGATGCCCGAGGTAAACACGTCGTTCCCGGTCAGAAGCGACACCACGATTCCCGCTACGCTCGCCACGGCCAGGATGGCCAGTAGACCGAACACGAGGGCAACCAGGAGCACCACGAGAGCCGCCAGAACATGGGTGATCCGGTTGGGGCGACGCGTGAGGACCGCGCGAATGGTCCCCCAGCCATACTCGTTCCCGGCCCAACTTCCGGCCAGAACCGGCCAGAAGAACGGTGCGAAGAAGGAACAGAACGAGAGGGCGGCGAGCCATCCACGAGGGAGGAACAGATTGGCCCTTCCATCGCCGCGGGTCGCCTGACCCCAGAAGGCCAGGATGGTCAGGGCCAGGATCAGGGCCAGAATAACCCACGGCATCGGCCGCTTCCGCATTTTGAACCACTCAAAGGACAGAAAGGCGGTCATTGTGCTTCTCCCGTCACATCCAGGAAATACTGTTCCAGGCTCTGCTCTCGCGGTTTGAGGCCGGAGATATAGACGCCGTGGTCGGCCAGCAGCTTGGTGATCGTCGCGGCGGCATCCAGCGGAGCCGACACCACCAGGCGGTCCGACTCGCGGACGACCCCTTGCACCCAGGGAGCGCCGCTCAGGATCCGCGTCGCCTCCTCCAGCGACTCGACCCGCACCTCCAGCGCATCGCCCCGGCCCAGCAGATCGCCGACCTTTCCCTGCACCACGACCTTGCCGCGGCTCATAATGGCGATGCGGTCGCAGATGTGCTCGATTTCATGCAGCACGTGGCTGGAGATCAGGACTGTATGTCCCTCGCCTTTCAGGCGTTTCATCAGGTCGCGCATCTCGACGATCCCCGCCGGATCGAGGCCGTTCGCCGGTTCATCCAGAATGAGCAGATCGGGCCGATGGAGGAGGGCCGCTCCCACGGCCAGCCGTTGCTTCATTCCCAGCGAGTAGGTGGAGAATCGGCGCGAGGCCGCCCTGGTCAGGTCGACCAGTTCGAGAATGGCCGCGATGCCGGTTTCGTCGATCCGGCCTAGCCGAGCGAATGCGCGGAGATTGTCCGTGCCTGAGAGATAGGGATAGAAGGTGGGATTCTCGATCAGCGCCCCAGTACGGGTCAGAATGGCCGGCAGATCGGAACCGATGCTCATCCCCAGTAAGCGTGCCGTGCCCGAAGTGGGGCGGACGAGACCCAGGAGCATCCGCATGGTGGTCGTCTTGCCGGCACCGTTGGGACCAAGAAAGCCGAAGATTTCGCCCCGTTCCACCAGGAGATTCAGATGATCGACCGCGATAATCGGGCCATACCTTTTGGTCAGTTCGGTGGTCTCGATGGCGGGTCCGGAGCCGGCGGCCCCTGATCTCGACGTAGGTGGCGGATCCGCGGTGAGGCTGGTCAGCCCATTCGGGGCGTAATCCTGGACTGGTGTTGCCATGTGTGCTCCTCCCTCATGATTCTCTTTAGCTGTCTCGCGGTCTCGAATCGAGCATAGATGTTGAATGCTGCGCCTATATGCCCAGCCAGTCACACTTCGGTGGCGAAAGTGTGGCGAAAGTGAAACAACCGGCGGCGCCCGCCATGGAACCGCGCCTTCTCCCTGGCGAGTAGCACCACCGAGGGGCTGGTTGTGACGGTTCGCGCTCCTACTATCGCCTGGGCTGAGATCTTCACGATTGGACACGAACGCGGAATGGGCGTGCATGGGTTGCGTGAGGGGTAGTACTTCCTGGGAGCGCGAGCATCCTGCTCGCCTCGTCGGTGCGTCCAACACACGATACGTATCCTTGCACTTGGCGCCACCCTGCTAGCCGAGTACCCACTTGTGGGTGTCTCGCGCTCCCAGGCAGAGACTTCAACCAGACACGATCGTACTCCGGTACAATCGGGGATGAACCGACTACCTGCTTGCCAGGAGGCTTAGCAATGCGCGTACGACTGGCGATCCTCTCCCTTTCCCTCATCCTCGCGTCCCTTGGGGAAGCTGGACGGGCACCCGCCGCCGGTGGACAGGCCGGCGTGGCCTGTCGCGCCATGGGCTATGCGCTCACTTTGCCGCCAAACTGGCCGGCAAGCGGGCTGTCCTGCGTCCCGCATTTGACTATCGTCGCGCCCAACCATCTGTCCTCGCTGGCCATCAATGTGTATGCCCACGCCCCTACCACGCTTTCCCGTATGCGCGCTGACCTGGCGGCTTGGCTAGCCCCGGTGGTCCGGCCGAGGGTGCCTGGTGTGAGGATGCTCACCATTCATGGCATCGTATTCGTGGTTTTCACCGGCACGTTGGGGAGCGGAGCCAACGCGGAATCCGTGGTGACGGCGGAGACCTACCATGATGGCCGCCTCTATCTGCTCAATGGCCTGTCGGCGGGAACGGTCACGGCAACAAACTATCTTCAGGGCATCGCGTCAATCATCTTTAGCTTGCGTCTTGAACGGCCCACGGGCCCGGTCCCCGCGGCGGTTCTGGACCGCACCACCCTCGGCGCCCCGTTGACTCGATTCGAGCGCGACCTTGGGACGCCGAACGGCTATACGCCATCGGTGAACCTCTACAGTTGGCGCCCGTGCACAGCCGCCAATCGCGAGGTAGTGGAGGTCCGCTTCTCGCACGCCGTGGCCTACCGGATCGCGCTGCTGAACTGCAATCAGGCGAACCTGCCGAATTATCTGGCGATCGTCGGAACGCTGCTCCCCGACGACGCCACGCCGATCGGCGCCACGGCCAGCGCCAAGCTGGGTCTCCTCAGCCTGTTCTACAGCCAGGAATTGCATGATGTGCTCCCCGTCGCGATGCGCGCGGACCCGGCCAATCGGCATGATTGCGCCGGGAAACCGGTAGCCGCCGGTACCCTGTTCGTGGGCCAGGCGCAGGGCGTGATCGCGGTTGGTTTGGGCGGCTGCGAATCGTAGGCGTGGGCGGCCGCCAGTTCAGGCGACGGCGATCGGATGGACGGTCGATCCGGTTGAACCTGAAAACGCGATAGGTAGGGTGATGAAAAGAAACTCATGGACCGCCGCCGCCGCCAGTTCCTCCAGATTGAGGTTCTCCACGATCGGGATGCCGTGCTCGTAGAGCAGGATCACATGGGCGGGTAGGGCGGGGAAGGCGAGCACCTCGTAGTTGGCGGTGTCGGCGCCGGTGACCACGCAGCCCCGTTCGGCCAGGTAGCGGGCCGCCTCGGCACCTGCTCCTGGTCCCTGAGTTATATAGCGAACTTGATCAGTGTGCCAAAACTGGGCGAAGCCGGTGCGGATCAGCACGGCCGAGCCATGCGTCACATGCACCCCTTGACGCTGCTCGCATTGCCGCAAATCCTCGGCCGTCACTTCATAAAGGTCCGGTAGGTATGGCACGCCCTTAGCGGCCGCCACGTCCAGTAGAACGCCGCGGACCAGGATGGGGGGAAAGTGCTCGGCCCCGAGCTTGCTGTGGCCGGTGGATGATTGGATTTCTCTCACCGGAATGTCCCCATGCACATAGGGTTGATCGTCGTGCCAGCTTCCCACATGGCAGAGAGCGTCAATATGCGTCCCACTGTGCCCG
>DATLQX010000016.1:0-14708 GCA_035534995.1 Chloroflexota bacterium | reverse complement strand
AAGTTGCTGACACACGAGTTCGCAGGTAATCACCGGCATGACTCCCATTTCTCGCGCCTCTCGTGTCTCATCCACCAAGTGCTGTGTCTTCCGCGCATTACTCCACGTTACGTAGACAAGAGCTATGGTTGAAAGAGCAAGAGCCACCGTTGCAACAGCCAATATCGTGTTTGCATCAACAGTAATATTGATTCCCCTGCTGGTCGCTCCATGCACAGCAGTTCTGGTTGCGGTTGCAAGAGCGACAGCTTTGGTAGCCGTCACGTGAACTGGGGTAATGGTCGCCTGAGCCGCAACCCTCGTCGTGGTTGCATGTACCGATATTAAGGTTGAAGTATGAACCATATTCATGCTCCCATTCTAAGGAGGCACCGCACGGCCGTCAATCAGGGGTGACCGGATTCTGCTTGACTAGGGCAATTGGCCCTCTATGCTGTCCGTCACGCATGGGTAATGAATATAGTGGTCCCAGGAAATCGAATCTCCGTCACTTTTGATGTGCCGATCTGCGGCACGTGCTACAACCAAGTATGAAGATTACACCTCTGCACCTTCCCAGCACGCTCTTGCCGCTCCAGGATGGCCTCCGCGTAGAGAACCTGGAGGCAGGTGGCGATATGCTGATGATTACGCTCACCTCCATAGCCCCGTTGGCGCGCTGTCCGGTGTGCGCGACACCGTCTTCGCGGATCCATAGTCGGTATCGGCGGCGGGCCGCGGATCTCCCGTGGGGCGTGGTGACCCTCCACCTCCTCCTCTGTGTCCGACGTTTCCACTGCGCGGTTCGTGACTGCCCCCGCCGTATCTTCACGGAACGCTTACCGCACCTCCTGCGTCCGTATGCCCGGCGGACTGCCCGCGCCCAGGAGATTGCGCGGGCAATCGCCCTTGCCCTCGGCGGTGAAGGGGGCACGCGTCTTATCGCGCGTCTCCACCTGAGCCTGAGTGCCGCTACCCTCCGTCGCCTCATCCGTGGGAGCGCGGTTCCTCCTGCCGCGCTCCCACGGATCATTGGCGTCGATGATTTTGCCCTCCGCCGTCGGCATCGGTATGGCACGGTGATCGCCGACCTGGAGGACCACAAAATCATTGATCTCCTCCCCGATCGGACGGCTGCCACCTTGGCAAACTGGTTACGTCAGTATCCCCATATCGAGATTGTGAGCCGTGATCGCTCACCTGAGTATGCGCGCGGCATTACCGAGGGGGCGCCCCAGGCCGTGCAGGTCGCGGACCGGTGGCATGTTTTGCGGAACTTGCGCGAAGTGGGAGAACGCCTGCTGGATGCGCATCGTGCCCAGTGGCAGGATATCGCCTTACCCGATCCGTCGGACCGGGTGCCAAGCGTGCGCCGGTCCCGCCATGAACAGGCTGCCCGGCAGGCGGGTCATCGCCAGCGGCGGGAGCGCTACGATCAGGTGCGGGCGTTGCACGCCCAGGGCCTGTCCCACCTGCGGATCGCGCGGCAACTGCGGATGGGGCGGGTCACGGTTCGCCGGTATGTGACAGCGGATGTCTTCCCGGAACGTGCCTCCCATCGGCGCAAGCCCAGCCAACTCCTGCCCTTTGTGGCCCATATCGAACGACGCTGGGCCGAGGGTTGCACGGATGGTGTCCAATTGTGGAAGGAGATCCAAGCACAGGGCTACGGCGGATCGCGGCGCATGGTTGCCCAATGGGTGTGCCGACATCGGCAGGAACCCGCCCTCACGACCCCGCACAAACATTGGCGCCCGCTGAGCGACGGTCGGCCGGCCACCGGCGACCCCACGCCACGCCGCACCTCCAGCCGTCGTCTGGTCTGGCTGCTCCTCCTGGATCCGGCCCGGCTGACCACGGCTGAGCAGGCAGCGCTAGCGCAGTTGCGGGAGCGCTGTCCCGCCGCCGCGACCGCCTATCCCCTGGTGCAATCGTTCGTCCAGATGGTCCGCGCGCGGACTCCGTCTGCCTTCGCACCGTGGCTGAACGCCGTGACGCAGTGTGACCTGCCGGCCTTGCGGACATTCGCGGAAGGCCTCAAGCAGGACGAATCGGCTATCCTGGCGGCGCTGACGCTACCTTGGAGCAATGGCCCCTTGGAAGGCTCCGTGAACAAGATCAAGACTATCAAGCGCCAAATGTACGGGCGCGCATCCTTTCCGATGCTGCGCCAGCGGGTCTTGTTGGCCGCGTAGGCGGCCGAATCGGCACATCAAAAGTGACGGAGATTCGATTTCCTGGGTCCACTATAGCTGGGGGGCCGGCGCTGACCTTCATGCACACGTTCCTTGGCACTTTCCCCAATCTCACGTTGCTCCCGGTGGATCTACAGGTTGCGATGCAGGCAGCCACCGTACGTGCCGTTACCGGTCTCGAGGTTCCGGATGCCTTAATCGTCGCTTCCGGCCTTCTGGCTAACTGTGAAGCAATCATTTTTAATGACGAGGCGTGGGGCAAGAGCATCCAGCCGCACTTTCGCCAGTTCAAGTGGCTCTACCTGAAGACCTATAAATAATACGAACAACGAGCCGAGGACTGAAGTTCTCGGCTCGTTGATTTGTTCGTTTGTCGCGCCAGGGCGACCAGGCCCCTTACGCCGACTTTCGCATCTCGCTTCGCTCACGCTGCCGCTCCTGGGCCTCCGCGGTCGGCATCTGTACCTTGGTGGCCAGGCCAAGCACTTTGAGGAGGCGAATGAGGTAGGCGGAGGTATCGATCTGCCACCACTTGAAGCCATGATAGGCGGCCGAGGGGAAGGCATGGTGGTTGTTGTGCCAGCCCTCGCCCATGGCGAGCAGCCCGACAATAAAGTTGTTCCGGCTGCTGTCCTTGGTGGCGCTGAACGGGCGCTGGCCAAAGGTGTGGCAAATGGAGTTGACGCTCCAGGTGACGTGATGGGTCAAGCAGATCCGCACCAATCCGCCCCAAAGAAACCCATGCCAGGCGCCGGTGCCGAAGCCGCCCGCGTTACCCAGGGATAACCAGCCATCGAGCAGGGTCGGCACGAGAAGGGTAAAGGCCACCCAGCCAAAAAAGGTCCGGGACATGAACTGCACCAGCCGGTCATCCTTCAGGTGGCGCGCATACACGTCGGGCTTGGCCTCGTACGGGCCGATCATCCAGCCGATGTGCGCGTGCCAGAAACCTTCGCTTGGGCTGTGCGGGTCGCCCTCGCGGTCGCTATGGGCATGATGTTCGAGGTGAGTAGCTACCCAGTAGACGACGGGGCCTTCGACGGCCATCGAACCCAACAAGAGGAAGAGAAAGCGAAGGGGAGAGCTGGTGACGAAGCTGCGGTGGGTCAGAAGCCGGTGGAAGCCGACCGTGATCCCGGTCGCGGTCAGGGCATAAAGGACGCCGCACAGGATCAGATCCTGCCCGTTCACCTGGTGATTCCACAACTGGCGGATCGCGTAGAGGAAGGCCACGAAGGGGGCGATGGCGACGAATAGAGTGATCCACTTCCCCCACGGGATGCCCTGACTGGTAGGTTTGAGACTGGCTAAGCTCACGGTGTTCTCCAAGTATCAACATTGCGCGGCGCCATGGTCTATCGCGCCCAGATAGAGGGGGAATGAAGAGTCGCCAGCCCTCGCGCCAAATACCTGGCCAGGCACGGCAGATGCCGTATCTCACGCCATGAAAGCACGTTAAAGGTCAAGAGGACCGCACCGCGACATCAGCACACATCTCCCCGCATGAGGAGGCGCGCCACATGGCGTGCATGCCCAAGCTACATTCGAAGTATGGGCGCCCCATACTCTAAAGTCAAGGAACACCGATCGGGACTAGTAGGGCGCGGGACGAGATGGCTGATTGTGATTTGGCGTGCAAGCTGCTACTGTAGCGGGGAGGCGCCATTCCGCGTAGCGGGCCCATGATTGGGCCAGGGCATGACGTGCCTGGCGCCGAATGAAGAGTGTAGGACAGGGAGGCCGCCGTGAGTCTGTTCGATCGCTTGGAAAACTGGGAGGAACGCCGTGAACTCCGCCAGGAGATGGAGTGGCAGGAAGACATGTTCGCCCTGGAGATGGAGGAAGAATTCCTCATGGGCGGGATGTTCTTCGATCCCTTCATCCATGGAGACGTGATGTTCGATCCCAGACTCGGCTGCCACGGTACCTTCTATCAAGGCCGATTCCATCCCATGGAGTTCATGAACGGTAACTGGAACTTCGTCCATCCCCGCCAATACAACGTGCCTCGGAATTACCGGCCGCAAAACCTCCAGCCCCCGCAAATGCCGGGGATTGGCGGCTACGGGCAGCAGGGCTACGGACAGCAACAACAAGGATACGGGCAACAGCCTGGCTACGGCCAGCAGCCGGGATATGGCCAACAACAGCCCGGCTACGGGCAACAACAGCCCGGCTACGGGCAACAACCGGCCTATGGCCAGCAGCCGGGATACGGGCAGCAGGCGAACTATCAGCAACAAATGCAGCAGCCGCGCCCTCCCTTGCAAGCCGCCCCGCCGCAAGCCGCACCCCAGCAGGCGCGGCCCCAGGCCGCGGGCGTGACCTGCTCCCGCTGCCATAGCGTCAACGCGCCCGGCACTCGTTTCTGCCCCAATTGTGGGAATGACATCAGCGCCGCCGCCGCTCCGGCAACCGCCGCCGCGACCGCTCATTGCGCCAAGTGCAACTCACCGCTGGCTCCCGCCCAACGGTTCTGCCCCAACTGCGGCACCCAACGGCCCGAGTAGCGACGCTGGTAGCCGGCGAGCTGGACCATCGAGGTCCAGCCTGCCGGCGGCCTCAGCTTTTGATCTGGGGGTTCTTGGTCCGTACCCGTTCATGGAACTCTTCCATCACCCCGATGAAGGAGTTGTCGCGGGGCCAGAAGGGCGGGAAATCGCCCTGCCGCTTGATCAGCATCGCCGGGATGCGCGGTCCCGTCCCCCCGGCAATGGGCGGTGGGAGCCGCCTGGCCCCCAGCCAGAACTCCCGATGGTCCGGCTCCGCCGTCAGCGGCTCCCGGATCGGGATCGTGTAATACGAAGGGTCCGGGACCAGGGGTTCGTCGCCGACCGCCATGGACACGGCCAGGATGCTCCCCAATGGGGTTCGGGCCAGATCGGCGCGCAAACGCTCCCGTTCCAGCCCCCGTAGCTGGAAGAGCCGGAATGGATCGTTGTCCAGTTCGGAGGCCAACAGGTAGCAGAGACCCGCGACGTGCTTGCAGGGATCGCCATAATCGGGACACGAACAGGTGGTCCGGAAATCGCGCCGGTCGTGGGGGAGGAGATGGAGATCGTGGGCGGCGAAACACTCCTCGATTTGATCGGGCATCTCGTTCATCAGGAGCGAGGTAATCAGATCGGCCCGTGAACCCAGGGCGTCGATGATGGTCGGCCAATGTTTGGCGTCGATCTGAGCCAGGGCGATCGTGGTAGTATACCGCGGCTCCTTGTAGACCCCGAAATAGGGATTGATGTTGCCCCGGATAGTCGCCGTAACCTTCCCGCCCGCCAGTTCATGCTTGAGAATGCGCCCGGGGCCGGCATAGGATCGCCCTCGGGCGAGCCGTCCCGGATCGGTGAACCGTTCCAACGCCTGCATGAATCGTTGACCCCACCAGGTGCGAGTGATTCTGGCCATCTCCCTACTCCACCACGGCGCCGCGGCGCAGCGCGATCAGATCCTTGAACGCCTCGTTGTCCAGCTCGGTCAGCCAGCCCTCGTCGGCCCCCACGATGGCGGAGGAGAGCCGCTTCTTGTCCTCGATCAAGGCATCGATCTTTTCCTCCACCGTCCCGATGGTCACGAACTTGTGGACGAAGACGTTCTTGGTTTGACCGATCCGGAAGGCGCGGTCGGTCGCCTGGTCCTCCACCGAGGGGTTCCACCAGCGATCGAAATGGAAGACATGACTGGCCTTGGTCAGATTGAGGCCCACCCCGCCCGCGCGGAGCGAGAGGATGAAGGCGGAGGCGGGGCGCTCCGGATCCTGGAACTCGGCCACCATGCGGTCGCGCCCGGCGGCGCTGGTACCGCCGTGCAGATACAAACAGGGACGGTGGAGGGCACGGGTCAGAAAGCGGTCCAGAGCCCCGCCAATCTCGGTGAACTGGGTGAAAATCAGCATGCTCTCCTCGCTCTCGATCGCTTCCTCCGCCATCTCGGTCAGCCGTTTGAGCTTGAGCGAACGGGAATCGGTGAAGGGACTCCCGTCCTGGAGGAACTGGGCCGGGTGGTTGCAGATCTGCTTGAGCTTCATCAGGGTCGCGAGGATCAGTCCCTTCCGTTGGATCCCCTCGGCCTCCTCAAGCTGAGCCGCCACGTCCCGCACCACCGCCTCGTAGAGCGAGGCTTGCTCGGGAGTCAGATTGCAGAACATCTTCTGCTCGATCTTGTCCGGGAGGTCGTCAATGATCCGCTTGTCGGTCTTGAGGCGGCGGAGAATGAACGGCTCGACCAGCTTCTTGAGCACGTCTTGCCGGGCCAGATCGTTGTTTTTCTGGATCGGAGTCTCGAAGCCCTTGCGGAACTGGGTCTCTTTCCCCAGATAGCCGGGATTGAGAAAGTTGAAGATCGACCACAGATCGCGGAGCCGATTCTCCACCGGAGTCCCGGTGAGGGCCAGGCGGGAACGGGCCGGCAGCTTGACAATGGCCTTGGTCTGCGCCGCGTCGGGGTTCTTGATGTTCTGCGCCTCGTCCACCACCAGGCGCCGCCACGGTTGCCCGCGGAGCAGCTTCTCGTCCAGGCGGGCCAGGGCAAACGAGGTAAGCACCACGTCGGCGTCCGCCCGCGCGGCGGCGAACTTCCCGGCCTCCTTATCCCGGCCGCCGCCCTGGTGGACCAGCACCCGCAACCGGGGCGCGAAACGCTCGATCTCTTTCCGCCAATTCCCCAACACCGAGGTGGGGGCGATGATCAGGGTCGCGCCCTCCCCGTCGGGAACCGGCTCATCCGCCAGCAGCCGAGCGATCACCTGCAAGGTCTTTCCCAGCCCCATGTCGTCCGCCAAACACGGCCCCAGGCCAAGCTGTTCCAGATAGCTCAGCCAGGCCACTCCCCGCTTCTGATAGTCACGCAGCGTCCCCTGGAGGCCGGGCGGATCGGGGAGTGGGGCGAGGGCGCTCTTATCGCTCAGGCGGGCCAGCATATCCCGGAGCACCTGGTCGTGGTCCCATTCAAGATCGTCGCCCGATTCGCTCGCCGCCTTCAAAACATCCAGGAGGGTCATCTCGGCTGAGTCCTCGGCGCGATTTTGCCAGAACTCGATCATCTGCCGCATCTTCTCCTGGTCCAGCTCCATCCACTGGCCGCGGAAGAGGACCAGCGGCGTTTTGGCGTTGACCAACTCCGCCCATTCCGTCTCGCTGATCGGTTGGCCGCCAATCGAGAGTTGATACTGGTAGGAGATCAGAGTCTCCATTCCCAGCCGGCTCGCGGTCGCGGCGGTAGAGCTTTTGCCGGGTCGGGCGGCGGTTTTGAGGCGGATACGGGCCCGGCGCCGGCCCTCCGGAGTCCACCAGGTGGGGACCAGCACCCGGTAGCCGGCGTCCTCCAGGATCCAGGCGCTCTCCTTGAGAAAGGAAAATGCCTCCTCCAGGGAAAGGGACAGGCCGACCGGTTGAGCAGTGGCCATCCCATCGCGGATCTTGGGGTAGACGCGGGCGGCGTAGCCCAGGGAGAGCAGCAAGTGCCGCTCGAAATCGGCCCCGAACCGCCGACCGATTTCGCCTCTCGTTTTTGCTGAGAGGCTCCAATAGTCGGCCAGCGGCATCTGGTGCGAGGGATCGCGGCGCGAGGCAACCAAAAAGTGGAGGTGCCAGCGATCCGGATCATCGGGGTCCGCCTCCTGGAGACGGAAGCACAGGGTGAAGTCCATCCCGGTCTCGGCGGTGGTGAGGCGAGAGCGCCAGGCTGCCCACTGCCGGTAGTCCTCCAGGGTGGTCACCCTGTAATCGGGAAAAGTCGCCGCGCGTCCGGGGAACATACACTGGTGCACGAAGGTATCAGTCACCTGCTTCTCGAAACTGGCCGGGAGGGGGGTACCGGCGGCGATCTGGTAGAGCATGTTCTCGGCGAAATGGCGGAGCAGCGGTTCGGGCGCGAATAGCGATGCCGGCCCCGGTTGGTGCGAGGCCGCCCGGCAGGCGGCCGGCATGGCGGCGGCGAACCTCGGCACGGCATCCGCGTAGAGATCGGAGACCCACTCCCAGCCATGATACAGATGGTCGGTGCCCTCCGGCGGTTTCCGGCCCTTCCGGGCGCGGCCCTCGGTGTGCTGGAGACGGAGAGCGGGGATAAAGCGGTCGCGGCTGATGATTTCCTTGAGGAGTTGGGTGAATTGGTGCCAGAACAGTAGATCGGCCCCAAGCTGGAAATCTCCCTCAGCCTGAAAGGCCAGAAAGTGAAGGTCATTGAGATTTCGGATCACGAAGGGTGCCGGCAGGCAGCACACTTGCCACCAGGCAAGTTCTATTCCCGCCGGGATCTCGGTCTCGACGTAGGGGAGGAGTTCATACGAAGGCAGCGGCGCCCCGCCCGCGCTGGGAAGGAGGAAGGCAATCTCCCGCGCCTGGGATACCAGGGTGGCGCGGGCTGGGGCGGCCAGCCCCAGCGGCCCGGAGAGAAATTCGGCCAGCCCCTCGCTGCCAAGCTGCCGTGGATGCGCCTGGCCTCTCGTCTTGGCTGGCCCATCGGTCTCCACCCAGAGGTAGAAGGCGCCCCTCTGGACGAACGCTCCCGGCTCCTCGGGAAGCCAGGCGCCATGTACGCACCGCATACAACCCTCCTTCCCGGCCCACGCCCTTCTAAAACTTGTAAAAGTGGTTGCGAATCTCGAACTCGACGTCCTGGGCGGCGAAGGATGCCTCCTCGGCCCGCCGCACTTGCAAGTACGCCCGCCCCATCAACTCACCCATCGCCTCCCGCAACAACTGATTCGCCGCCAGGTAGTCCAGCGCCCCGCCCATGCTGGTGGGCAGCCTGCGGATCCCTCGTACCTGCCGCTCCTCGTCGCTCAGGCTCGCCGGGTCCACCTCGCAGGGCTCTCCGGGACTGAGAGAGTTTTCGATCCCATCCAGACCACAGGCGATCAGGGCCCCAAGGGCGAGATACGGATTGGCGCTCCCATCGACGGTTTTCAATTCCATGTTATAGGTCTGTTCCTCGCGTCCCCAGAAGGGCGAGGCCACCCGCATGGCCGCCTCCCGATTGTCCAGACCCCAACTGGTGTAGGCGCTGCTCCAGGCTTTGGGCCGCAAACGGCGGTACGAGTTATAGCTAGGACAGGTGAGAGCCAGCAGGGCCGGGAGATGATGGAGGATACCGCCGATGAAGTGCCGGCCCAGATCGCTCAGCCCACGAGGGTCGGACGGTGCGTAGAGGAGATTCCGAGTCATTTCACGATCCCAGATACTGATATGCAGGTGGCAGCCGCTGCCGATCTGGTCGGGGAACGGCTTGGGCGCGAAACTGGCCAGCAGGCCATGGCGGAGCGCCACCCCGCGCACCGTGTCACGCAGCTTGATCTGGTTATCGGCGGCCCGGAGCGCGGACGCATGGCGAATGGAGATCTCTTGCTGACCGGCGCCATACTCGTTGATCGCCTGTTCCACCTGCAAGCCCTGGGTCTCCAGCGCCTCAAGCATCTCGTGCATCACGACCGCCGAAAGGTCCAGGCCGATCGCGCTATAGACCGGCGCGTGGTCGAAGGGCACGTATGCGCCGTCCTGCTCGCGGGCCAGATAGAATTCGTTCTCGAAGCTGGCCTGGATGGAGAAACCAAGGCGGTCGGCGCGGCCAATGATCTCCTTCAGGAAGGAGCGGGGACAGGCGCCCCAGTTGGCGCCGTGATGGTTCAGCTGATCGCAGAGCATCCCGGCGCTACTGGGGGTCCAGGGAAGGAGGGTGAAGGTATCGGGATCGGGAACCAGGCGGATTTCGCCCACCGGCTCCATCCCCTCGATCTCCACCATGTCCTCCAGGAGATTGATCGCCATTTGGGCGCGGGTCAGGCCAACCCCCTCGCGGATCTTGGCGGCCAGGTGCGCGACATGGATCGCCTTGCCGCGGGTGACGCCGCTAAAATCGCAATAGAGGAAGCGGACCAGCCGCACCTTCGCGTCCCGTGCCTGCTTCACCAGATCTTTGTGGTTCACGCGCTCTCTCTCCCTGCCGCTGGGGGGAACATGTGCCCCAATGGTACCAGACTGGGACGGATCTTCTGGCTCGCCTCCCCGGAGCCGCCGGTTTAGGAGCGCGAGCCTCCTGATCCGCTTGGCGCGATGGCAGCCTCTTCCTAGGAGCGCGAGCATCTTGCTCGCCCCGTTGGCGCTTCCGGCACGCGATTGCATCGTTGCGCCGCCCGGCGCCATCACGCAGGTACGTCGCCCTGGCGCTCGCGCTCCCAGGAAGTAGCCACCGCCAAACTCCGGTACGCCCCGCGCGGTATCGCTCAGCCTCGCGGATCCTCCGGATCCTCGGCCAGACCATGCCGGATGGCGTAGACCACGGCCTGGGCGCGGTCGCGTAAGCCCGCCTTGCTGAAAATGTTGTTGGTGTGGGTCTTCACCGTGGCCTCGGTGATCACCAGCCGTTCGGCGATCTCCCGGTTGTTGAATCCCCGCGCCACCAGTCGCAATACCTCGACCTCGCGCGGGGTCAGGTCATCGGGGAGCGTCGCGGCCGAGGCACGGGCGGGCGTGGTGGCCCGCCCCATGGCCGCGTGGATCACCCGGAGTTGCACGGCGGGCTCCAGCAGGGCCTCGCCTTCATGGACGGTGTGGATGGCCTGCTGGATCTCCTTGGCGCTCGCTCCTTTGGTGAGATACCCACGGGCGCCCGCCTCAAGAGCGCCGAAAAGGGAAGCGTCATCGGCATAGGTGGTGAGGACGACGACACGGGTCTCGGGATGAGCCCGCACGATCTGCCGGGTTGCCTCGACTCCGTCCAGCCGCGGCATGCGCAGATCCATCAGCACGACATTGGGGCGCAGTTCGTCCACCAGGCGCACCGCCTCGATCCCATCGGCCGCGCCGCCCACCACCTCAATGCCGGGACTCAGACCAAGCAGCATCTCCAGACCCTCGCGCACGACCGTCTGATCATCGACCACCAGGACGCGGATCGACGGCGCGCTCATGTCGGCAGCCAGAGGCGGACCCGGAAGCCGGTCGCGGTCGGTCCGGCCTCCAGGCGTCCGCGGGCGAGCGCCGCTCGCTCGCGCATCCCCTCCAGGCCGTGACCGCTGCCCGCCAGGGGAGTGGGGCGGGCCGTTCCCTCGTCCTCCACCGTAAGCTCCGCCTCGTTGGCCGCGTAGCGCAGGAGGATAGCGACCGACGAGGCCAGGGCATGCTTCCGCACGTTGGTCAACGCTTCCTGCGCGGTGCGGTAGAGGGACAGACGGGCCTCCGGCGTAAGAGGGTTCTCCGCGCCCTCCACGGTAAGACGGCACGGGATGCCCGTGTCGTGCTCGAAGTCGGCGGCCAGACGCGGCAACGCTTCCGGACCCGGCAGTTCGTCCCCGCGCAAGGCGCCCACCGCCCGCTTCGTCTCCTCCAGGCCGTCACGGGCCAGGCCACTGGCCCGCTCCAGGGCGGCCACCGTCGCCGGGTCGCCCGGGCGCTGCTCGACCAGCAGGCGCGTCCCCTCCAGTTGTACGGCAAGGGCCGAAAGGGTGTGGGCGAGGATGTCGTGAATCTCGCGGGCGATCCGGGCCCGTTCATCCAGGGTTGCGGCGTGAATCTGGGCATCGCGTCCGGCCAGAACCTCCCGCAATAGAGAATCGGTCTTCACCTTCTCCGCTCGCAAACGACGGAAGCTGGACATCGCCAGATACGCGAACACCAGGCCGGCCGTCGATGAGAGGAGATTGCCGGGGTCGAACGATCGAGACTGCGCGACCGCGACCGCCTCGTAGCCGATCGTGATCAGGGCGGCCAGGATCGGCCCCACCGGCGTCGCGAGCCGGCTGGCCTGGGTGATCGCCACGATGGTCATCATAATTCCAATCCCAAAAAGAGACATGGCCTCCATGGCCACTCCACCCGCGCCTGACAGGCCAATGGCCGTGGCGAGAGCCCACGCCGGGATCTCACGGCGGAGCGCGGCGAAGGGAAAGGCCACGGCGAAGGTTAAGGCCGCCAACCAGGCTAGGAGCGCGTGCGGACCGGCTCCGTGGGGCGTCCCCCGCGCCACTCCGATAGGCACGATGATCGCCACGGCCAGGGTAGTATTCCGCACCGTCCTCTCGGGGAGCAGCGACCCGGCGGGGATCACCGGCATGGTAGCCGGCCATGAGCGCCCTGGTCGGTTCCGCTCTCCCATTAGCTGTTTCCTTGCCTGAAGAGCCGCCATACGGACGGGTGACGGCGTGCCGCCTGCAGTGCAGTATAGTGGACAACCCGCGCTTCCCTCTAGAGAAGCGCGGGTTATATAGAGTGGGTATGGCCGGTTAGGCCGCCAGGGCTTGCCGGGTCTGGCCCGACCGAGAGACCCAGAGTACCCGCGCCGCCAGTCCCACCGTGCGAGTCGCGACCATCGCGATGGCCATCAGGACAAAGGCGGCGGTCCAGGCACCCGCCCCGGTGATTTGGTGGTCGAAGGAAAATTGGCCGACCTGCTGCTGCCATACCGAGCCGGCGGCCCAGCCGAAGGCAAGACGTCCACCAAAAGCGACCAGCCACACGGCGGCGTAGGCGATCCCCGCTTGGGTCATGAGCCGGCCGGTCCGGCCATCACGCTCGACCCGGACCAGGCTGATGGCGAGCAACCCGAAGGCCACGCCGATCAGGGTGCAAATGATCTCGAAGGAGAGGTCGCCGCCCGCCGTGGGAATCCCCTTGAGGTAGGAGAAAGCAACCGCGACGACCGCCACGAGGGGCATCAGGAACCGGTGGAGGCTCACGGAGTGCCGGCCGAGTTGCGTGGCGATGACGAAGAGGGCCAGGCCGCCGAACAGGATGACTTCGGTGATGTTCATGGTCCGTTCCTTTCAGGTTTCGAGTGGCTATCCCAACACCGTTAAGTCTAAGCCCGGAGTGGCGCGGCCACATCGGCCCCTGGATGGATCTTCGCGAGGAGAGTGCTCTCCACCCTGGGGTGGACATATCATTGTCCATTCCACGGGCATTCGGCATACTGAGACAAGACGCCGATTAGGAGGAGAGCGCGGGGATGAATCTTCGTGGATGAGAGCAGGGAAATCCCAGTGAGTCTCCCCGAGCTTCCAGACGCGCCTGCTTCCCAACCACCGCCCTTTCCGGTCGATGACCTCACCACGGCGCCGGGCGATCAGCCGCTGAGCGAGGTCAATCTGCGGACCAGCAGCCTGCGCCGCCAGTTCCGCCACGACAACACGACCGTCCCACTGGCGCCCGAACCGAACCAGCCGATGGAGGTCTGGGCGAGCAGCGGGGAAGAGGTGCGTCTCCAGCGAGCGGTGGTTCTTTACACGGTGGATGGAACGGAGCCCGATCTGGACTCGACCGCCGTGCCCATGGAGGCCGCGGCGGTCGACTGGGACGCGCGGACGGGCTACCTGACCCGCTGGCGCGCGACCTTGCCGGGCCAGGGCGATGGAACCGAGGTGCGCTACCGGATCGCCAGCTGGCAGGGGATCGCGCCACCGCCGGCCGGCGCGGCGCCGAACCTGTGGGCCCATGATGGCCAGGGGTTCTGGTTCCGCTACCCCGGTCTGTCTGGGATCACCACTTTCGCCTACCGGGTCGAGCCGGCGGGGAAGGGGATGCCCGCCTGGGTACGCGACGCCGTGATCTATCAGATCTTCCTCGACCGCTTCCATCCCGGCACGGTGGATGGCGCCTTCCCGTCCGACCTCGGGCCGCGCGCCATCCACGGCGGCACCCTACGTGGGGTGACGCGGGCGCTCCCCTACCTGGAGGAACTGGGGGTGAACTGCCTGTGGCTCTCGCCCTTTTGCCCGGCGCCCTCCTTCCACCGCTACGATGCCACCGACTTCCTGGCCGTGGATCCGGTGCTCGGCACGGAGGATGATCTGCGCGCCCTAACCGGCGCGGCCCATGAGCGCGGAATGCGAGTGATGATGGACTTCGTGCCCAGCCATTGCTCGCGCCGGCATCCAGCCTTCCTCGCCGCCCAGGCCGATCCGCGAGCGCCGACCGCCAGTTGGTTCACCTTCGAGCGGTGGCCAGATACGTACCGCTGCTTCCTCGATCTCGTTCCCGATCTGCCTTCTTTCAACACCGCCGATCCGGGCGCCCGTGCCTACCTGATTGGGAGCGCCATTCAATGGGTGCGCGACTTCGGGATCGATGCCCTGCGCCTCGACCACGCGATCGGACCCAGCATGGACTTCTGGGTGGCCTTGCGGACCGCCACGCGGGCCGCCGCGCCGGAGACCTTCACGGTCGGAGAGGCGACGGACAGCCCGGACGCCCTGCGACGCTACCGTCATCGGCTCGACGCGGTGCTGGACTTCCCCCTGGCCGGCGCCCTGCGGCATACCTTCGCCCTGGGCGACTGGGATGTGGGGATGCTGGACGGATTCCTCGACGCATCGAGCCGGTTTATGGCGAGTGGACCCGGCACGGTCAGCTTTCTTGACAACCACGATATGAACCGCTTCCTTTTCCTGGCTGGGGGCGACACGCGCCGGCTCAAGCTGGCGGCCCTCTGTCTCTTCACCCTGGAACCGCCCCCCACCATCTACTACGGGACCGAGATCGGGATGTCCCAGCCCCGCGACGTGCATAACACGGCGTTCGGCGGTGACGCCGAGGCGCGCCGAGA
>DATLQX010000015.1:0-18354 GCA_035534995.1 Chloroflexota bacterium | reverse complement strand
CGCGATGGTCCACAGCATCACGGCCGCGAACAGCCCCGCGCTCAGGGTCACCAGGGTGCCGCCTACGGCCAGCGCCGGCCACCAGGCGCTCCAGAAACCGGCCACCAGCAGGGCCACGCCGGTCACCCAGAGGGGATAGTGGGCCCGGCTCAGCCAGGACGGTGGGGCCGGGACTACCAGCATGACCGGCAGCAACTGCCAGAGCGCCCCCATGATCGCCGTGGTCATCACCCCCAGGGTAGCCAGATGGATCAGGGCCAGCACGTGGGGGGACAGCGTGCCGTCCATGGCCTCCGGAGCCAGGGCAACTAGGCTGGTACAGAATCCCACCAGGGCGGCGATGGCGGTGTAGAGATACCAGAGTGGGACGGCGGAGGCGCGCGCCCGTGTCGCCGCTCCTTGCGGCAACACGGCCGCCGTGGCCGCCCGCGTCCCGATACTCACCGCCATCGCTCCACTTCCTCCAGCTTCTTTGTCGCGCCGCTCCGACCCCGGTCGGGGGGGATCAAACAAGTAGGCCCTAGCGCGCCAGCGCCACTTCCAGGGCTGCCATCACGAGATCGAGATGTACGTGTGCCTCCCGTGCCAGATCGCTCAGGGTCCGCGAATCTCCGGCCTCTGGCGTTAAGCCAAACCGCGCCAGCACCGTGCCCGATGCTGGATAGTGGCTGAGCAATTTTCCCACGGACAGCAAGGGGCTGAGGTGCGGCAGCCGCTCGGGCAACCGTATCGAGCCGAGCGGCGGGCTGACCTGCAGCCGGCGGATGCGCACCGTCCATTCGTGCGTAGCGGTCTCGCGCGGATCCCACTCGAAGCAATCGGGCTGGTTGGCCTGGATCTGGTAGCGCAAGGGTTTTGGTTCGTGGTCATTGATCAGCACCAACTCCTCCCCAGGCGCCAATTGGTCCAGGAGGGCGAAGATGCGCGGGTGCCGTTGCGGTCCCGGCAGGGTGCGTACATCCAAAAGCAAAGCGGCGGTGGACATTCGGTTCTTTCCTCCTCGGGCTGGTGGGGCTCCGGTTGGCGAATCCCTGGTCACCGGAACGGTGGTGGGAACTCGACCCGTCTTGAGCATAGGCCGAATCCCTCGCCCTGGCTGTGACTTTGGTTACAGGCCCGGGCCGGTAAACAGGTTGATGCCGAAGACGATCAGCGCGGCCAGCCCCGTAATCCCGGCCACCGGCAGGGCGACGGCGCCCCCATCGGGAAAAAGGCTTGGGACGATCAGCGGTCCCACGCGGAGGAGCGCCGTGAGATTGCCGAGCAGTAACGTGGTCCAGAGCAAGGCGACGGAGCGCGGGCGCCGATTGGCGAAGCTGGACAGCAAGTGAGCACCCATCCCCAGGATCAGCATGGTTACGAAGCCCGCGCCCAGGAGATGGCGCTCCGCGTCCAGCGGGACGGACGTACTGGCCAGACCGAACGCCGCCGCGCCATTGATCACCAGGACCAGCACGGCCGCCGCCAGCCAGAGGTAGGCCGAGATGGCGTGGAGTTGGATGGGATCCCGGAATGGGCGTACGGGCTGGCGTGGCAGTGGTCGGCGTGGAGCAAAGACGCCGAGTGCCTGGATGAACAGGGCGATCGCCGCCGCCATGATCAGTTCTCCCAGTCCCACCAGGCGCGCGGCCTCGGCCAGATCGCCGGCCACCCGCGCGATCAGCCCCCCCAGCAGGAGCGCCAGACCGGCCCGCAACCGAGGCAACCGGGGTCGTGGGGTGCGAAAAAAGAGGGGGAAGGTCCGCTCGGACATGGCCACCGAGATGGGAAGGAGGAACGCATAGAAAGCGATCAGGTTCGTGAGCCGGTCAATCTGGTCGGGGATAAGGGCGCCGGTGGCCGGCGCGGCGATCAGGCCGAACAGGTTGAGGGCGGTCGCCAGCCAATAGGCGATGAAGGCGGTGAGGAAGAAGGGCAGGACGAGCCAGAGCGCTGCCCGTGTCCGGAGCGGCGGTCCCCGGTGTAGGAGATCGGTGAAAAGCCAGAGGGCTAGACTCACCCCCGCAAGCTCCAGCCCGCCGGAACCCACCAGACAGGCGCGTAAGGCCGCGGCCAGTGGCGGCGCGGCGCCGGGCAGCGCGAGCAGGGGCTGGCTCAGCGCGCGGAGCACCAGCCCCACGACCAAGAGCACGAGGGCATACCGGGCCCGCTCGGGGTGCTCCAGGGTGGTGCCGCGCAGCCGGGGCAGGAAGTGGAGTCCCACCCCCAGGACCATCAGACCGGCCCAGCCGAATACCTGGACGTGTCCATGCGCCTGCGCCGCCGCCGGCCACCAGGGGCCGAGGGGGAACCCGAGCTCCGAGGCGGCAAACAGGGCCGCCCCGAGGCTGAAGCCGGCGGTGGCCGCCAGCCCGAGCGAGGCGCGCACATAGGGCGGCCAGATCGCTGCCGTAGCCGGCGATCGCGCCTGGCCGGCATCCTTTCCCGCCAAGCTTGGTCCTTTTCTCGACACGGACTCGCGCCCACCCGCGAACGCGGTCGTCCCGGCTATCAAGGCGAGATCCTTGCTCCCGAACCGCAGTCCCAGCCAACTGACCTTCGTCGGTAGCGTCCCACGGTGCCAGCATACGGCTCCGTCCGGCTACTTTGCTGTGATGAAAGTCACAGCAAAGTAGCCGGGTCTGTCGTACCCTGGGACATGGAGGCGCCAGCGCCATCCACCGGTAAGGCACGGATGGGGCTCCGTGCCCTACCGGCGCCAGGAATCGCCCCGAGGAAAGAAAATCTATGTTCATCCCACTGCCTGTGATTGTGCCCGCTGGGGACGAGGTGCCAGTCGGCGAGATGCGTTCCCTCCGGGCCGGCGACCGCGAGGTGCTGCTGGCCCGCCTGGACGACGGCTATCATGTCGTGGACGATACCTGCACCCATGAACGCTGCTCACTGGGCGACGGCTGGCTGGAGGACGGCGTGGTGGAGTGTCCCTGTCATGGGGCTACCTTCGATGTCCGCACCGGTGCCGCCCTGACCCTGCCGGCCACCAGGCCCTTGCGCGTCTACCCGGTGCGGACCACCCCGGATGGGTGCCTGGAGATCGAGGTGACAGGGTGAGCAACCGCGGAAGGAGTCTTCCCACGTGACCTACGTAATCACCGAACCGTGCATCAACGTGAAGGATGCATCCTGCGTGGCGGTCTGCCCCGTGGACTGTATCTATTCGAGCGAAGAGGACGAGATGTATTACATCAATCCCGATGAATGCATCGACTGCGGCGCCTGCGAGCCCGAATGCCCGGTGACCGCCATCTTCGCCGAGGATGAGACGCCGCCGCAATGGGAACGCTTCAAGCAGATCAACGCCGAGTACTTTCGCAAAGGCGCGCCTGCGTAACCAGTACGGCACTCAATGCTCCTGGGGGGACCGGCATGACAGGCAGCAAGGTAAGCTCAAGCTCTCGGCCGGCTAGCAATGGGCCGGCCAGATCGACGAGTCGCGTATCAACGGCGGATCCATCCAGGGCGATCAATGTGCTGAACATCTTCTTTCCCTCCTGAGAGTGCCTCTCTCCCGCGGTTCCAGTGCACGACGTCACCGGTTCGCTCTCCGTGACAAAAGTCACGGTGGCGGAAAGAACGCGGGAGCGGCATGCCGTGGGAGCGGGTGAGAAACCTTTAGGTCGGTAAGACCATGCCGGCGTACGCGGCGATCATCGCGGCGGTAACCAGCACCAGGAGCCAGCCGACCGCGGCGGAGAACCGAGTGCCGACGAGACCGAGCACGCCGCCCAGGACGATCAGCAGCAGGTGCTCCAGCGCGTGTATAGGCGGATGCGCATCGATCCAGGGCGAGGTGAATGGGATCATCACCGCCATGAGCACCAGGGGCTCAACCACCAGCAGGCCGAGCGCCACGAGACGCAGCCAGGGGTGACGTCCCCAGGTGGAGTCATGACCTGGTGGCCACAGGCAGGCGCCGACCAGCAACCCGAGCAGTCCGCCCCCGCACAGGAAGGTCGCGTGCTCCAGGTGATGCAGGCGCAGGTTGTGGTCGTCCAGACCCTGAAAGGAGATCAAGGCGGCGAGACCGAGCAGCAGCAACGCCGCGGCGGCCTGAACCGCCATGCCCCAGCGTTGCCGGGTCGTCCAGTGCCGTGGCCCGGCCGACCCCGGTGGGGATGGCGGTTCCTGATTGTCCCCCGGGCGCTCGTCCCGCGCCAACGGGTTCGGCGCCTCCTCGTTTGAGACGATCATCGATCCCTCCAGTTCCTCCGCCATGACCGGTCCTCAAGTGACCAGACGAAAGCCCGCCTCGCGCAGCAACGTCTCGTCGAGTGGCGCCAGGCCCGCGCGCAGGGCGGCCTGCCGCCTTCGGCCCACGGCGATCAGCCGCCACCATTCTCCCAACAGGCCCAGTAAGCCAAGGATCAGAATCAGCACCGCGCCGACCGCGAACCGGGCCAGAATCTCACCGCCGGGCGGCTGTATAAAGTAGCGGCGCGGCAGGCTCAGCAGCCCTCCTAGCAGCCAGATCCCGAGCAGGCCCCAGCCGCCGAACAAAATGGCCCCAGGCACCAACATGCGTACACGCGGCGAACTTTCCGCGCCCGCGGCCTCCTCAAGCAGATAGGTGAGAAAGCCGAACAGAAAGAGCATAATGCCCAGCAGGTAGTAGCTGTGGAAGTGCCCGACTACCCACAGCGTATTATGCAATCGGAAGTTGAACGGAATCAGCACATCGAGGGCGGCGGCGATCCCGCCGATCACCCAACCGGAGAATCCCGCGTAGATCAGGACCGAGCCCAGGGTCCAACGGAAGTTTGAGCGCCACACTAGGAGCAGGGCGCCGAAGATCGTGACTACCAGCGAGCCGCCGACGGCCAAGTACGTGATCCCCTCACCCGCCACATCCAGCGCGAGAGGCTGCACGAAATCCATGTAGAGGTGATGGAAGTAGGCAGGCAGTACGAAGACTAAGATCATCAGCCAGGCCACCACTACCGGGCGGGTGGTCGGCCATTCGCGATGGGCATAGCGCGGCATGATCGCGTAAAGCATCCCGGCGGCCAGATAAATGGCGATGTTGGCGATGCTGTGACCGAAAAAGTAGGTAATGTTCTTGGCCCACAGGGGGTCGAGCCCCACACCCGTATTGGCCAGGTGCCCCAGAAGGCCGAGGCCAATCACCGTGCCCGAGCCGGCGATAATCACACCCTGGATGGCGGTGATCGTCGCAATCAGCACCGGGGGCGGCGGGATGCCCTCCGGCGTGCCATGCCCATCTCCCTTACGCCACAGCATGGGTAACGCCAGTGCCTGGGAGAGGCCACCGTAGGTCCGAACGGCCTCGATTAGTATGACGAGGCAGAATAGACCGAAGGCGAAGCCGACCAGGAGATCCCCGAGCAGGAACAGCGCCGTACTCCAAGCGGGCCACCAGCCGTAAAAGGGCAAGGGATAGAGGAATGTCCAACCGGGGGCGAAACCACCCCACAGCGTACTGATCGCCACGCACAGCACGCCGGCCATGGCGATCCAATAGGTCAGAAGCATGGGAAGTGGATCGAGCAGCAAGGTCGGTTGCACCACAAACCAGAGCGCGGCCATGGTGCCGAGCAGCGCTGCCGTGATCATGCCCGTGCCATGTAGGGTCAGCACCGCGTAGAATTGTTGCGAGCTCAGGGTCAGCAGGCCGGCTTGCTGCGAGCGCATGGTCAACCCCAGCAAGCCCATGACCAGAAACAACACCACGACCGTGACCAGATAGAGCAGGGTCACACGGCGAGCGGTATCTGACTTGGGCGTCGCGGGCGCCCGCGCGATACCTATGGCGAGGGCATTCGATACGGTCGCCATGCTACGCCCTGGTGACCCTGAGCGGTGTCTCCATCAGATCATGGGACATCCCGCAATACTCCAGGCAGCGCACGATATAGGTTCCCGGCGTGCTGAAGGTCACCACTAAATGATTCGTGTAGTCCGGCATGGCCTGCACCTGGGCGACCAGCACACCGTGCGGATCGTAGATCCCAAAGCCATGATTGACATCGCCCGAGGTTACCGCGAAGTCTACTTTCTGCCCGGTCGTGAAGCTGGTCCGGCTTATCTGCCACACGTATTGATAGCCCACGGCCTGGACATTCATCGCATGCGCCGTTCCCACGTTGCCGGGGTACGGGAGCGCAAGCAGACTGACCGCGAACGCGACCGTGGCCGTGACCACGACAAGCACGAGCCAAAAGCGCCGGATCCTATATCCCGGTTTGGTCACCTCCGCATAGGTCAGCGCCGGGCCATGCGCATGGCGCGCGACGAGTATCAGCACGGTCACCACGCCAAGGGTAAGCACCAGGAAGATCACGCCCACGACAAGTTGCACCGAGCCGACATCCGGCATGCCTCTCCCCTTTCCTTATTCGCGCCGTCCAACCACAACCGCGAGTGTACGATACTGCTTAGCCGTGCGACTGTGATAAAAGTCACAGTTGCCCCATGCCGCCCGTACTATACTCTGGTGTTGGGATACGCAAGTGTCACTCGAGAAGAGAGAGCTTCGAAATGAAGGCTGTTCCGGTGCGTTACGCGCTCTTTAGCGGTTGTGCGGTCGGGCACCTGGGCTGGCCGGCTCGGCGGGCGACTATCGCCCTGGCGAGAATGACGGGGATCGAACTGTGGGAGGCGCCGCCGCGGGGCTGCTGTGGGGCCAGAGTGGATCGCCCAGCCGACGAAGCGGTACTGCGCGGTATCGAGACGCCTCTCACCGAGGTGATGAGCCAGGGCCTGGCGGTCGCGTGCCTCTCTCCCGGGTGTCGCCAGGTACTCGCTGCCCACCCGCTCTCGACCAGCCAGGCCATGCTCGGGGCGGATCCCGAACCCGCCCCGGCACCACAAGTGCTGGACGTGGTCCAGATTCTTACACGGGAGGACGATCCGAATCGGTTGGCCAACGCGCTAGTTAGGTCATTGTCGCCCCTGCGAGTGGCGCTGCATAGCATCTGCCACGGTGACCACATCCCATCCCCCGATTCGGCGCCGCACCGGTCCACCCTTGTCGGCGTCCCGGGCGTGCCTGAAGAGGTCGGCGGAGCCGCCGAACGTACGGCCATGACGCCCTCGGCCCAGGCGCTTGCCGGCTTGATTGCCGTGACTGGCGCCGCGACGCTGGAGGATGTCGGCATCGAGGGCCGTTGCGCCGAGACGCCGCTTCTGCCGGCGTCCACGGGCGGTAATATGGAGGCGCCGCCGTGTCTGACGGTGGCGGCACGATCGGGGATCGACCTGTTGGTCACCCCCTGCTTTCTTTGTTTCGGTACGTTGAATGAACGGCAACGCCGCCTCGACCGCCGCGATCCGGCGCGGTCCGTGCCCGTGCTCCACCTATCGCAACTCCTCGGCATGGCCTGTGGGGCGGCCCCCATGGATCTGAAACTGCGCCACCTCACAGCTCAGGCGCGCCGCGTGCTCGCCCCGTTCGTCGGCTAAGCGACCGAGAAGAATGGATCGCCTGCCGGCTCAAGCAGTACGGTAGTGCCTGTCTCATCCCTGGCGAACCGATCCCTTACCCGAATGCCGTTCCTCCATAGCCCGACTCATGCCCTAGTTGTCGAATCAACCTTGCCATGCTCCCAACCTCCTTCTGTCAACTTGCTACTGGAATCCGTCACCCGCGCGGTCAGCCTATCGGTCCACGGTGCCGTGCTGATGGCGCGCCCGAGTATGCACGGGCAGCAGCACGCCCTGCGTCGCTTGAACGATTCCAGCACGAGTGCAACAGGCATGAACGCGTTGGTCCTGTCGGCCTCCCAGGGCAAGAACGGGAACGATTCCCTCAGCGACACCGTTGTGGTCGGGTCGGCTATGAGTGTTTCCTCAGAGTAAATCATTCTGCTTACTTATCGCGGATACACGTATTCGGGTACCTTCAATCGTATCCAGGCCCGATGCCTTGCTTGACGCGGAGCCCCGATTTCGTTGTTAGGCCCACCAGAGCCATAAACGCTTGCGTTGCGCGCTCCCTTTGACCCGTCAAAATCGTCAGGTGCATGGGCTGAACGAGGAGCAGGATGGAGTTGGAGCAACGGCGTATCCCACCAGACGAGGGCTGTCGCGGAGATGCACGGCATAAGGCGGAGAGTGAGTTGCCCGTGGCGTACGAGCCGCGGCTTGCCAGTATCCTGCGCGGGACCACGGAGCATGCCACCATCACGACGGACGCCGCTGGCGTCATCACCCTGTTCAACGCCGGCGCTGAACGGATGCTGGGCTACCAGGCCGCCGAGGTCATCGGCACCTACACACTCCTGGCGTTCCATGATCCGGCCGAAGTCGCCGCTCGTGCCGCCGAGCATGGCCTCGCATCCGGCTTTGAGGTGCTGGTGGTCGCGGCGCGGCGTAACGAGGCCGAGACGCGGGAGTGGACGTATGTGCGCAGGGACCGATCGCGCCTGGCGGTGTCGCTCACGGTCACCAGCCTGCGGGACGAACACGACAACCTCACCGGTTTTATCGCCATCACGTACGACATCACCGAGCGTAAGCGCACCGAAGAGGCACTGCGTGCCTCGGAGATACGGTTCCGCTCTGTAGTGCAACTGGCGGCGGACGCGATCATCTCTGCTGATGATCAGGGCGTCATTCTCTCCTGGAACAAAGGCGCGCAGCACATATTCGGCTATACCACCGATGAGGTCCTGGGCCAGAACCTGACCATCTTGATTCCAGAGCACCTTCGAGACGGGCATCGACAGGGGCTCTATCGAGCAACGGCCACGGGGACGGTCCACCATGCCGACCAGCCAATAGAATTATGCGGATTGCGCAAGGATGGCACTACATTCCCCATGGAGCTCTCTCTTACCACCTGGGCGATAACAGGCCGCAGGTTCTATGGCGGCATCATACGCGATACGACAAAGCAACATCGGGCTGAGGAACAGCGTGCCGAACTGCTGGCGCGCGAGTGCGCGGCACGCGCTGAGGCGGAAACCAATGCCGAGATGGTACGAAGCATTCAGGCGATCAGTGACACGGCTCTTGCGCATCTGACGCTTGAGGATCTCCTGTCTCACCTGCTGGACCGGCTCCGCGACATCCTGGGCGTCGACACCACGGTGGTTCTCCTTCTCGAAGGTGTGAGCCTGGTGGCGCGGGCTGCCAGAGGGCTTGAAGAGGAGGTCGAGCAGCATGTTCGTATTCCAGTTGGCAGCGGATTCGCCGGCCGGATCGCCGCTGAGCACCGTTCGTTGATGGTCGAGGATGTCGCTCGCTTCGATATCTATAACCCACTCTTACGGCAAAAGGGGGTGCGGTCGCTGCTCGGCACCCCGCTACTGCTCGATGGCGAGGTGATCGGCGTTATACATGTCGGCATGCTGCACCCACACCGCTTCACCGATCACGATGCCATGCTGCTGGAGCTCGCGGCTACCCGCGTCGCGTTGGCGATCCACCGCGCGCGCCTGCATGAAGCCGAGCGGAGCGCGCACGCCGAGGCGGAGGCGGCACAACGGCGATTGGCCTTCCTTGCCGAGGCGAGCCAGGAATTCACGGCCTCTCTGGACTACGGCCTCACCCTCCAAAGGGTGGCCGATCTTGCCGTCCGCGGGCTTGCCGATGCCTGCATCGTCGAGGTCACCATGGAGGACGAGTCATTCCATCAGGTTGCGGTGTCGCATGTGGATGCAGGGAAGAAACAGTTACTGCACGAGCTGTGCCGATTTCCGCTCACCATGCGCGAGCTGTACCCCATCACCGGTGCGGTGCTCTCCGCCGGACAGCCGAACCGGGCCGCGGAGCTAACTGACGCGCACTTGACGAGCCTGGTCCGAGACCCTGAGCACCTCCAGGTGCTCGGCGCCTTGAGCGTCACGTCCGCGATTGTCGCACCGCTGGTTGCAAGGGGGCAGACCCTGGGAGTGATCGCGCTCTTCTCGACGCAGCCGCGGCGCCGGTTCGGTCCCGCCGACCTCACCCTGGCTCAAGAACTGGCCAGTCGGGCCGCGCTGGCGGTCGACAATGCGGGGCTCTATCGTGAAGCCCAGCAGGCACTGAGCCGTGAGCACGCACTGCGGGCCCAGGCCGAGCAGCTTGCGGCAGAACATGCGGCCGTCCTCGGGCAGATCGCGGACGGTGTGGTGATCGTTGATCAGGCTGGTCGTCTTACCTTTACTAACGAGACGGCCCGGCGCCACTACGGCATCCGCACGCTCGGGATATCTATCGAGGAACACGCCCGGAAACATCACATATCGATGCAAGACGGACGGCCATGGCCACCAGACGAGCAGCCGCTTGCGCGCGCCGTGGTTCATGGCCAAGCCGTCATAGGGGCGGAGATGCGCATCCAGCAACCGGGCAGGCAGGACATCACCGCGCTGGTGAGCGCGACTCCCGTGGTATCCGAGACTGGCGCCAAGCTCGGCGCGGTCCTGGTTCTCCATGACGTGAGCGCTCAGCGGGCGCTGGACCGTCAGAAAGACGAATTCTTCACCAATATCTCACACGACCTGCGGACGCCGCTCGCCGCGATCATGACCTCGATCGGCGTCGTACTCGCGAACGAGCCGCCGGATATTCCGGTGCCACTGCATCGCATGCTGGTGAATATCGAGCACGCCGCCGATCACATGGCCGAGTTGGTGGAGAACCTGCTCGAACTGACGCGTACGCAGGCCGGGCGTGCGCGCCTCCGGCTCGATCATTGCGACCTGCGCGAGCTGACGGTACGGACGGCCGGCGCCATCGAACCCTTGGCTCAGGCGCGTGGCCAGCGCGTGGAACTCGACCTTCCGCCTGATCCGGTGGTGGCACTGGTCGATGCGCAGCGCCTGGAGCGAGCCTTGCTCAACCTACTCAGCAACGCGCACAAATATGGGCGTGCGGGCGGCGTGATTCGTATCCGCCTCGAACGCCGCCCCGACGAGGTGGCCTTTGCGGTGATGGATGATGGCCCGGGAATACTCGCAGCCGACCGGCGGCAGCTCTTCGAGCGCTACTATCGTTCAAATGCAAAGGGAAGCAGCCGCAACCAGGGGAGTGGCCTCGGCCTCCCGATCTCACGCGCGGTGGCCGAACTCCACGGCGGGCGCCTTTGGGTCGACAGTACGCCGGGCGAGGGCGCCACGTTCTGGATCGTGCTGCCCACGGCTCCGCGGGCGACGGCATAGGGGGAGAAGAGGCCGGATGAAAATCCTCGTGGTTGATGACGATCCGCAAATCCTGGATGCTCTGACGGTTGGCTTCCAGCTCCAGTGGCAGGACGCGACGGTGTTCGCGGCCAGTGACGGTGAGTCGGGCTTGCGCGCCTTTTACGAACATGAACCGGACGTCGTAGTACTGGACGTCGCGATGCCGGGGAAGACCGGCTTGGCGGTACTGCAAGAGATTCGCCGGATCTCCGATGTGCCGGTGATCATGCTGACTGCCCGCGCGGAAGAGCTGGACCAGGTCCGCGGACTCGAGCTTGGTGCCGATGACTATCTCGTCAAACCAGTGCGCCATCTGGCGCTGCTTGCGCACATCAAGGCAGTGCTGCGGCGGGCTGAGCTTCCTCCCCCGGTACAGGCTGTACCCGACTTCGTGGCCGGTGAGTTGACGATCAACTTCCAGAATCATCAGGTGACGCGGCGCGGACAGCCCCTCAAGCTCACGCCTGTCGAGTATAAGCTTCTCTACCACCTCGTGCGCAATACCGGCCGCCTGATGACGCATCAGGCACTCCTGGCTCGCGTCTGGGGTGCGGAGTACGATGCGACGACCGATCACTTGAAGGTCTTTATCAGCCGGTTGCGTGGCAAGATCGAGCCTGAAGGCGGCCCCGGGTATATCCAGACCGAGCGTGGCCTGGGCTATCGCTTCGTCAGGCCGAGAGGGAAGGACGGACCTGGCTCGACAGGGATTGAGTGAACGAGCGCGTGCCGTGAAGGTGGTCTTTGCTCTGGCATCAGATCTGCGTTCGGCAGCCTAAGCCGCCGAAACCCACCCTCGCCGTATAGCCTCCTGCCTTCTGGTCCTCTGCCGCATCTCAACTTCGCGGTCTCGATCTTTCAGTTTTCAAGGGAGCGTCAGTACCCGTTTGGTTCTGACACCGCGGCCTGCAACCAGATGCCGATGTTTCGACTCGGCCTACATTCCCACCGGTTGGCCAAGTTGCGCCAGATCCGTGCCCTCGTCGGCGAGTTGCCGTGCCTCGACCGCCCTGCCACCGGCAATCAGCCCCTGGGCCTTTGCCAGATCCGCGCTCCGGTTGACACTCAAACATGCCTTGATGTGTCCCTCCTGGAGGTAGAAGGCACAAAATGAGCGCTGGTCGGGATTGCCACGCAAGACGATCTGATCCCAGCGTGTCGCATGGCCTGCGTACTCGAGGCTGAGGTCGTATTGATCGGACCAGAAATACAGCGTTGGCGCGTACGGTTCGCCCCGTCCCAGCATGCTCCTCGCCGCGGCCTTACCTTGATTGTCGGCATGGTCGAAGTGTTCGACGCGCAGACGCTCCCGCAACCCTGGGTGCCACCAGTTCGCCACGTCGCCCGCCGCGAAGACGTCGGGCTGGCTGGCACGGCACAGCTCGTCAGTGGTAATACCGTTGTTCACGGCAAGCCCCGACCCTTCAAGGAAGTCGACAACAGGTGCGACGCCAATGCCGACGATGGCCAGATCGCACGGGATATGGGCGCCCGAGGTCGTCACCGCCTCCTCCAGCCGTCCCGCCCCACGGAACGCCGCGATCCCCTCGCCCAAGCGCAGATCGACGCCGTGGTCCCGATGGAAGCCGGCATAGACAGCGCCCATCCGCTCACCCAGGGCGTGAAGCAGCGGGACCGCGGCCGCCTCCAGCATTGTGACCTGACAACCGAGCATGCGTGCGGAGGCCGCGACCTCGCTGCCAATGAAGCTCGCGCCGACGATCAACACGCGCGGCGTATGCTTGAGTGTCGCACCCAGCGTGTCCGCATCCCGCAGCGTGCGCAGGTATTCGACACCCTCCAGGTTCCCTCCTGGTACGTGGAGCCGGCGTGGACTGGCTCCGGTGGCGATCAGGAGCTTATCGTAGGCAATGGGCGTGCCAGTAGCCAGGGCAACGCGCTTCTCGCTGGTAGCGACACGTTGCACGCGCTGACCAAGCCGTAGCTCGATATGCTGCTGATCATAGTACTCTGCAGGGTGAAGGAAGACCTTGTCGCGAGACCATTCGCGCCGAAGGTACTGCTTCGAGAGTGGCGGCCGTTCGTATGGACGAT
This sequence comes from Chloroflexota bacterium, assembly GCA_035534995.1. Lineage (GTDB taxonomy): Bacteria > Chloroflexota > UBA5177 > JANWHV01 > JANWHV01 > JANWHV01. The sequence continues at coordinate 5,176 of DATLQX010000015.1, read as the reverse complement.
CCGGCTCCGCGCCCACGAGCAGGATGTGCCCCGCAAAGCCCTCGGCGCGCAGCGTCTCGGCGGCACGCCCACCGGCCAAGCTAGCTCCCACTATCACATAGGTTGATGATGCTTCCATTGACTTGTTCCTGCTTTCTCGGAACACATAGGGGGCGGCCTTGCGTGCCTAAGGCGCTTCGCCACTTTTACAATTGAACCCTACTTCAACCATAGCGATCCGGCGCGACTCAAGCGTACGCCTGCGTGTGGCGGACCTACCGTGACAAAAGTCATGGCGCCGCAAAGCCCGCCGAATGAGGCTGGTGGTGATACCTCCATATCCTTGTGGCGACCGGAGGCCGCATCAGGCAGAACAAGATTGAGTCGGAGATTATGACGGGGGCATCGGGTTGGCCTGCTCGAGTTGGTGGAGTGTTCTGCTCACCACCTCGCGCACCGTGCCTACACGTGTGGCTATCTCCTGTCTACTTCCTCCTCAATCCGCGTTCAATCACACTGGGCATGCGGTGCGGTGGGTGTCGTTGCATTGGGAGGAGATAAGCGAAGCAGTGGACGAAAGTGAGCGCGGTGCTGTATCGGCAGATCAGGAGGTCGGTTAGGCCACCTGCGGCGAGCGGGTCAGTTCGCCCCAGGCACACATGATGCGTGGCGGCAGTGGGAGGCGAGGGTCACCCACGTGCACGCCAAGAGTAGAGAAACCTTCTCGTAGATTGCGGACGAAGCCTGCTTTCCGCCACCGACCCCTGTGACACGTGCCGCGCGTCATCAGTCCACTCCCTCGATCATCTGCCTCAGTTTATCCTCAGCATAGCCAATCTCCTCTCAATGCAACGGAACCGTTTCGACCGTTACCCACCGTTTACCGTCGGCGACCCCACCCGTAACACAGGTATGTGATGCTGTCTTCAGCTGGATGATTAGCTGACCCGCATGAGCCCTCAGGGAGCGATGGACATGATCACTGATGACAATCTTCTGCTGCGGCAACTAGCCTATTTTCGAGACTTCCGGCCAGAGGAGTTAGCACTCGTGCAGAGCCACGCTCAGCGGCGCGATCTCGCCGCCGATGAGATCATTCTCCTTGAAGGCCTGCCGGCCGAGGCACTGTATATGGTGTGCCGTGGTCGCGTGCGCGTCTTTCGGAGCACGGTGGAGGGCAGGGAGCAGGTGCTCTTCATGCCCGGGCCGGGCGCCACCTTTAATGACGCGGCAGTCTTTGATGGGAGTACCAACCTCGCGAACGCGCAGGCCATCGATCCTGGCACCAGCATTTGCGTGTTGCCGGTAGCTTTGTTGAGACAGCTCATGGCAACCAACCCGCGCATGGCGGCGAACGTCGTCGGCGTGCTGGCCAGCCGTGTGCGACAGTTGGCCGCTCTCGTAGAGGATCTCTCGTTGCTCCACATCACCGACCGAGTGGCGAAGCTGCTCGTGGAGGAATGCGCCCGCACCGACATTGTCCTCTTGAGTAGACAGGAAATAGCCACACGTGTAGGCACGGTACGCGAGGTGGTGAGCAGGGCCCTCCACCAACTCGAGCAAGCCGGCGCCGTCACACGTAACGTCAACCGCACACTGCGCGTGGATACCCGAATGCTCGTTGCGCTGATGGCCAGTGAGCAGGCCGCAGTCCACTGACAGGGGCGTTCCCAGCCTGTGCTGGCTGTTAAGTACGCGGTGTATATGCCGTGGGGCAAACTACAGCTTGAATCGTCGCTCGCACATGGTTCCGACTTAGCTCAACCAGGGTGCAGGTGGGATGCTCTCTTCATCCGGGACAGCGACGCGCATTGAGGAAGTCCGCACGGCCCACTGCGCAGCGAAATAAATCGCGATCCGCACCGTCTCGGCACGGTGCGTGCTCGCCCCGTTAGTCAGATAAGCGCCCATCGTACTCCGTCGCTCATTCGCACCGCGAGTACCCGTGCTACCATCGAGCAGCAGGCTGTTCGGGGGAATGCCCGGTGGATCCAGCCCGGCCGCGAAAGGAACGTAGCATGATCGATCACACGGACTTTGAGGTCTGGTTCGTGACCGGAAGCCAGCACTTGTATGGTGATGAAGCCCTCAAGACGGTAGAGGAGCATTCGATCGCCATCGCCCAGGGGATAACGGCATCCAATAGAACTCCCGTACGGATCGTACGCAAGCCGGTGGTCACGACACCCGCGGCGATCCACGAAATGTGCCTCGATGCCAACAGCGCCCGCAACTGCATCGGCCTGATCGCCTGGATGCATACCTTTTCTCCCGCCAGGATGTGGATCGCGGGGCTCCAGGCGTTGCAAAAGCCCTTCGTGCATGTGCATACCCAGTACAACCGAGATCTACCCTGGTCGGACATCGACATGGATTTCATGAACCTCAACCAGTCCGCCCATGGCGATCGCGAGTTTGGCTTCATCGGCAGCCGGATGCGCTTGAACCGGAAGGTTATTGTTGGTTTCTGGCAGGACGAGGAGGTGCTGCTTCAACTTGGCACCTGGCTGCGGGCCGCGTGTGCCTGGCACGACGCCCAGGGCGCCAGAGTGGCCCGCTTTGGCGACAACATGCGCGAGGTCGCCGTGACCGAAGGGGACAAGGTGGAAGCACAGCTCCGCCTGGGCTATGCGGTTAACGGCTATGGCGTGGGCGATCTGGTCGCCTGGGTGAAGCAGGTGACCGATGCGGAAATCGACGCGCTAGTGGCCCGCTATGACGAGCACTATGCGGTCACGGAGCCGCTGCGCCCGGGCGGCGGGCAGCGCCCGGCTCTCCGTGAGGCGGCACGCATTGAGCTGGGGATGAGGGCGTTTCTGCAAGACGGCAACTTCAAAGCATTCACCACCACGTTCGAGGACTTGCACGGGCTGGTGCAATTGCCGGGTCTGGCGGTGCAGCGGTTGATGGCCGATGGCTACGGGTTCGGCGCCGAGGGAGACTGGAAGACGGCCGCCCTGGTGCGGGCGATGAAAGTAATGGGCGCCGGCCTGGACGGCGGCACGTCCTTCATGGAGGATTACACCTACGACTTCGGCGCCGGCGGGATGAAGGTGTTGGGCGCGCACATGCTTGAAGTCTGCGAATCGATCGCGGGACACCAACCCTCCCTCGAAATCCATCCGCTGGCGATCGGCGGCAAGAGCGACCCGGTGCGGTCGGTGTTCACCGCCCGGAGCGGTCCGGCCGTCAACGCCAGCGTGGTGGATATGGGCAACCGCTTCCGGCTGGTGGTGAATGAAGTGGATGTAGTACCGCCGGACCAGCCGCTCGCCAGACTGCCGGTCGCCCGCGCGGTATGGCGGCCACGGCCGGATCTGAAGCAGGCGGCCACCGCGTGGATCCTGGCGGGCGGCGCCCACCACACCAGCTTCAGCTCCGCCGTCACCGCGGAGCATCTGGAAGACTTCGCGGAAATGGCGGGCCTGGAATTCCTGCTGATTGGCAAGGATACCCAGCCGCGGGAGTTCAAGAAGGAGCTACGCTGGAACGATCTGTATTACGCCCTGGCCAGGGGGCTGTAGCGGTGTGGACCCCTTCAGCGCGAGGCGGTCTGATAGGTGCCGGGTACGGTCCGGAAGCTGATGGCCAGGCGATTCCAGCCGTTAATGGCGATGATGGCCATGGTCAGGTCAACCAACTCCTGCTCCGTGAAGTGTTCGCGCGCTTGGGTGAATACCTCGTCTGGAGTATGGTCCTGGCTGATCAGCGTCACCGCCTCGGTCCAGGCCAGGGCGGCCCGCTCGCGTTCGGTATAGAACGGCGTTTCCCGCCAGGCGGTCAGCCCATAGAGCCGCTGCTCAGTCTCACCCCGAGCACGCGCATCCTTGGTGTGCATGTCGATACAGTAGGCACAGCCGTTGATCTGTGAAGCACGCAGCCGCGCCAACTCCAGCAGCGATGGCTCGATGCCACTGTGGCGCGCATACGTTTCGAGCCCACCCATCGCCTGCATGGCGCCTGGGGCAACGGTTCTGTACACGATACGCGGTTCCATGGCAATCCTCCTCCCTGGATATTTTCCGCACGGCGCCGCTCATGCCGGCCCCGCGGCACTCAAACGATCGTCCGCCGCTTGACAGGCCAGCAGATGGCTCACCACCACCGCGACCTCAGGCTCGCCAATAGGCATCTCCGTCCCAGCCACCATCCACGCATAGCTCGGAGATGCGTTATCCGCGTGCACCGGCCGTAGCTCCCACCGCGCGATGATGCCATCGGGCGCGCGCGCGATGCACCAAGCCGGACCAGTCGGGAAGATCTGGGCGCGGTTCGCGCCTTCCGGCAGATCGATGGTTGCCCGCGCCTCGATATCTATGGTACATCGACCAAGAGCCACGCGAATCACCCGATCCCCGTGCGTCACGGTGGGCCGCGTGGATACCACATTGGATGCCAGCAAGCGCTCGGTGACCGTCATCAGCACGGCATAGAGCGCATCCACCTGATCATGAACCAGCCGCGAAACCTCCGCGAGATACTCGGCGTGCCTCGCGGAAGCGGGGGTCGTATTGGAGCCGCTCACGTACTTACCTCCTCTGTCTCCGAACGGTTCGCGCGAGAGACGATCCGTGCTACCCCGCGCGGCGTGCGTACCGTCGTCTTGCGTGCTCACGTCGCTTGGTCGAATCGGGCTTGACCTGCTGCCATCCCCTTCAACCAAGCGATGAGGATGCCGTCCCATACTCAATCTATTTCAGCGCCCATCTCGTCACCGTGACTTTTGTCACGGCGGCGGGATCACCTTCGCCGGATGCTGGAAACAGAGGGAGCCGGCCCACGCACGCGCGATGTGGCGGCTATGACGCCAAGGGACCGTGGTGCCCTACCGCGCATGTCCAGTGTCGCGTAAGACATGATGCGCTCGCGCTCGACCGTGTGAGCAGCCCCTGTACGGCTGCTACATTGGCTCAACGACCTCAATGTTGTCCGTGCCACCGTAGACGGTCCACCATGGCCGCGCCCCTTGCGTCACCACCGCATTCAGCGCCGTGATGTTCTTGACACCCGCGTCCTCCAGCCACACCTTCAGGGCGTCGATCCCTCCCCGCGCAAAGGCCGGGACGCCCCCTTGCCAGTTTGCCCGTCCACACAGCACACCGGCGAAAGGCGCCCCAGCCTCGGCCGCCAACTCCAGCGTCTCGCGGAACGCCTCGGCGGTCACGCCCGCGCTCAAGTAGATGAACGGCTTAGTCGC
>DATLQX010000014.1:0-3710 GCA_035534995.1 Chloroflexota bacterium | reverse complement strand
CCTTCATGGTGATCCTGGCTGATGGCACGATCCTGCGTGAATGGTTGGCCTGCACGGTCAAATCGGAGTCACGGACCAGGATTCGCATCCACTGGACCCTCGCCCAGGGCCTGCGGCTGGAGGTGGGATTGGATCTGGACTTCGCCGCTGATCTCCAGTGGACCGTGGCCTTGCACAACCCCGAGGGGTCTCCGGTGGCCGCCCTCGCCTACCCCTATCTGGCGGGGATCGGAGCCCTGGGCCAGATTCCGGAGGATGATCAACTGGTCCACCCCTATGCCACCGGGTTCCTGGTCCGCGACCCGCTCCATGCCCTGCCTCCGGTGGTGCGCGAGACCGAGGGAGAGCAGCCCGTGGTGCTCGGGCTCTACCCCGAGGGTTTCAGTGGCAGCACCATGCAGTTCATGGCCTATGGCGCGGTGGGCCGGGGCGGCTTCTATCTGGCGGCCGAGGATGGCGAGGGACGGGAGAAATGGTTGAACGCCTACCTTCACCCCGATGGGGATCTGCGGATGGCGGTCTGGCATAGCCCCGGCGACTATGCTAGGCGCCGGGACGTGCTCCCCTCGTACCGCACCGTGCTGGCCGCCCTGGACGGCGGCGATTGGTATTCGGCGGCGGATCGCTACCAACAGTGGGCCCTCACCCAGCCCTGGGCGGCGCGGGGACCGCTCTGGGCACGCGAGGATCGACCCCGCTGGCTGTTCGAGCAGGTGGGGCTCTGTACCTTCGGGATTAATCCGCGTTTTGATCGCACCCTCTGGTTGGCCGAGCTCGGCCAGATCGCCGGCACACGGGTCATGCATGTGCTGGGTCCGAACTGGCCCAAGACCGAGGCGAACTACCAGAACAGCCTGCCGGGTGGTCTGGCCGACTGGTTCCCCGCCCGCTTCCATCCCGCCACTATTGAACACATTCGGAGCCACGGTGATTATCTGGTCCCCTTCGAGTTCGATCTCCTCTTCGGCAAAGGGGAGGAGAAGGCGGGCGCGGCGGACGGGACACGCGCCCTCCAGGAGATTCCCAGTCCCCCCCTGAGCCGGGACGCCTACCACTTCCCCTTCCTCTGCCCGGCCAGCCCCTTCACCCGGACCTTGCACGTCGAGCGCGACCGCGAGTTGGTCCAGGGATATACCGTGGACGGGGTCTACTACGACATCTCCGTGAACAATGTCCGCCACATCTGCCTCTCGGACCAGCATGGGCACGCTCCGGGCGACCAGGCGGCGATCAGCGACGGCTACAAGGCGATGCTGGCCGAGACGGCGGCGGCCATGCGGGAGGCGGCGGGTGGACGGACCATTCCCCAGGGGACGGAGATGATCAACGAGCGGATGCTCCCCTATCTCTGGTTCTACCAGGCGCGGGCCGAGGCCAGTCCGGCCGCCCCGTTCGAGGCTGGCCCGTTCCTCGATCTCATCGAGCAGGGGAAGGTGGAGAAGATCCCCCTGTTCACCTACGTCTATCACGAGTATGGGCCGGTACGGATGGACGGTTGGGCCAAGCTCAGTCGTGAGCAGGGCGACTACGTGTATTTCGTCCTCGGTCGGGTATTTCTGCAGGGAGGCTTGATCGAGCTGAACTACGAGTTCAGCGGACTGGAGGATCTGGGAGACCATCGGGACGTGGCGGCGGAGCACTACTTCCTCTTCACCGAACGGCGCTTCACTATCGATCCCGATCTGGCCCGCTTCGTGGGCCGGCTGGCCAGGGCCCGGATTGGGCCGGCCAACCGCTACCTGGCCTACGGCGCCATGCGCCGTCCGGCCGTGCTGAGCGTGGAAGGCGAGACAAGCCTGACCCTACAGTACTTCCTCTATAACGCCTCCCCGGAGATGCGGAATCATGAGGCGCGCGGTACATTGTTGGTGCCCACGGTCCTGCAAACTGCCTGGCGCTACCGCGACGAAAGTTACGCCTGGCTGCTCCTGAACCTGGCCCTTGACCCGCGCGAGGTGAGGATCGAACTGGACGTGCCGATGGCCCCGGCGCACTCGCGCCTCACCCTTCATCAGGACGGCGAACCGCCGGTGGATCTGGGTGCTCTGGAAGCGCGGCGCGTGGTAACGCTGAGCCTGCCGGCGCGTTGTCCGGTGATGCTGGAGGCAGCGAGCGATTCGCCCTGAAACACAGATGATACAGATGACGATGCTGGAAAAAAGGCTGGTAGCGCGCCTCTTCCTGGGAGCGCGAGCATCTTGCTCGCGCTGGCGCGTCAGCGCCAGGGACGACGCACCCGCTCATCAGGGACGCCGAGCCCAACGGTCCGATTGTTCGCCGGAGCCGCCACCGGGGCGAGCAGGATGCTCGCGCTCCCAGGCGGGACCTTCACCGGCGCCCTCCCGTCGGCATCATCAGGCTACCCAGATAACGATCCGCCGCCACCCAGGCGGGTCTGGAGACCCGCGCCCCTAATAGTATCAGCATCGGACGGATCGGTCCGATCGGTCCGATCCGTCCCACACCCGGCCGCAGCCGGTTCGTTCCTGCCATCCGGCCTCAGCCGGTGGCCCAATATCCAATGAAAACACGAAAGGAAACCACACCATGACCCAGGAGCGTCTTACCGGCCCCGGCACTTCGCTGCGCGATCTGGCGCGGGCCCGTCCCGGCCGCCGCCGTCGTGCCTCAAGCTGGGACCGAACCGGCGGCAACGATGACCGGTTGCACCTTGTCCCCGGCGGTTCGGCTACCCTTCTTGACATAACTGGAGCTGGGATCATCACTCACATCTGGGTGACCACCGACTGTAAGGAGACGGATCACCTGCGGAAAGTGACCCTCCGCATGTGGTGGGACGGCGAGGAGACGCCCTCGGTCGAAGTTCCCCTGGGTGATTTCTTTGGCATGGGGCACGCCACCACTCGTCCGTTCAGCTCGGCGCCTCTGACCATGAGCGCGGAGGACGGCAAGGCGTTCAATTGCTTCTTCGCCATGCCGTTCGCCTCCGGGGCCCGGATCGCGGTCACCAGCGACTGCGCCGAACAGGAGGTGCTGTTCTACTTCTACATCGACTATGAGGAGCACGACCGGCTCGACGATGACCTGCTCCGCTTCCACGCCCAGTGGCGGCGAGAGAATCCCTGCGACGGTCTCTCCCAGGAAGAAGCAGAGGCCCTCGCTAACGAGGAACTGCAATTTGGCGGCAAGAACATCGGCGGCAAAGGCAATTACACGATCCTGCAAGCACAGGGGCGCGGCCATTACATCGGCTGCAACCTGAACGTGACCAACCGGCGGCTTACCGAGAAGTGGAACTGGTACGGAGAGGGCGACGACATGATCTGGATCGATCAGGACCGCGACGAGTGGCCGCCCCGCCTCCACGGCACCGGAACCGAGGACTACTTCAACACAGCCTGGTGTCCCTCCCAGGTGATGAGCGCGCCGTATCACGGCATTCCCCTACCCGGTGGGCCCAATTGGTCCGGGCAGATCAGTCTCTACCGCCTGCATCTGGAAGACCCGGTGCTCTTTGAGCGCGATATCCATGTGACGATCGAGCACGGCCACGATAATCGCCGCTCGGACGACTATTCGAGCACGGCCTATTGGTATCAAACCGAGCCGCACGCGCCGTTCCCCGTCCTGCCGGCGGTGGAGGAGCGGTTACCGCTCAACCTCTCTCGGGTGGTGTGATGGCTCAACCATTGTCTCTCCGTCGCGCGGGACTCGATCTGCTGGTGGCCGGCTGCCTGATCGCCGGCTGC
>DATLQX010000013.1:0-18027 GCA_035534995.1 Chloroflexota bacterium | reverse complement strand
TGGAGGCCGGCCTGGACACGCGGGTGGGTCCACGCGGGGTTAAGCTCTCCGGCGGTCAGGCGCAACGGACGGCGGCGGCGCGGATGCTCGTCCGCGATCCGGAGTTGTTGGTCTTCGACGACCTCTCAAGCGCCCTGGACGTGGAGACGGAGGCCCTGCTCTGGGAGCGGTTGTTCGCCCGCGGCACCCCGACCTGCCTGGTGGTCACGCACCGTAGGGCGGTGTTGCGCCGCGCCGACCACATCATTGTGCTGGCCGAGGGCCGGATCGCGGCCCAGGGGAGTCTGGCGGATCTGCTGGCGGGCTCGGAGGAGTTCCAGCGGCTATGGGCAATCGAGGAATGATCCGACCGGATTACTCGTATCTTAGCACGATCAGCGGCTTCTCCCTTGAGGCGGGGAAGGCGGAGATCAGGCTGGCCAGGAGGGCCAGGACCACGGAGACGGCAACCAAGCCGCCGATGACCAGCGGGTCGAAGGTGGTGGGAATATTCAGGGCCAGGTTGTCCAGCACGAGGGTGGCGATCATGGCCATCCCCATCCCCATGGCCCCGCCCATCAGGCCGACCAGGGCACTCTCCAGGAGGAGGAGGCGGAGGATCGTACCGCCACGAGCCCCCAGTGCCTTCATTACTCCGATCTCCCGACGGCGCTCCAGCACCGCCAGGGCCACCGTGTTGGCGAGGATTACCGCCCCCGCGAACAGAGAGAGCGCGGCCAGTACCAGGGGGAAAATGGTCGCCCGATCAAGGATGCGGTCGATGAGCGGGACCAGGGCATTGATATCAAAGGCGAAGACCTGGGGTAGGTCGCGGTTGATCCGGCTGGCGGCGGCGCTGTCGTGATTGGCGGAGAATTGCAGGTAGAGGACGGCACGGGAGAGGGGAGAGTAGGCGGCATAGGGACGGAGAAACGACGCGGAGGCGATGAGCCCGCCGCCGAAGCTCGGACTGAGGCTGCTTGGATCGATAATCCCTACCACGCGCAAGGTAAAGGTGCCGCCGCCCAGCAGGCTATATTCCAGCGTGCTGCCCACATGCAGGCGCAGGGGGGTCGCGAGCGACTGAGGCACCACCGTGTTCGCGGTTCCTTCGTCGGCCGGGCCGAGGGCCCGACCGCCCTTCAGGATGGTCAGATGCAGTTTCGCTACCCGGAGATCGCGCCCGTCCATGGTCTGGAAGGCAAAAATGTCCTCGTGCACGGTGGCAAGCGAGGTGCGCAATACCTGTGCCGCCGGCTGGCCGTCAACCTCGATCAGGCGCAAGCCCGCCACCAAGAGACCCTGCTCCGTGCGTTGGAGGCCGGGGAGGCGCCGCACCTCCTGGAGAGTCGCCGCCTGCTGATTCATGGGGCTGAAGGTGGCCACGTTGAAGCCGTAGTTCACATTGAAGAGCCGGTTGAGGTCCGCCCGCACGTTCTGGGCCAGGACCACCACGGTGCCCACCGCCAGCATCCCGATACACAGGGCCACCAGGGTAGACGCCACTCGGCGCTTCTGGCGGGTGAGGTTCCGCAGGGCCAGCCGGAGGTCCACCGAGCCGAAGGCAGGCCCGCGTCCGGCCGCCGTGACTACCAGCAGGAAGATTCCGCTGAAGAGCAGGAACAGGAGCACTACCCCATAGGCGAGCCCAATCCCCAGGACCAGGTTATGCAGGACGACGCCGGCGGCGATCCCCATGGCCCCGGTGAGGACGATCATCACGCCACTGGTCACCAGCCAGCCGATCCGGGGCAACGGGGCATCCTCGTCGCGGAGCACGCCTATCGGGCGGGTTCGCCCGGCCCGCAAGACGGGGAGGAAGCCAAAAACGGCGGTGGCGATGATCCCCAGCACGGCCCCGACCACCAGGGGGCTGGGGCGGAGCGACCAACTGACCGTTGCCCCCAATTGCACCGCCAGCTTGGTGATCGCGGCGCTGAGCCCGATCCCCCCCACGATACCGAGCCCGCTTCCGGCCAGCCCCAGGAGTAACGCCTCCATGAGAAAGAGCGGGATCACCTGATAGCCCCGCAGGCCAAGCGTCTTCAGGACGGCGATTTCCTTGGTGCGCCGTCCCACCGAGACGAGCATGGTGTTGACGATGCCGATGCCGCCAATCAGGAGGGCCAGCAACCCGCAGGCGAGGAGCAGTTGCTGCAAGCGCGTGGTATTGGCCACCGCTTGCTTCGCCACCTGATCAGCGGTCGTGTAGCGGAAGAATGGTCCCAGGCTCTGGCGGAGCGCCGCCAGGGCGGTTCGCGTGTGGGCGGCATCCTGGGTGCGGATGAACAGCTTGTCGGCGGCGATCGCCCCTGGGCCGCGAGTCTGGGGGTCGGCGGCATCCAGGCCGCGGATTGGCTGATAAATGGTGCCGCCGATGCCAAAATCACCCTGGAAGAGGCCGCCTGGGGTGACGATGCCGCGGACAGTCACCACCTCGGAGATGGCGGCCCCCAGAATCACCTGATCACCAAGCCGGAGGTGTAAGCGGTCGAAGAGATCCTGGGTGATCACCGCGTCGGTGGGTGTACGCAACAACGACGACACCGATTGGCTGGGCTGGGAGGCCGTGAACTGCCCATAGAGCGGATAGGTGGTGGGATCGATTCCCCGAACCGAGATCAGGGTGGAGAGTCCGTGCGCCGTGGCTTTCACGCCCCCACGGCCACCGTTCAAGGTAGCCGTATAGGCGACGATGACGCCCCGTTGGCGCAACCGTTCCACCCTGGCCAGATCGGATGCCTGGAAGGGGGTGGTAATCGGCTCCACGGAAATATCGCCCCCGTTGGCTTCCTGGGGGGCCCGGTTGACCGAGGCACTGATGTTCAAGGCCAGCAACTGCATGCCGACCACGGCGGCCACCCCTACGGCGACGCAAAAAGCGGCGAAGAGTGAGCGCGCGCCGCCCCGCTGGAGATTGCGCCAGGCGTAGGCCAGGGCGAAGGCCGGCGATTCCATGCGGGGGTTCAGCGAGCCGCGGCGTGGAGGATGGTGGGTTCCGAGAGACCCTCGTCCACCACCAGCCCGTCACGAAGCTGGACCGTTCGGTCGGCCTGAGTCGCGATGGCCGGATCATGGGTAACCAAGATCACGGTTTTCCCCAGGGTGGTACGCAGATCAAGCAATTGATGCATGATCCGGGCCCCGTTGGCCGAATCCAGGTTTCCGGTCGGCTCGTCGGCCAGAATAATCGCTGGATCATTGGCCAGGGCGCGGGCGATCGCCACCCGCTGTTGCTCGCCGCCGGAGAGTTGCGAGGGCTTGTGGCCCAGCCTATCTTCCAGGCCAATCGCGCACAAGAGATCGGTCGCCCTTCGCATGGCGTTCGGTCCGCGTCCGAATTGGATCGGCAAGGCCACGTTCTCCAGGGCGGTCAGGGTAGGGATGAGGTTGAACGACTGGAAGACGAAACCGATCTGGCGGTTGCGAATGCCGGCCATTCTGCCCTCGGAAAGATGGGTAATGTCAATCCCGTTGAGGATGATCCGCCCGCTGGTGGGGGAATCGAGGCCGCCGAGGAGCCCGAGAAGGGTCGTCTTCCCGCTCCCGCTGGGGCCGACGATCGCCACGACCTCACCGCTCGCGATGGTCAGGCTGACCCCACGCAAGGCATGAACCACGCGCTGGCCAAGGGGAATATCCTTGGTGACCCGGTCGATGATGATTGCTGGTGACTGCATAGCTTGGTTCAGGGTACTCAGAGCGTGAGTTCGGAGCAAGGGGGGAAAAGGGGATGTTCCCTTTTGGCGCGAACGCTAGACGCGGACGATGCGAACTCCGGGCCGACCGCCGCCTAATCGCGTCATATCATCGATATCGCTGGTAAGCAGGAGCGCGGGTCCGCTCCGGATAGCCTCCGCCATTACCTGTGCGTCCGCCGCATCGGATAGGCCGGCTTGAGCTAACAAGGCACCGGCGGCCAGGGCCAGACGCTTTCCCACGAACGGTACCCAGACGCCGGACAGCAGGTACCGCAAGGCCGCATCTTGAGGTTCTCCTCGAGCGGTCTGGGTGACCACGGCGTGGGGCACTATAATGTCGGCTCCTGCCTCGTGTGCCGCCTCCAGTACTTTCCGTACCGCGCGATCTCCATGGGTGAGAGCAATGACGGCGCCGCTGTCCAGGACTAGGCTTCGTCGTTCCATATCTGACGCCCTTCCTCACGCTCTTCTTCGGTCAAATGGACAGCCTGCTTTCCTCGTAGTCCGCGCGATTATGCCGCGTTCGGCGCTCCGGGCCAGCCTGGGTGTGTTAGGATGGGGGACGCCATGAGCGATGCCGCGCCCGCCTTAGATCTCGATGCCTGGGCTGACCATGTGGTGTTGTGCGGCCTGGGTACGGTCGGGGTCAGCGTGACCGAGAGCCTCCTCCATGCCGGGGCACGAGTGGTCGTGGTGGACAACGGTCCTCCTACTCCCTTCCGCCGGACCCTGGACGGCCTGGGTGTGCGGGTGATTGAGGGTGATTGCACCCATCCCGAGACCCTGATCCAGGCAGGAGTGCCCCGCGCCCGCGCCGTGATCGTGGTAGTCAGCCACGACATGGTCAGCCTGCAAACGGCGCTGGCCGCGCGGGAGGTCAATGCCCAGGCCCGCATCGTCATTCGCCTCTTCAATCTCCGCACCGCCAACCTTCTCCGCGATCTTCCGGCCGGAATCACTGCTCTCTCTCTTTCCGCCACGGTAGCTCAGGTCTTCACCCTGGCCGCCCGGTGCTCGGCTCTCCGGGGCGCCTTCTCCCTTGGCGGCTCCATCTGGGCTATCGGCAGTCTGATCGCTCCGAGCCAGGGTGAGCCGCTGCCCCTGGAGTGTTGGCGGCGGGCGGGGTTGGCGCCCCTCGCCTGTAGGACCGTGGATGGTAAAGTGCTGCTCTGCCCCTCGTCCACTCAGGTGCCGGCGCCGGGCAGCCTGGTGCTGGCGGCGGCGGCGCCGGACCGCTTGGAGGCGATCAGCGCCCGCCCCCACACCCTGGAGGAGGTGCTGCGTAATCCCAATGCCTCGTTACCCAGGACGGTGCGTTACCCGTCCGCGCGCCATCGCGCTCTCTTCTTTAGGCGCCGCCGCGCTCCCCTGGCGAAAGCGCGTCGCGGTTTTTATCTTTTTTGGACCCGGACCAATCGGGTCTTGCGCGTGGCCTTGATTACCCTGGTTGGCCTGGTCGCCGCCAGTGTGGTGATCTTCTGGCTGTTCTACCCGCTACCCCTCCTGGACGCCGCCTATTTCACCACCGAGCTAGTGACGACGGTGGGGCTGGGCGATATCAGCCTCCTCCATGCCGACGATCCGCTCAAATTATTCGGCATCTTCGTGATGCTGGGCGGCGCCGCCATGATGGCGGTGGTCTATGGCTTGCTGGCCGAGCTGGTGTTGAGCGCCCGCCTGGAGACCTTATTGGGGGAGCCCTCCGAGGATGTCCGCGACCATTATGTGGTGGCCGGACTGGGCGCGGTCGGTTTCCGGGTGGTCAGCGCGCTCCATGAGGCAGGCGAGCGGGTGGTGGTGATCGAGTCGTCCGAGAGCGGGCGGTTCCTGCCCCAGATACGGGCTCTGAGGATTCCCGTGATTCATGGGGACGCGGCGCAGGAAGCCACCCTCCAGCGGGCAAGGATTGGCATCGCGCGGGCGTTTATCGCCGCCACCAGTAATGATCTGGTGAACATTGAGGCAGTGCTGACCGCGCGGGCGATGCAGCCGGGCGGTCATGTGGTGCTGAGGGTTTTCGATCCGGCGCTGGCTGCCCAGGTACGGCGGGGATTGGGCGTGCCTTCCTCATTCAGTGCCTCGCAGATTGGCGCTCCGGCCTTCGTCACCGCCGCGCTCGGGCACGATGTGCCGCAAGTACTCTCGCTGCCGGTGTCCAGCCCATCAGGGGATACGATCCGGCACATCGTGCTGACTCATGTGCGGATTGACGACGATAAGCCCGGAGGCTGGTCGGTAGGCGAGATCGCGGCCGCGCGCGGCGGGGTGCCGCTTTTGTTGCTGCCGGCAGGCGAGTCAGGTCAACCGGAAGTAGCACCGTCCCTGGACCGCGTGCCGGCTCCCGGCGAGACGCTCGTCCTCGCCACGGCGCCTTAATTCTTCGACCGCGGTCGGCCAAACGCTACCACCCGACCACAGCCGGGGGACCGCCGGCACTCTCCTACCGGTGCTTGTAGCGCGCCTGGCGGAGCACCTTGGCCCGCTTCTTCCCGTTGGGCATCCCACATTGGTCCAGGGCGACGGCCACCGCCTCCATATCGTAGGCGACTCGATGGGGCACCGCATGCCAGCCCATCTCGTCGTGGTAGATTTCCGCCCAGGCGGCCCGATGATCGCCATCCCGCGGAAAGCCGGCACTGGCCACGTCCACCAGGAGCAACTGCCCGAGGCGCCGCTGGTAGGCGATATGGAGATGGCCGAAGACCAGGACGCCCGCCTGGACGCCGGCAAGCCGTTCCTCCAGCGCGCGCGCGTCCTCGTCGGGATGGATGTGATCTTCCAGATTATCCGGGTTGGCATGCACCATCAAGATGCCTCCAGCCGGGCCAGGCAGATGGTACTGGCGCGGCAGAGCGCGGAGATAGGCGAGCCCATCGGGTCCGATCCGCATCGCCGTCCAGGCGCTACTCGCCCGTTCAGCCTCGCTCATGCCGGCCAGTTCAGGCGCGTCCGGCCCGGCGGTAAGGTAGAAATCCGTGTTTCCCATGACCACGGGGCAGTTCAAGGCCCGGATGGCGGCCAGGGTTTCCGCCGGCTGAGGACCACCCTCGACCAGATCACCCGCCATCAGCACATGGTCGAATGGCCCCTTCCGGGCCATGTCCTCCAGGACGGCATCAAGAGCGGGCAGGTTGCCGTGCGTATCGGAAAAGGCCGCTACCCTTAGGTTCATTCGCTTTCCTCCGGCTCGTCCTCTCCGTTCAGGCAGGCATACAATTTGCCCCGGAGGCCGGTATCATCTTGCTCGTCCCACCACTGGGTAAAACCAGTGTACCGCGTGTGTCGTTCTTCCAGCTTCTTGCCCAGCACCACGAGGATGCCCAGTCGGGGATCGGCTCCCTCGGGCGGAATCAGCGCCGCGCGGAGGGTAGACCGGCGCGTATCGGCGTTCATCGGTGTCCCGGCCAGGGCCGTCAACTGATCGAACTGGCGGCCGGCCAGGGCGATGCCCTGGCTCCGCGCGAGTTCCACCAGCACGTCGCAATCATGGATCTGGCCAATCTTATCTTGAATGGCCTTGATGTCGGTGATTCGTTGCTCGATCTCCGATCCGAAGCAAACCCGAAAGATCTCCAGGCAATAGCGGAGATGTTTGGCTTCGATCCGCATCTGGTGCAGCTCCTTATCGCGCGTCTCGTCGTGTATGGTAGGTGCGTATCCATAGAGATCGGCGAGGCGGGCGATGGCTTGCCGGCGAGCGTGGGCTTGAAGGGTGCCGCCATGGTCACGCGGGTTGCGGGCGAGCGAGAGCACGCGATGACGGAAGCCGCGCTCGCGAAGCTCATCCAGCACCTTGAGCATGGCGGGCCGCGCCTTCGCCCGTTCCCCTTCCAGATGAGCGATCAGCAATTCGATCCCGGCATATTCCTCCGGCGTTGCCTTGGCTGCCAGACGCCGGGCTTCCGCCATCAGCACGTCAAGATCGCGCACCACTCCCAGTCCGTGGGTGAGCGCCCTGGCCATTTTTTCCACTGGCCGGTACTCCGAGCGAGGAAAGCAGTCCCGAAACGCTTCCAGAGCGGCTCGCAATCTGCGCGAGGCCACGCGCATATCGTGGAGCGGTTCGCTTTCGGTGCCGGCGCGCGTCCCTCCCTCGTTGTCCGCCACGGCGGCCAATCGATCCTGAATAACCGGCAAGGCGGCGTCGCTGAAAGGCATGCGCGGATAGAGCTCATCAATAGCGCTACTCACCAGCGTCGGATCCTCTCACTCGTCGCGCGGCGCCAAACCCGTCCTTAATAGATGAGCCCCTGGCAAATCTACGTGGCTCCGCTTCTCCCATCGTCGGTCATGGCCACCGAAGCCGGGAGCGCCGCATGCGAGTTGCGATGAACCTTGCGAGTCTTGACCACCGGGATCGGAGCGGTCACGCTTTTGGCTCTCGATCGGGAACTCCTTCGAGTCACCGCCGGCGGGGCCGGTGTCTCGCGCTCTCCCTCGTAGGGGCGGTCGGGAGCGGTCACGGGCTCGGCGGGCGCTGGGGCGGCCTCGGCAATGGGCGGGATCTCGGGCGCGGTTCCGGCACCGAGCGCGTCCAGCCGGGCCGTGCGTTTGGCCAGCTTATTTTCCGCTTTGGCCAGGCGGTCACGTAACCTGGCGACCTTAAGTTCTAGCTTCTCGCGCGCCGCGGCCAATCTGGCTACTTGTTTCTTCTGGCGATCACCGGGATCCTTGTCCTTGGCCGGCCGCGCGGCGGTCCCGTTTTTCAAGGTTCTACTCCCTTGGCCTCGCGGTGAAGCATCACCGTGGGTGCAGTATAGCATCCTGGCCCGTAACCCTCCAGGATCCCCACCAATCCGTATTCCCCCCAGGTGAAATCAGGGACTCCCTGGTCCGTTAACGAGAGAGGGGCCGAATCCGGGGAAATTGTCTCGCCCCGTCCGTGAATGGCCATAGGCTGGAGGGGCAAGCCTATGCTAGGATGTGCAAGGTGGCGCGCGGCATGCGCGAGACAACCCAGGAGGGGCAAGCACGCATGAGCAGGGTGAACACGACGGGACAGAAGGTGGTTGTGCGGTGGTCCGAGCCTCAGCCGGCGGGGCGGGGCCGGCGGCTGCCGTGGGTGTCGCTGGTCCTCGTGGTGATCCTGGGCGCCCTGGCGCTCTTCCTCACGCGCTGGGAGGCAGGGATGGCGGCGGCAGTCTATCCCGGCGTCCGGGTGGGTGGCGTGGATGTTGGCGGTCTGTCCCTTCCCGCCGCCAAGCAGCGGTTGGCGCCGCTGGTCGAGGCCGCCATGCACCGTAGCCTGACCGTGATCGCCGGTTCGCGCCGCTGGACCATGACCCCGCGGGCTCTGGGTTTGCGCTTGGATGTTGATGCCAAGCTGCGCCAGGCGTTCGCTCTGGGACGCGAGCCAGGCACCCTGGATCGCTACAGCACCCAACTTACTCTGATTACGCAAGGACGTGATCTTTCCCTGGTCGGCAACTATGACAGCGGGCTGCTGGCCGCCTTCGTGCAGCGGGCGGCCCTCGCCATCTATCAGGCGCCGCGAGCAGCGGCGGTGAGCCTGGCCGACGCGCGGGCGACCCTGAGCGCGCATGCCCAGGACGGCCAGATGCTCGACCAACCGGGGGCAACCAAACTCCTGGCGGCCGCCCTGGCCGATTCGAGCCAGTCGGTGGTCCATCTACCGGTGAGACTCTTGCCGCCGCCAGTCAGCGAGGCCGAGGGCGAACGGGAATTGGGCGTGTTGGAAACCTTACTGAAGAACACGCGGATCACCATGCGCTTTGGCGGCCAGGCATGGCAAATGGGGCCGCGCTCGATCGCCCCTTTGATTTCGCTCACTACCGTGGTGGCGCCGGGCGGCGCCTCGACCTACCAGCATAGCGTGAATCAGCCGGTGCTTGCCGCCTATGTAGACCGCCTGGCCGCGCATGTGGATCAGCAAGTCCGTGACGCCTCCGTGATGGTCCGCGCTGGGAGGGTGCGGGTGCTGGGTGCCCGAAGCGGCTATCATCTAGATCGCCATACCACCAGCCAACTGATAGCCCAGGCGATTCTGGCGGGCGGTTCCCAGACCATCACCCTGCCGGTTGGCGTATCCGCCCCCAGCGCGAGTACTGGGGCCGCCCAGCAAGCGGCCCAGGAGGCGGGGGCCCTGATCCGTCGCCCCGTGGCCCTGACCTACGGCGCTGGTCGCCAGGTACTGAGCTCGGTGGAGCTGGGCTCGCTCCTTACCTTCACCCCCTACGTGGATCCGGTTTCCGGGCCCCGCCTGATTGTGGGGATCGACCAGACTCGGCTGGCCTCTCTCGTGGCGCCCGCCGCCGCCGCCGTGGACCAAACACCGGTGGACGCGCGATTTGTCACCGCCGGAGCCCACGTCAGCGTGATCCCTTCGCGAGCGGGAGCTCAGCTTGATCTGCCCGCCCTTGCCGCCGCGCTCGCCGCGCGCGGGGGCGCCTCGGATGTCGCGGTTCCGATCCGCCCAATCCAGGCACATCTCACCACCAGCGCCGCCAACGCGATGGGCATTCACGATCTCCTGATCGCCCACAGCACCTACTTCCGTGGGTCCAGTCAGGCGCGCCTGACCAACATCAACGCCGCCGTGCATCACCTGGATGGGCAACTGATCGCCCCCGGCGCTGTCTATTCCTTCGATCAGCGGATCGGCGACATCACCGCTCAGGGCGGCTACGTGGAAGGGATCGATATCATCGACAATCAGGACGTGCCGGGAATCGGCGGCGGGGTATGCCAGGTCGCGGTGACTCTCTTTCAAGCGGCGGTCTATAGCGGAATGCCGATCGTGGAGCGGGTGGCGCATGCCAACATCGTCTCCTACTACAATCCGGTGGGCATGGATGCCACGGTCTACGTATCGGCCAACGGCCCGGATGTGAAGTTCCAGAACAACACCGGCCATTGGGTGCTGGTCAACTTCACCGAGAATCTGGCGAACTACACCCTGACCGCCCGCTTCTATGGTACCGACCCTCATTTCCGCGTGGTGATCCGCGGCCCCTTCTCCACCGATCAGCCCAACGGCGACGTGGACGCGGTCTTCTACCGCACCGTCTATGACAGTGCCGGCAAGGTGCTGCTGGACGCTCATTTCACTAGTCACTACGTCCCGGTCGGCGCGGCGCTCTAGACTGTCCTACCCGACTTTCGTTGCCCGGTGGCGGCCGCGTTCGACTAGCCACCAGATGGGCTAGCCGTTTGATGCCTCTTTCTGATCGCGGATTCCTCGTGTAGGGTGGGGAGTGCGCGGGCGACGGCCTGTCGCCTCTGCCAGCCAGTACGGTAGACGTGCCGCGCCGCGAAAGTAGTGATCATGTCGAGTGCCGTGGAAGCCCGACCCGCACCCGCTCGGACCCGTCCAACCCTGATCCCCCCCTGTGTCCAGACGGTAGAGGACACGGGACTCGATCCCAGCTTCATCGCCGATCTGATCCTCAAGATCTGCTATTACCGCGGCACGATCAGTGGCGGCGACATCGCCAAGGCATTGCGTCTCCCGTTCGCCGGCGTGGTCGAAGGGCTGATTGAGTCGCTCAAGCCGGGTCGATTCATCGAGGTGCAGGGTTCAACCGGCCTCCAGAACAACACCTATCGCTATATGCTGTCCGAAAAAGGCCACCATAAGGTTCAAGAACTGCTGGAACGCTCGAACTACGCGGGCGCCTGCCCGGTCACTCTGGACGATTATACGTACATGGTGAGCAGGCAGCGGGTGCGCGACGCCAAGGTGACGCGGGCCGTGGTGGAGGAGCGGTTCAGCCAGATGGTCCTGGCGCCCCAGGTATTGGAACAACTGGGCCCCGCGATCAATTCCGGCGAATCAATCTTCGTCTTCGGCGCCCCCGGTAACGGGAAGACGACGATCGCCGAGATTGCCACGAGTTGCCTGGGCGGCGATGTCTATATCCCCTACGCGCTCTACATCGAGGGTGAGATCATCCGCGTGTTCGACGACTCGCTGCACCAGCCAGTGGAGGACGAGGACGGGCGTAGCGTGGACCAGCGTTGGGTGCGCTGCACGCGACCCACGGTGATCGCGGGCGGCGAACTGACCTTGCAGGCGCTTGACCTTACCTACTCGCGGGAAAGCAAAACCTACGAGGCGCCGCTGCAAATGAAAGCGAACTGCGGCATGCTGCTGATCGACGACTTTGGCCGCCAGCAATGTTCCCCCACCGCGCTGCTGAACCGCTGGATTGTGCCGTTGGAGAAACATGTCGATTACCTCAACCTGGTGACGGGAATCAAGATTCGTGTCCCCTTCGAGGAATTGATCATCTTCTCCACCAATCTTTCGCCCAAGGATCTGGTGGACGATGCGTTCTTGCGCCGGCTCCAGTATAAGATCGAGGTACTGCCGCCCTCGCAGGGCCAATTCAAGGAAATCTTCCGCCGGGTGGCCGGGGCCAGGAATCTTGAGTGGAACGAGGAGGCATTCGCCTACCTTCTGCGCGAGCATTACCAGCGCGCGGGACGCGAACCGCAAGCCTGCCATCCGCGGGATCTGATCAACCATATGCTGAGCATCTCTCGCTACTACGACGTGGCGCCCCGGATGACTCAGCCCATGATTGACCACGCGGTTCGCAGCTACTTCGTCCGGCTCTCCGGCATGTGACCTTATCGTCATCCCCTTGGTTTCGGCCCCAACGCCCATGCTATAGTGGATCCACTCGACGCTCATCGGATGAACGAGAGGATCCATCGTGGCAGCGGATGCTCGGACTCTCCTGGCCGCCCGCCAGATCAACTGGGGCCAATCGGCCCAGACTCGCACCCCCGATCCAGTTGCCGCCGCGGCCCTGATCGATCGGCTGGGAATCGCCACGCTCTACCCAGTCTCGCCCGAACTGCCCGATCTCTTGCATGCCTATACGGGAGATCCCTCCACCACCACCGATTCACACTGGGATAGTCCAACTGGTCACATCTATGCCTGGCGCTGGGAATTAGGGCGCCAGGAAGCGGCGTTCTACACGGCGATCGTTCGTGGCCGCCCCACTCTGGTCGCCTGGTCCTTGCTGCCGTCCGTGCTCCGCCTGCGGGCCGATCTCCGCGGTTCCGAGCACCTATACGCATCCGGGCTGCTCTCGGAGGGCGCCGCCCGGATCGCGCGTGCCCTCGACAGCGCGGGCGGGGTGTTGGGGACCAGTGAACTGCGGCAGGCCGCCGGTTTCCCTACCGGCAAGGAGCAGCGAGCGGCCTTCCTCAAGGCGGTGGCCGAGTTGGACGCCCGCCTCCTCCTGGCCAAGGTCTTCTCGCCGGACGACGAGGATATGCGCCATGCCCTGGTGGCTACCCGTTATCCGGAGGCGCTCGCCACCGCCCGTGACTTGGATCCCGCGGCGGCCATGGACGCGCTTCTGGTGGCCTACTTACCCAGCGCGGTATTCGCCCTGCCCGGCCCGCTAGCCAAGCATCTTGGCCTGGAGGCAGGCGCTCTCCGCGCCGGCCTGGATCGCCTGGTGGCGGCGGGAGTCGCGGAGAGTGCCGCCGTAACCGGATTGGGAGAGTGCACCATCTGGCGGTAGAACGGGCGCGTTAGGGAGCGGCGTGCTGCTCCGCGATCAACTCGTCCACGAACTGGCGGGCCGTGCGGCAGGAGCGCCCATTGTGCCAGAGGGCCCACTGGATCGCCCGTCGTCGCAACTCGCAGGCGGATAGGGCAATCCCGTGCGTCTGGGCCAGCCCCAGAGCCACCCGGACATAGCGCTCCTGGTCCGGAGCAGGGAAGGTGACGAGCAAGCCAAAGCGGTCGGCCAGGGAGAGCTTCTCCTCCATGGTGTCGCGTGGACGCACCTCACCGTTTTGCTCCTGGTCGCGGTCGCTGAACCGTTCCTTGATCAGATGGCGGCGGTTAGTGGTGACGTAGAGCACGACATTGGTCGGCCATGCCTCCACCGTGCCTTCCAGGGCCGCCTTGAGCGCCTTGTATTGCACCTCATGCTCCTCGAAGGATAGGTCATCCACGAACAGGACGAAGCGCTGGGGCAGTTCGCGCAAGGTGGCCAGCACCCGGCTCAGATCGGCCAGGTCGTCGCGAGGCAACTCCACCAGCCGCAGCCCCCGTCCGCCGTAGGCATGCACCAGCGCCTTGACCGTGGACGACTTCCCGGTGCCCCGCTCGCCATAAAGAAGTACATGGTGGGCGGGGAGGCCGGTGACGAAGCGCTCGGTATTGCGGAGTAGCGGCTCGCGCTCGCTATCGTAGGCGATCAGCTCCTCCAGGCGAATCGGGTCGAGGTGGGTGATCCCTTCCAGGCAGCCCTCTCGGGCCGACCACCGGGCGGCCTGGACGCGAGCGAACAGGCCCAGTCCATGCGTGCGCCAGTGGGCGGCCAGATCCTCGGCCATTGCCCCCCAATCCAGGGCCAGGCTCAAGCGCCTGACAATGGCGGTTCGTGGCCCGTGATCGGCGGCGGGCGTCGACACGGCCCGCCATGAGGCGAGGGCATCGCTCAACTCCTCGCCGATCAGGGTTCCGGCGGCCTCGCGGATCGCGTCCGCGTCCAGGGAATAGAGCCACTGCAGGCCGCGGAGATCGCGGCGGGCCTGATCGAGCACCGAGGGAGCCACCGCCGCCACGCCGCCCGCCGCGGCCGCGAGACTGAAGGGGTTCTGATCATCCACGACCCGCCACAGCAGGTGCGACTGCCAGGCGTCCGCCGCCTCTACCGCCGGCCCGCCCTCGGCGGCCAGGAGGGCGAACACCCGTGCGTAGGCGCGGGCAACCACGCTGCCGCGAGGGACCGAGGCGCCCGCGTCGGGGCGGTGGTCCAGACAATCAAGCAGGAAACTCATGGCCTCGCCCACCGGGTCGGCCAGGACACCGTCCAGGAGGGTGATGGCGGTGGCCCGCCGCCTCGCCGTCCGCAGTTGCTTGCCCCGGAGCGACTCCAGGGAAAGATCGGGGGAACCGGTCATAGGGAATAGATCTCGCCATATTTGCGGTGGAGATAGCGCAGATAGGGCTGGGGACTGAGCGCCGATCCGGTGGCGCGCTGGAGCAGATCGGCGGGGATGAATTTTCTTCCATGCTGGTGAATGTTGGTATTGAGCCAGCGCAGGAGGGTGCCGAACTCGCCTCGCTCGATTTGCTGGGCAAGATCGGGGTGGGCCTGGTGAGCCGCTTCCCAGAGCTGGGCCGCGATGATATTCCCCAGCGCGTAGCCCTGGAAACCGCCAAGACCAGAGGTCCAGTGAATATCTTGCAGGATCCCTTCCGTGTCGTTGGGCGGCGTAATGCCCAGGTATTCCCGCACCTTCTCGTTCCAGGCGGCGGGAGCATCCTTGACGGCGAGCTTCCCATCGAGCAGGGCGATCTCCAGTTCGAAGCGGAACATGATATGCAAGCAGTAGGTCACCTCGTCCGCCTCGACTCGAATCAAGGACGGGCACACTTTGTTGATTGCTCGGTAGAAGTGGGGCATCTCCACGTCGTCGAGACTGTTGGGAAAGGCCGCTTGCAGGGTGGGATAGAAGAATCGCCAGAACGGCATCCCCCGGCCCACGAAGTTTTCCCACAGACGCGATTGGCTCTCGTGCATCCCGGAGGATACGCCGCCGGTGAGCGGGGTCTGGGCCAGCGCGGGCGAGATCCCCTGTTCGTACATCCCATGCCCCGCCTCATGCATGGTGCCCATCAAGGCCATGTTGAGAAATTGGCTATCGTAGCGGGTGGTAATGCGAACATCATCTCGGTTGAAGGCGGTCTCGAACGGATGGGTAGTCCGGTCGAGCCGGCCGCGGTTGAAGTCGTAGCCGAAGCGCGCGACCACTTCGCGGCCAATCCGCTCCTGCGTCGCCTCGTCATAGTGGCGATGGAGCACGGCGTCGTCCACGCTGTCCGCCTGGGGGGTGATTTTCCCAACGATGTCCACCAGCCGCGGGCGCAGTTCGTCGAAGACGGCTCGCACCACGTTGGTGGTCATCCCCGGTTCCGTGTAGTCCACCAGGGCATCGAAGGGTTGTTCGGGGTAGCCGACATGTTCACACAGACGACGATTGAGATCCACGGTCTTCTCGATCCAGGGGGCGAAGGCCAGGTAATCGTTCCGTCGTCTCGCCTCGCGCCACACGCTTTCGGCCAGCACCGAGGTGCGGGCGATCTCCACTACCAGGGAGTCCGGCACCTTCACCTCACGGTCGTAGTCCCGCTGGGCTACTCGGACCAGCGATGCGTCATCACTGGCGGGATCCAGGCCCGCCGCGTGATCCTGGGCCGCTTTGAGCAGGTCGCCGGTTCGCCGGCTGGTCAGGCGTTCGTGCGCCAGTTTGGCGAGTACGGCCAGATCCTCGGCTCGTCCTGCCGAGCCGCCAGGGGGCATGTAGGTATTCTGATCCCACCCCAGGACGGCCATCGCGTTGTTGATGGCGCCGATCTCGGCAAAGGTCATTTTCAACTGGTCCAGGGCGTCATTGCTTCCGGACATGGCGGACGTCTTCCTTCCATTCGGCGGCATACCGCGATCCTCGGCCTGGGGCCGCGCGCTTCGTTTGGCCGGGATGGATCGCTCACGTCGAGGTGTTACCCTTGAAAGTATAGCCAACGAGTCATCAAGCTGGACGATCTTCCCTCGCATGGCCTATGCTCACCAGAGAAATGTTGGGCAGTAAGGAGATCTCGGATGGATTTGGGGATCGGCGGCAAGACAGCCCTGGTCTGCGGGGCCAGCAAGGGAATCGGGCGGGCCGCTGCCCTGGCTCTGGGACGCGAGGGCGCGCGGCTGGTGATTTGCGCCCGCGATCGGGCCGCTCTGGAGGCGACCGCCGCCGATCTGCGCGCCGGCACCGGAATCGAGGTACTGGCGGTCGCCGCCGACCTCCGTGACTCCGTCGCCATCGAGCGAGTGGTAGCCCAGACCGTGGCTCAGTACGGCGGGCTGGATATTCTGGTGAACAATACCGGCGGCCCGCCGCCCGGACTCTTCGAGGCGCACGACGACGCGGCCTGGCAGGCTGCCTTCGAGACCCTGCTCCTGAGCGTGGTTCGGGTGACCCGGCTGGCGATCCCGCACATGCGCCGGCGGCATTGGGGACGGATCGTCACCGTCACCTCGACCGCGGTCAAGCAGCCAATCGCCAATCTGGTTCTTTCCAACTCCCTGCGCGCGGGTGTCACCAGCCTGAGTAAGACGCTGGCGACCGAGTTGGCGCCCGCCGGCATCACGGTCAATACGGTAGCGCCGGGCCGTATACTTACCGATCGCTTGACTAGCATTTACCCTGGGGACGAGGCAACCACCCGCCAGACAGCGGCGGTGGGGATCCCGATGGGCCATGTAGGGGAACCGCTCGACATGGGCCAGGCTATCGCCTACCTCTGTAGCGAGCCGGCCAGGTACATTACCGGGGTAACGCTTCAGGTCGACGGCGGTCTGATAAGCGGTCTGTTCTGAGCATGCGGGAGACACAGTGACCATCGAGCAAGGCATCTTCCTGTTCGCGGCCGCGCTCCTGGGCGGGGCGCAAAACTCGGTGGCGGGCGGCGGCAGCTTTCTCACTTTTCCCGCCCTGGTGGTCAGCGGGGTCTCGTCGATCCATGCCAACGCGACGTCCACGGTGGCGCTCTGGCCCGGCTCGCTGGCCGGCGCCGGCGCCTACAGGAAGGAACTCCGCCGTGTTCCCCATCTCGGCGCCCTGGCGGTCATCAGCCTGATCTGCGGCTGGCTGGGAGCCCTGCTGCTATTGCGCACCCCGGCGGCTACCTTTTCCCGTCTGATTCCCGTGCTCCTCCTGGCGGCAACCCTCCTCTTTGCCTTCGGCCCATCGTTCACCGGCCGGATGAAGCGGCGCGCGGCTGCTCGGAGGGGGCCGGGGGCCCCGGACGCGACTGGTTCGCTCAGGGGCAGAATCGGCATGTTCGCCGGACAGGCAGTGATTTCCGTCTACGGCGGTTATTTCGGGGGTGGGATCGGGATTCTCATGCTGGCCGCCTTCGGCCTGATGGGGATGGAGAATATCCATGAGATGAACGCCCTGAAAACGGTGCTGGCCAGTTGCATCAACGGCATCGCGGTGATCACCTTCGTGATTGCCGGGGCGGTTAATTGGCCGCAGGCGCTGGTCATGCTGGTCGGGGCGGTGATCGGCGGCTACGCGGGGGCGTATTACGCGCGAAAGCTCGACCCCGCGCTGGTCCGCCGGCTGGTGATCGTGATCGCCTGCCTGATGACCGCCTATTTCTTCATTCGAGAGCTATGAATGGAGCAAAGTCCAGTATCATAGGGACCAGTCTGCTGGAGAAGCCGCGGGCCTACGATCTCTGCGGGGCCACCGAATACGCGATCTTCGATCCCTTTACCACGGGACCGGGTCAACTGACGGGCTATCACCGTGACGAGCGGGGCGTCTGGGGCCCCTGGCCGGCGGGACC
>DATLQX010000012.1:0-4400 GCA_035534995.1 Chloroflexota bacterium | reverse complement strand
TCAGCAATAACGAAGTGGGCTACGGCGCGGCCCTGAGCGTCGTGATGTTCGTGATTATTGCCATCTTCGTCGTGGTCTACACGACCGTGTTCAAAGTGGAGCAGCAATGAGCACCAGCGTGATTCCTCCGACCACCAGTGTGGCACCGCCCGCTCTCGGTGGGACGCGAAGTTCCGGCCATGGCCCGAGGCGGAACCCCGTGCTACGGGGCCTATTCTACCTCATCCTCATCGTGCTCGCCTTCTACCTGCTGTTCCCCTTCTACTGGGCGATCCGCTCGGCGCTGATTCCCGAGAGCGCCGCCGGCAATACCCCGGTGGAATACTGGCCCTCCGACGCCACGCTGAGCAACTTTGGCGACGCCCTCACGGGCAACATTCTCAAGCAACCGCTGATCAACTCCGCCATCGTGGCCGGTTCGGTCACCCTCCTGTCACTGGTCATCGGCGCCTCGGCCGCGTACGCGCTCGGACGGATCCAGTTCCGCGGCCGCACGATCATGATGTACGCGATCCTGTCCATGACCATCTTCCCCCAAATTGCCATTCTGGGCGCCCTCTACACCCAATTCAGCAAATGGGGGCTGATCAATAGCGAGTGGTCGCTGATCATTTCGTATCTCATCTTCACCCTGCCTTTCACCATCTGGGTGCTGCAGAGCTTCTTCCGCACCATGCCACGCGAACTTGAGGAGTCGGCATACGTGGATGGCGCCTCGCCGTTCCGAACGTTCTGGTCCATCATGCTGCCGCTGGCCGCCCCAGGCTTGGTGACCACCGGTCTGCTGGCCTTCATCAACGCCTGGAACGAGTACCTCTACGCGGTTTCTTTTTTGCAGACAGCCGACCATTTTACCGTTCCCGTGGCCATCGTTGAGTGGCCGCCGTCTACCGGTAGCCAGTTCGCGGTTCCCTGGGACCACGTCATGGCCGGCACCGTAATCGTGACGGTGCCGTTGATCGTGCTGGTGCTAATCTTCCAGCGTCGGCTCGTCGCCGGACTGACGGCCGGAGCGGTAAAAGGCTAACGACGGGACGCACGCGCTTATAGATGAGCGAACCAGTGTTGTTTCAGATCGCCCGGTTGGTGATGATGTGCAGTCGTAGGGGTGCCCCTACAAATCAAACATGCTCGCTTGATTTTGCCCCAGGAATACCGGTGGTACCGACGGTACCCACTACCGCGATAAGTGGATCGCGCCTTGAAGGTGAGGATGGGAGTCGTGCCAACCACGGACCTGGCGGATCATCACTTTCCCGTTGAGATCTGGCGCCTTACCGAGACCGTATTTAATCCCGCGTCCAACTTGCTACATGAGACCCTGTTCACGGTCGGGAACGGGTATATCGGGCTCAGAGGGGCTCACGAGGACGGCTACGGTGGTCCCACATCGACCACCATCGACGGCTCCTATCTCAACGGCTTCTATGAGTCCGAGCCGATCAAGTATCCGGAGACCGCCTACGGCCTGGCCCGGCACAACCAATTCATGCTCAACGTGCCGAACACCAAGCTCATCGGGCTCATTGTTGAAGACGAGCCGTTCGACCTCCTGACCGGTACGATCCTTCGCTACGAGCGATCGCTCGATTTCCGGGCCGGCGTCCTGTCCCGGGCGGTGGATTGGCGCTCCCCAGCGGGCCGCCAGGTGTCGATTGTCAGCCGGCGCCTGGTTTGTTTTGAGCACAAACATCTGTTCGCCATGCAATACGAGGTGACGCCAGTTAACTTCTCGGGGCGGGTGTCGTTGCTGTCCGCGATTGATGGATTGGTCCGGAACTTGTCGGGCGGCGATGATCCGCGGGTTGGGTCATCGGTGTCCGGCCCGGTGCTGGAATTGGTCGACACCGAGCTCATCGATGGTTTCTCCGCGATCACGCATCGCACCCCGAACAGCGGCTTTACCCTGGTGAGCGCGACCGCCACCTCGCTCGCGCTTGATGCCGGGTGTAGCTCTACCCAATCGACGGCACGGAAGAACCAGCGACTGGAACAGCACTTCGACCTTGACATAAAGCTAGGCCAGCCGGTCTTCCTGACCAAGTATGGCACCTATTTCTCCTCCAGGGACTATCCGGAGGACGAATTGCCGGCCCGCGCGAAGGCAACCCTGGAGACTGCCGGCGCGGCGGGCTTTGCCTCGTTATGCGCGGGCCAACAGGAGTTTCTTGACCAGTTTTGGCGGCGCGCCGATGTGGAGATTGCCGGTGACGACGCGCTGCAACAGGGGATGCACTTCAATCAGTTCCACCTCTTGCAGTCGGTCGGGCGGGACGGCAAGACCAACATCGCCGCCAAGGGAATCACCGGCGAAGGATATGAAGGACACTACTTCTGGGATTCCGAGATCTATGTCTTTCCCTTCTTCCTCTACACCCAGCCGGACATCGCGAGGAAGCTGCTGGAGTATAGGTACCAGGGCCTCGATCAGGCTCGCGAGCGGGCGCGCGAGATGTCCCACCCAAAAGGGGCGCTGTATCCGTGGCGGACGATCGGCGGCGAGGAATGCTCGGCCTACTTTCCCGCCGGAACGGCGCAATATCATTTCAACGCTGATATTGCCTATTCGATCAAGCAATACGTGGAGGCAACCGGCGATCAGTCCTTTCTCGTCCCGTACGGGGCGGAGATTGTGATGGAAACGGCGCGGATCTGGATCGGGATCGGGAACTACACTGGCGATCAGGGTGAGCGATTCACGATCAATGATGTGACCGGCCCGGATGAGTACACGGCGATCGTCAATAACAACTACTACACCAATGCCATGGCCAGGCTGCATCTCGAGTTCGCCGCCGAGCTGGCGGAGACGCTCCGGGCCGACCAGCCTGATGCATTTGCCCGCCTCTCTCAGACCATTGACCTGGAACCGGCCGAGCCTTCGGAGTGGCGCCGCGCCGCCGAGCACATGTATTTGCCGTTTGATACCGCCCTGGGCATCCACCCGCAAGACGACAGCTTCCTGGCCAAAAAAAGGTGGGACTTCGCCGCCACGCCGCGGGAGCACTATCCCCTGCTGCTGCACTACCATCCGCTGGTCATCTATCGGCACCAGGTCTGCAAGCAGGCGGATCTGGTTTTGGCCCTGTTGCTGGTCGGAAACTGGTTCACCCTGGAGGAGAAGAGGCGGGATTTCGACTACTACGAAGCGGTAACCACCCACGACT
Organism: Chloroflexota bacterium; assembly: GCA_035534995.1. Classification (GTDB taxonomy): domain Bacteria; phylum Chloroflexota; class UBA5177; order JANWHV01; family JANWHV01; genus JANWHV01. The sequence goes on along the minus strand of DATLQX010000012.1, from coordinate 1,233 downwards.
CGTCACTGTCCACCTGCATCTTCAGCATCATCGCCTCGGAAATCGGCTACCGCGACAAAGCGTACGACTATTTTATGGCCACGGCGCGAATGGACCTTGACAACACCCACGGCAATTCACAATACGGGGTTCATACGGCGGCCATGGCGGGAACCTGGCTGTGCGTGGTGTATGGCTTCGCCGGCATGCGCGTCCACCAGGGCGCATTGCACTTCACCCCCTATCTCCCAGCTCGCTGGAGCCACTACCAATTCACGATTCGCCTCCAGGATCAGGTGCTTCGGATCCGGGTAAGCGATCGCACGACTGAGTATCAACTGGTCGAAGGCACTCTCATCGAGTTTACCGATCACTACCGTGCTCTCCGCTTGACCCGGGACATACCGGCTCAAGCGGTAAACATGGATCAGAGCGGCAGTTGAGGGCAATCGCATGTTCGACGCGGTGATCTTTGATCTGGACGGCGTGCTCACCGATACCGCGCGGTACCATTTCCTTGCCTGGAAGCGATTGGCGGAAGGCGAGGGTATTCCCTTCGACGAAGCGTTCAACGAGCGCTTGAAGGGCATTGACCGAATGGGATCGCTGGAGTTGATTCTCGGCCAATCCGGCCGATCCTACACTCCGGAGGAGAAGCTCGCCCTGGCGGAGGGGAAGAATCGCCACTACCAGGAGCTGATCGCCACGATGACCAGCCACGACCTATTGCCCGGCGCCTTGAACGCCCTTGCTTCAGTGCGGGCAGCCGGCCTCAAGGTGGGACTGGCCTCGGTGAGCAAGAATGCTCCCCTGGTCCTCGACAAACTGGGAATCACCGATCGGTTCGACGACATCGTGGACGCGCGCCGGATCGCCAAGGGGAAGCCGGACCCGGAGATCTTTCTCACGGCGGCCGATCACCTCCATGTGGAGCCCGCGCGCTGCATCGGGGTGGAGGACGCGGTGGCCGGCATCCAGGCGATCAAGGCTGCCGGCATGTACGCGGTTGGGGTTGGTGATCCCAGCATTCTCACCGAGGCCGATTGCGTGATACCGGGGCTGGATGCCTTTCATCTGTCGGACTACGTCCGGACGCAGGGCTGAATCGTGGTGGTTATTGAGGGGCGCGGGTCGCCAGGCCCGCTGAGCTTGGCGGTTATCCGACTGATCGGTCGGATCGGTCCGATCCGACCGATCCGACCGATCCGACCGATCCGACCGATCTGATCGTCCCCGTACCAGGCGGGCCTGGCG
>DATLQX010000011.1:0-5425 GCA_035534995.1 Chloroflexota bacterium | reverse complement strand
GTCGATTGAACGAGCTATATGGTACGTCAAAATAAGGGGTTCGCATAGTGAGTCAGTCACATGCCTATACCAGAGCCGCCAGGGCGGCGGATCACACACCGATACGGCAAGCACGGCAGGCGGAGCGGACCGGCGCGACTCAGCAGGGAGTGGGGCTCACCCCTACCCAGCGCATGATCCTCCAGTTGCAGCGCACGGCGGGCAACGCGGCGGTGAACGCGCTCCCGCGGCAGTATGCGCGGGCCGGGAAAGCCGCCTCGGCGGATGGTGTACACGCGGCCAAAGCGCCGGCAGTTCAGCGCCGCGCCGGCGGATCGGGCCAGGGCCTTCATGGCGCAATCGTTCAAGGATAAGGCCAAAATACAGGTCATGGCCGTTGCCGAGGGTGAATCAAAGCCTGGCTCAAGGAGCCGCGGGCAGGCGGGACCAGGGAGCAGACGATCAAGCAGCAGCTCAAGCAGGGGCTCGATCAGGGCTGCGCCCGGATCATCAAGCTCTACGCTACCGGGAAGACCGGCAAGCAGGGGCGGGCGGCCAAGAAAGCAGCCAAGTTTGCCTATAAGATGGATGTCAAGGCCGGCGACCAGCAGGCGGGCGGGGTCAGCTACTGGGAACGGCTGAAGGCGCGCGCCCGATACTTGCGGAAGCTGACCTGAAGCTGCCGCCTCCAGGGTACGGAGAGGGCGGCGGGCTGCCCTCTCCCAGAAACGACAGGAAGCCATTTCGGTATTTCGGTAGGACATAGGCCGATGGGGACCACTCCTCTGGTAGACTGGATGAGGAGGTCACCATGCCCAGAAGCCTTGCCCTGATCGGCGCCCCCACCAGCGCGGGCGCCTACGCGCCCGGCCAGGAGAAGGCGCCGCGCGCCCTCCGCCAGGCCGGTCTGCTTGATCGCCTCGGCCAAGCGGGGATTGCCGTCCACGACCATGGCGACCTCCGAGTCTGGCGCTGGCGGCCTGACCCCGCCAACCGCTTCGCCCAGAATCTCGAGGCGGTGGTCGAGAATGCCCAGGCGGTAGCGGAACGGGTACGCCAGGCGGCGGCGAACCACGAGATCGCGCTGGTCCTGGGCGGAGATTGCACGATCGAGTTGGGCACGGTAGCCGGCCATCTCGCGGCTGGCCAGCGGATTGGACTCGTCTACTTCGACATCCATGCCGACCTCAATACGCCCAGGAGCGTCCAGGATGGCGCGCTCGACTGGATGGGTATGGCCCATCTGCTCGGCGAGCACGACGCGACGGCCGAGTTGAGTCATCTGGGGCAACCCTACCCCCTGCTTTCCCCCGAATGCGTTGTCCTCCTCGCGCACGATATGGCCCGCGCCACGCCCTGGGAGCGGGAGGTGATCGCCCGCCGCCGATTGACGACTATCTCCGCCACCGAGGTCGCCGCCGCGCCGGAGGATGCCGCCGCCCGCGCCCTCGCTCACGTGCGAGATAGCCGCGACCGGATTTTGGTGCATTTCGACGTGGATACGATCGACTTCACCGATGCTCCGCTTTCCGAGAACACCGGCCGCAACTACGGCCTGACCCTCGACACGGCGTTCCGCGCCCTCACCGAATTGATGAAGGACGAACGGATTGGCGCCCTGACGATCAGCGAACTCAACCCGGACCATGGGGCCGCGGACGGTTCCACGCTCACCCGGTTCATCGACCACCTGGTGGAAGCGCTACGGACAATGCCGAATCTGGCCGCGCACAGGCCCGATTTCAAGGCGCACCTGCTGGGTGGTCCCAAGTCTGACGATTTTTCGATCGAGCGAGACCACGACACCGGACGCGTCGTCGAGAAGAGATCGTGAGAGCAGGCTAGACGTCTTGGGCCGGGCCGCTGCACGGCTGCTACACTGAACAGTATCCTACTCTCCAAATTGTTGATCAGTGCTCTCTGGAGGTTCCGCGTGCCTACCGCGCCCATGCAACCCCGCGTCAACTTCGCCCCATTCCGCCGCCGTTTCCCCGCCCTGGCCCGCGAGGTCAACGGCCGCGTGCCCGCCTTTCTCGATAACCCCGCCGGCACCCAGGTTCCCCAGGATCTGATCGACGCCATGGGGGAGTATTTCCTGGGCGCCAACGCCAATCTGGACGGCGCCTTCCGCACCAGCCGCGCCTCCACCGCGCTGTTCGCCGAGACGCACGCGGCCATGGCCGACCTGCTGGGCGCCGCCTCGGCTCATGAAATCGTCCTCGGCCAGAATATGACCACCCTCACCTTCGCGATCAGCCGGGCGATTGGCCGCACCCTGCGGGCGGGCGACGAAATCGTGGTGACCACGCTCGATCACGATGGGAACGTGGCTCCCTGGCGCGCCCTGGCGGAGCGGGGCATCGTGATCAAAACGGCGGACATCCATCCCGAGGACTGCACCCTGGACATGGACTCACTGGCGGCCCAGATCACTCCACGGACCAGGCTGCTGGCGGTGACTCACTGCTCCAATCTGGTCGGCTCGACCGTCGATGTCCGGGCCGTGTGCAAGTTGGCCCGCGAGGCCGGGGCACTCTCGTATATCGACGCCGTGCAGTATGCCGCTCATGGACCAATCGACGTGCGGGATATTGGCTGCGATTTCCTCGTCTGTTCCTCCTACAAGTTCTTCGGCCCTCACATGGGGATCCTGTACGGCAAGCTGGAACACCTGGAACGGCTGGAGGCGTACAAAGTGCGCCCATCCAGCAGCGTCCCACCGGGGAAGTTCGAGACCGGCACCCTCAATTTCGAGGGCTGCGCCGGCCTGCTCGGCACGATCTCCTATCTGGAGAGCGTGGGTGAGGCAGCCATGGCTGGCGGCGTGTGCGTGCCCGAGGCGTCTGACGGGCGGCGTGGCCGTCTCCTGCACGCCCTGGAGGCCATGCATGCCTGGGAGCGCGAACTGGGCGCGCATCTGCTCGCGGGCCTGGCGGCGATCCCCGGCGTCCGTATCTGGGGGATCACCGATCCCACGCGGCTGGATCAGCGGGTACCGACCGTCTCCTTCACCCTGGTCGGGCATCATCCCGACGAAATCGCGGCCCGTTTGGGCGACGAGGAGATCTATGTCTGGAGCGGGAACAACTACGCGCTGTCTCTCACCGAGCGCCTTGGCCTGGAGGAGTACGGCGGGATGGTCAGGGTAGGGCCCGTTCACTACAACACCTTCGATGAGATCGATCGGCTGGTCTCCGTGGTCCGGGACATCGCGGGCTAACGCGGCTCGGCCCCAATACCTTGGCCGTTCCGTAGGGGCACCCCTTGTGGGTGCCCTTGGCGCTCCGAACCAGGGCACCCACAAGGGGTGCCCCTACAGCTGGTGGCGGATCTACGCAAGCCGCCGTGTAAAGCTTTGGTAAAACATGTGACGGATCGGCCCCCTTACCCCTTTTGGGGGCTGATCCTTGCCTTCCCGTCTGGTAGGCTGGGGAGTGAGAGGACCAAGACCTCTCGCCCGGACCGACCGGAAACGAGGAAGAGCGGGAGACCCATGGATGTACGATTCTTATTCATTCCCTGGCGGCGCTTTGGCCGCAAACCTATAGTTCGCTTCCCCTTCGGGCAGGAAGGGGATGCCATGCTCACGATGTTGCCGCCGCACCTTGAGCCGATTCCCGTGGAGAGCGTGATCGGCAGCGTGGATCGCTATCGTCAGTTGGATGGCCGCTTCCGGCCTGGACGGCGGATGACCCAACGTCTCGGGGGAATCATCCGCGCCATGCGGAACGGGGTCCAGTTTCCTCCCATCGAGGTCTACCGTCTCGAAGGCGCCTGCTACGTGATCGATGGGCACCACCGAGTGGCGGCGGCGTTGGAGGTGGGTCAATTGTATCTTGACGCGCTGGTGATCGAGTGCCGTCCACCGGCGGAGGTAGGGAATCTACTGGAGGCGGCGCGGATCGACTTTGGCCTCCGAACCGGCCTCCGCACGGTCGCCTTCAGCACCCCGGCCCGGTACGCTCAGGCCCTCCAACAGATTCACGAGCATCGCTGGTACTTAAACGAACGCGGGAAGCGGGTCTCACTCCGGGAGGCAGCGGAGGAGTGGCGGCAGCATATTTTCTGGCCGGTGGTCCGCCAGCTTGCGGTCGAGCGGCTGGTACATCCCGAAGCGATGGTCGAGGCGGGCGACCTCTACCTGCGGGTCAGCGACCTGAAGTACGGGGTCAGCCGAGAACGCGGGCATGACATCGGGTTCCCGCTGGCGATCCGCGAATGGATCACGCGACATTATCCCTCGGAGCCCCCTGCCTTCTTCAAACATTTGCTGGACATGAGCATGATGGCCGTGGGGTAGAAGAGGATCATTGGGAGCCGGGTGCGTCTGGGACCTCCGGCTAAAGCCGGATGGCAGGGACAACGAACCGGCTCAAGTCGGTTGTAAGGTGCAGGAATCCCACACAGCCGGCTTCAGCCGGAAAGGATCTTTCCAGCCGGCTTTAGCCGGAGGCCCCTGGAGGACTATTTTCAGACCCTGCCCGGCAGCCCTGGTATCTGGCCACGTTAGCATGAGCATCGTATCCTTACTTTATGAAGCAAGATATGAGCATGAGTTTCCAGCCGAATCCACACGAACCGAATGGTCCCCGCACGGGGCCCGAGGAGGAGCGGACCCGCCAACATGCCTTGCGCCTTGGGGCCGAGCTCGAACGCCGGGGGATGGAGTGGGTCATCGGTCCCGCCGAGGGCAGGCTGAAGGGCGATCCCTACGCGCTCTATCATGTGCGTGATACCGATGGCGGCATCGTCACCTTTGCCACCCTGGACGAGATTGACGCCTGGCTTGCCCGTCGCTGAGGCATGCCGGCGCGCCTCTGGCGCCCGCGGCGCCGGTGGGCCATGTCTTCGTGCATCGGGGAGGGCGCCGCGACCCATATAGCCTGAAGAAGCCCCAATTCAGGTGAAAGTATTGGGCGCGGTGAAGCGCCAACGTTTCGTCCGCCGGCGAAACACTCCCATGCTACCCTGAATGAAGCCACGAAGGGGAGGACACGATGGCCATTCAGATCGCTGAACGGACGCAATTAGCGGACGCCGATGTAGCGGCGGCGGCGGCGCTGATCGCCGACCCGACGCGGGCGCGGATGCTCCTTGCCCTGAGTGATGGGCGCGCGCTCCCGGCCGGTGAACTTGCGCGCCTGGGAAAAGTCGCCCCCTCCACGGCCAGCGCGCATCTGACCAGGTTGGTGGGAGCCGGCTTCCTGCGGGTAGAGCCCTGCCGGCGGCACCGCTACTACCGCCTCACCAGTCCGGAACTGATGCGCGCCATCGAGGCATTGGCCGTGGTGGCGCCCAGAGCCCCGGTGCGCTCGCTTCGCGAGTACGACACCGCCAACGCGATCTGCTACGCTCGCACCTGCTACGACCATCTGGCCGGGGCAGTCGCGGTACAAGTAACCGATGCCTATGTGGCGCGCGGCATCCTGGGCGAGGTGGACGACGG
>DATLQX010000010.1:0-4383 GCA_035534995.1 Chloroflexota bacterium | reverse complement strand
AACACCCGGCCGCGCACCGTGATACGAAGTCCGTCGTCAAGTGTCTCGATCAGGCCACCGCGAATACCTCGCTCAATCAGAAGCGCGATTTGTGTATAAGTGTAGCCGCGTCGAACCATACCCGATAATGGTTCACCGCGGGCGATCCTCTGAAGTAGCCGCGACAAACGTGCCAAAGCGGCGTCAGATTCTCTGGTCATCTTGGAAACGTTGCGGGCCAGGGTGCCCCATTGTATATTTTGGTAGCCCAGAATATGGGAAACGTGTTGTTCGGTGTCCGGAGCATCTTAACCAAACCCTCGGACTTTCCGTACCCCAAGTGATACTCATGGGAAATCCCGATGCGGCTTTCGATTTCTGCCATTGCCGACAGGTATTTAGACTTAGCAGACAAACTCCAAATGCTGCAATCAGAAATTGCTCTGCCCATTTTGTGAACGCAATATAACCCGCAACCACGATCTCCAATAGCCGAAGCGCCGCGTTCGAGCGAGACGAGCGACGCAAGTCTCAACTGCGACAAACGACCTGGGAATCTTGCCAGATAATCATCTATAAAACTCACAGCTGTTCTGCCTGTTCCGATGAAATCGTCGACACCCAACACATATGATCCAGGCTTCCCCATCATCGTCTGAATCGGCCCAGCATCGAGATCGCTAAAGGCATCGACCCTTATCGATAGTCCAGAAAACGCCGTTCTGGCAATGATACCCATCAAGTCGCCGCTCTTGCTCCTTCTATCTCTCGAGTCCTTGCTGGATTTTATCGGAACTATGACGACACGCACGGGCGAAATATCGTCCACTATACTAGACACAATCTTCGACATCGCTGATGTATACTGATCCAATTCAATCCGGACAAATCGCCCCAGAAGCTTGAGGATGAGGTTGATTTCCTCCTCATTTAGTTGGGTTAGCATCCGCATGGTGCGCTCGAATGGCCCTTCGATCCCGGACGTCTCCGATTCGTCGATCGGCCAGTTTTTTGCGACGAAGATTTTTCGAACCTCATTCACCAAATCGATATTGTCGCGCGTGCCTCGCGGCGCTGCCATATCATCCGTACTTTCCTGTCGACCGTCGATACTCGTCACGCACGGAACCCCATCATCGATTCGAAAGCTCAAATCTCTTTCCGGTGCTCTGACCTGTCAAGGGGACCGACAGAGCCATTTACAGACGGCCGGTATGTACTCCAACTTCGCGTTCCCTAGTTCGTCTCTTCATAACCTTCTAAGAGAGCATACGTCGGTGGCATCGCTTGGGCAACCGTTTAGATAACCATTGTTCGGGTGTGATCGTCCCGCGGAGCCTGATCTCGCGGTACTGAAAAAGGGGCAAAACCCCGGGTGACTCTGGCGCGATTATGCTCGTTGCGGCTTCTGCGTGGTCCACCATGGCGGGATTTCGCCATTCCTCTGGGCCGATCTCCAGTATGCTGCACGTGCGTGTCGGGGGTGTTGCCCCTCTTGCGCGGTACCGGCGTAACCGCCGAGGCGAGCACGCCATTCGGCCATTGCTGCGGAGCCAGGATTAACATCGGATCTCATCGCCCGCCCGCCTCCGGAATCTCATCCCCCGGCAGCGCCGTCGCGGTGCCCGCCTTCGCCAGCACGAGCTCCATCGCCCCGGGCCGCGCCCGCGCCGCCCGGGCCGCAAGCTCGCCGCGCGCCTTCAGCCCGGCCACCTTCTCCGCCGCGGCCTGGATCAGGAACTGATTGACCGACACCGCATCCTGGGCGGCAAGGCTCCGCACATCCTCCATCAGGGACGGGGGAACCCGAAGCGCGAAATTACTGACGGTCGCCATGCAAGCCTCCGCAAAATCTCTCCCGGTCGACAGACCGGAAGGTCCGGACCCGACCGGTCCACCGGCCGAAAATCCGCCAGGTTGAACGAAACCAACGCCGCCGCCTGACCGTTGATCGCCAGTTCCATGAACATCTCGTCGTCCGGATCCCGCACCAACGGCCGATAGCGAAAATCCGTCTCCACCTCCCGCGCGTGGGCGATGAAATCGTCGAGGAAATCGTCCACGTCCACATCCGTCAGGCAAGTCGCCCGCAAGATCGCCGGCCGCTTCAACACCGCCTCGTATTCGAGCACCGTGCCGACGCTGACGAGCGGGGTCACCTCCCCAGCCGCGACCGCCAGCAACAGCACCCGGGACGCCCCGACATTGCTCCGCAAACCGCTGACCGGCACGTCGGTGTCAAGGACCAATATCATATTGCCCACAATATCGTGCAAGAGGAAAAATACAGGCAACAGCATTTTTTTCGGGCCGCGTCCCTCGGTGGGTGTCAGAACTGCACGCTTGGCCTTACCAAGCGATGAAGGCCCTCCTTCTCCCCGCGCCCCCCTTCCCACGCCCCCCTATATCCGCCAGGAAGCCGCCCATGCGCGCGCGCCCGTGGCTTCCGCTTTTGCTCGGCTTCCTCACCGCGGTCGGCCCTGCCTCCACTGACATGTATCTCCCGGCCTTCCCCGCCATCGAGGCCGGGCTGCACGCCCCTCCTGGCGCCGCGCAATACACGCTCGCCGCCTGGTTCGCCGGTCTCGCCGTCGGCCAGCTCACCCAGGGCACGATCTCGGACCGGTTCGGCCGCCGCGCCCCGCTGATCGCGGCCAGCGCGATCTACACAATCGCCTGCGCCGCCTGCGCGCTCGCGCCCTCCATCCTGGCGCTGTCGGCGTTCCGCGTGGTCGCCGCCATCGCCGCCTCGGCGGGTATGGTCATCCCCCGCGCCATGGTGCGCGACCTGGCGGATGGGCACGAGGCGGCGCGGATGCTCTCGCGGCTGATGCTGGTGATGGGCGTGGCGCCGATCCTGGCGCCCAGCGTCGGCGGCGCGGTGCTGATCTTCGCCACCTGGCGCTGGATTTTCTGGATCATGGCGGGCTACGGCGCGGTTTCCCTTGGGCTGGTGATCCGCTTCCTCCCCGATACGATGGCACCCGACCACCGCATGAGGCTGCCCCCCGGCCGGGTACTCGCCCGCTACATCGCGATCCTGCGCGAGCGGCATTTCCTCACCAACGCCGCGATGGGCGCGGCCGGGACCTTCGCCTTCTTCGCCTATCTCGCCGGCTCCTCGCCGGTGTTCATCGACGGCTTCGGCTTCAGTCCCAGCGCCTATGGCGTGTTGTTCGGAATCTGCGCGATCGGGCTGATCGGCTCGGCGCAGCTCAACGCCCGCCTGCTGCCGCGATTCGGGACCGCGACGATCCTGCGCTTTGTCTCCCGCGCCTACGCGCTGGCCGCCGCGGTCCTGGTGGCAGTCGCCTTCGCCCGGGTGCACGTGTTCGTCGCGGTGTTCGCCCCGCTCTTCGTGATGGTAAGCCTGCAGGGCGTGATCAACCCGAACACCACCGCCGGCGCGCTGGGCCGGCACGGGGCGCAGGCGGGCAGCGCGTCCGCCGTGATGGGTACGATGCAATTCCTGATGGGCGCGATCAGCGGCCTGCTCGTGGGCGTGTTCACCGACACCACCCCGCGCGGTATGGCCGGGCTGATGGCGCTGGGCGCGGTCGGGTTGCTGCTTGCGGACCGGGCCCGCGCGCGGGCATCCTTGGCCGCATGACCCCTTTGATCGGCATTCCCGCCTGCGCGCGTGAGGTGAACGGCACGCCCCGCCACGACACCCCCGCGCGCTACGCCGAGGCGGCCCGATCCGCCGCCGGCGTTTTCTCGGTGATGATCCCCCCGCTCGGTCCCGGCCAGGTCGCGCTGCTCGACCGGCTGGACGGGCTGCTGGTCCCCGGCAGCCCAAGCAACGTGCATCCCGATCTTTACGATGGCGGCCCGAGCCTCACGCCAGAGCTGCACGATCCGGCGCGCGATGCGACGGTACTGCCGCTGATCCGCGCGGCGCTGGCGCGCGGGATGCCGGTGCTCGCGATCTGCCGGGGGATCCAAGAGCTGAATGTGGCGCTGGGCGGGACCCTGCACCAGGCGGTGCACGCGCTGCCCGGGCGGCTGGACCATCGCGGCGGCCCGGGCGATCTGGCGGCACGGTATCGCGACAAGCACGAGATCGCGCTCTCGGGCCGTCTGGCGGAGCTGATGGGCGCGGCCTCGGTCCTGGTGAATTCGGTGCACGGCCAGGCGATCGACCGCCCGGCCCCGGGTCTCGACGTGGAGGCCACCGCGCCGGATGGGACGATCGAAGCGGTGCGCGTGACCGGCGCAGAAGGTTTCGCCTTCGGCGTGCAATGGCACCCGGAATGGCGGGCTGCGGAAAATCCCGTGGGCCTTGCGCTGTTTCGCGCCTTCGGCGATGCCTGCCGCGCATACGTCACAGCGAAACGGGAGGCAGCGTAACCATGGATTTGCATCTTTCGGGCAAGCACGCCCTGATCACCGGCGGCTCCAAGG
>DATLQX010000009.1:0-3214 GCA_035534995.1 Chloroflexota bacterium | reverse complement strand
GGAACGACCTCCCCGCGCTGCGCTGGCGGATTCCCCCCGAGACCACGCCCACCACGATCCACCAGGTGGTCATGCTGACCCGCGGCACCGCGCGACGCCTTGACCCCACCACTCTGATCCTGACCCCCGACCCGCGGATCGGCGATCCGGGCGAGATGCTCGCCCTGGTCCGCGGCCTCGGCTGGCGCCTGGCTCCACCCGATCCGGCTCCTCCCGCTGCCGCCTCCAGGCGGCAACCACCATGAGGAGCTGCTTGCCGGGAAGGAGGCTCCAGACGCGGTCATCCCGCCTGCCCCCGAAGGCCAGGCCAGGGCCGCCCCCCTGGGCTGTGTCCCCTGGCCTGGGCCTGGCGGGCGCGCGGGACGAGGATAGAGGGAGGCGCCGGACAAGGCGCCGCGAGCACACGAGCGCGGGAAAACCCGCGAGGAAAGGGCACCAATCATGAGAGACAAGGCGATCATCCGGATCATGGGCAACGTCGGGGCCGATCCGACCACCCGCATGCTTCCCGACGGCACTCCGGTCACCAGCTTCTCGGTGGCGGTCAACGAGCGGCCCAAGCGCGGCCAGGAAGGCGGCGAGGAGATTACCGCCTGGTACCGGGTCTCCGCCTGGCGCCGGCAGGCTGAGATCGTGGCCGAGTACGTCCGCAAGGGGGTCGCGGTGCAGGTCGAGGGCGCCTTCCACGTCCGTGAATACACCAATCGGGAGGGGGCGCGCGCCTACTCGCTCGATATCGAGATGCGGGACTTCGACCTCCTGACCCCCAAGGCGGCGGAGGAGGGTGATCTAAGCCAGGGCGCCGCGCGCCCGAACAGCGTGAACGCGAATCAGGGCCCGGCGGACAACGATCCGTACGGGGACGATTTCCCCTTTTAGGGCTGGACAGGCGGAGGCGACGCGCGGCCGAGGAGCGGGGCCGCGCGTCGCCGGGGCCGGCGGATGGCGAATCGAAGCCGGGGGAAATCCCCCAAGCGTCCGGGTGGGAAATCCCCCAAAAAGCCGCGGAAAATCCTTTCATACGGAAATAATTGGGTCTATACTGAACGAGAACCGATCAGCAAGAGGTAGCACATGTCCACCATTTGGCGCGACAATCCGCGAGCGGACAGGCGCGAGCCGCGCACCCCGCCAGATCCTCCCGGGCCAGGCCCGCGGTCCCCACGAGGACGGGTGGGCCGCCTGGCCGCCGTCGTGCTTGCCCTCCTTCCCGCCAGGCACGCCCCGGTACCCCGGCCGATCGCCATGGCCTTCCCCGGGCCGCCGCCCTCCGCGCTTTGCCCGATCTGCCTTGACGATCGGCAATGCCCGGCCTGTGAGCAGGCATACCAGCGGCGGTTGAGCCAACCGTTGCCGATGCACGAGCTGGCCGCCAGGGTGCTGGAAACCCTGGGTTACCCCGATCTGGTGGGCCAAGCGCACACCGCCCAGCTCCTGGCCGCCCGGGCTCAACTGCCGCTCGAACAGGCTAAGCAAGCCCTGGGCTGGCTGGTCGAGCACCAATTCATCACCTGCCGTTGCGTGGACGGTCTCGCGTACTTCGCGGAGTAGCCCAGCCCCAAGCCGGGGCGTGGACGACGGCGCCCGCGGTGCTCGGGCCGGATGGTGACGAAAACCAACCAACAAACAGGTCGAGTGAGGATCGAATCACCATGATGGACTACCTGGAGACGAGCGACCAGCGCTCCCGCCACACGGTCGTCGAGATCGCGCCGGTGCGCGGCGACGCCCAGTACCAGCTGTTTGGCGCCGGCGGCGGTCTGACTGCCTATGTCAGTTACCTCTTTACCCCGAACCGCGCGGCGGGTCGGGCCTTGTATTGTTGGGGTTGCGGGCCATACGGATCCTTCGCGTGCGACCACGTGGCGGCCGTGCGGACCCATCGGACGCGCGGCGACGCGGACCCTACTTGGGCCTCGGCCTTCTGTGGCGAGTGCGGATCCGATCTGGCGCCCGCCCAGGCGGCGGACCCGGATCGCTTTGGCCGGCCTCGCTGCCGCCGGCACGCCGCCGCCGTACGGGAAAAATAGCCGTGATCGCCAATCAACGTCCCAGATCCCTGGGCGCAGGCGCCTGGGTTGGTCCAACCGTCGGACCTAACCGCCGCCCGGCGCGGCCGCCCCTGCCCGCCGATCTCCTCGCGCCTTTGGCCACCCGCGGGTTGCTCTATCTGGCGGCGCTCGTCGACCGCCGTTCCTCCTGGCGGCACGAGGACTACGACGAGAGACAGGCACGAGAGCTCTTCTATCGCTACCTGCTTGCCCACCCACGGCTCGCCGGGCCGCTTCAGACGCTCTACGCCGAGATCGTGCCCGAAGGGGCCTATTTAGCGATCAATCCCCGCCTGTGGCCCCTGGCGGCTTGCCGGGCCGAACGACGATCACGGATGGCCGCGCCGCGGGCGGGCGCCGAGGCCGTGCCTCGCCTGGAACTGGTCCTGGACATCCCGCGTCCACCCCACCCGGACGGGCGCGGCTTGCCGGAGGGGTATCGGATTCCCTCCGTAGAGAACTGGGCGGCCAAGGGCAACGCCGCCTTCCAGACCGCTCAGGCCGGTCACCTGGCGTTGGTGACGATTTCTTACTGAAAAAAGGCGCCACCCGCGCCAAGGAGCGGTCTCTCATTGGGTGTTCGTCCGAAGAGGAAACAGCGGTGCGGGGAGCATGCCTCGCCACGACCTCCAGTACATATTTGGGGAGCTTCTGTGGCCGATGCCTCGCTCCACGAATTGCATAGACATGCAAGCTCCACATGGTGGGTGAACCGTCTCGCCGTGGCAAACTGCTCTTCTGTCGTCATCTACTCCAACTGCGTCGCGTGCTATAGGTGCCAATCTCGTGCGCGGTAGGCAAGAGCGATCAGCGACTTGGCGCACATCGCACGCGCACACGACCCCGAGCGAGGGGCGCATATCTCTCATCCGGATCATCTCCAGCCAGCCGCGCGACCACACGGACGGGCCAATCGGCTAGCATAGCCAGTGGCCTACGAGATTGTGACGTCATACGCCGGCTAAGAATGCGCGGGCAAGTCCGTACACACCCGTGGACCCTTCCAGGTCTCGTCCGTGCCGTGGTCCCTTCAGGCCAAGATTGCGCGAACATACCTACTGGGTCGTCAAGATGCAATGTTTACCCTCCGTTACCCCGATCCCCCGACTGAGGTCGGGTGGTAGCGGACGCCGACTGCGGTCGGGGAGTGCAACGAATGGATG
>DATLQX010000008.1:0-41974 GCA_035534995.1 Chloroflexota bacterium | reverse complement strand
GAGAAATCATATTACCCTTCCGTATACTACGACTCTTCTAACGGCATGCGTAGGTGAACCGCGCGTCGCCAAGGGGGAGACCCTGGGTGTCGTCAACTTCAATCCCCCACTCAGTCCCACACTTGGGCATCGAGCGTTGGCCGGCATACGAGAAGAGGTTCGCCACCTGCACGCTGACGAATGTGTTGGAGTCGATAGTCACCACGTCTGGATACACGGTGGTGGTGATTTGCCCTAGCGCTTTCCAGCTCGTGCCGTTCCTCTTCAACAGGCGAATTGTGCCGCTCATATAATCGGGGAACGAGAGATCGCCATCGATGGTGAGCCCGCCATTCCCGGCGGAAAGCTGGGAGTCACTTTTCCGGCACCGGTTCGCCCGATTGTCGAAATCGGACGAGGAGCACACCACCAATGAGTCGAGCGCTCCCGAATTGCCTGCCGTGGCGGCCCCGGTAGGGGCTACCTGAGCGGTGGGCGCGGATCCAGACGGTCCCCGAGCGATGGTGGGCAAGCGCGAGGGTGGAGCGGACGACTGGGAGAGGTGAGGGGCAGACACCATGATCACCACGGCGACGATCGCCGCCAGCAGTACGCCGGCCGCCACGAACAGTCGCGTCCTCCGCCGATTAAATCCTTGCATCGTCCGCGCTCCGCCACAGGCGCTCAACCACGATCGCCCCCAGAAAGACGATCAGCGCGATCAGGGCCAACGGCCACCAGAGTGCCAGCGAACCGGCAGGGTTCGCCCGCGCGGTGATGACCTGGCTGGGCTCCTGTACGGATGCTCCCCCGGTTCGCGCGCTCAGGTCGGCCAATAAGGCGCCGTTGGGGGCACCCGGGAGATATTCGCTGCTGTACGGCACCGCCAGCAGCCCGCTGGCCAGCGTCCCGCCGGTAAGCAGGCCCACGGTCGCCGTATAGACGCCGGGGGCCGTGAACGTATAGCTCGCCTCATACAGGCCGGGCGCGGTCTGGGTGGCCGGCAGTCGCACCTGCCCGCCGGCGGGCGACCGCACATCAACCGCCAGTCGCTGGAGATTGATCGCCGTGCCGCTGTTCTTGAGCGTGTCGATCGCGATCGCGTCCGGGGTCGATCCGCCCGCGAGAGCCGGCGCGTAGATCGGCACGCTGGGGCCGCGGAGGGTCCAGCGCAGCGTATCGGACCAGAACGCCGGTTCGGCCTTCCGCCAAGATGCCGACCAGGTATTCTCCAGTCCGGGCGTCCAGACCAGCACCCTCCCCAGGCCATAGTGTCCGCGGGCCAGCAGCGGGTCGGGCTTCCGCCCTTGCACGTTGGTCTCGAGATCGTTGACCGCGTCCGGCTTCAGCACGGTAGCGGTGTAACCGCTCAAAGCCGGGAGCGGCCCCGCCCCAAGGGATCGAATGGTGGGGCTATTGCCCGCGATCTTGACCCCTATCTTGCCGGTCACCGCGGCCGAACCGGCGGCCAGGCGCGCTTCCTCCGCGAAGATGCGTGGCAAGTCTTGCGCGTTCGTGGTGTAGTAGAATCGTCCCTTGCCAAGCGCCGCCATATAGTGCAGAAGTTGCACGTCGGCATCCGGGCCCAGGCCCACGGTGGAGATCGTCACCTTGAGTTGTTGGGCCTCTTGCAGGAGCGGCAGGTAATTGGCGGGGTCGCTTCGGCCATCGGTCATCAGAATGATATGGCGGTAGGGGGCGCTGCTCTTGCTGACCTGTTGCAGCCCAGTCTGGAGGGCCTGGAAGATATTCGTGCCGCCATCGCTGAACATGCCGGCGATCACCTGATTGACGTGCGTCTTCTGGGCGGCACTCACCTTGGTGAGCGGAACCAGAATGTGCGATGCCTGATCGAAGGCCACGATGCCGAGGTCGTCCTTATGCTGAATGGCAAAGTCCGAGGCCAGTCGAGCCGCCTCGCGCGACATGACAATCTTGGGCACGTCCCCCGCTAGATTGTCCATGCTGCCCGAGCGATCCAGGACGAGCTGGAGCGCCACGTTGCCGTCCTGCAAGCTGGCTGGAGTGTCGCTGAGGACGGGCAGCATCTTTTCCAATCCGGTCTGGCTGTAATGCCCCTGGGTCAAGCTGTGGCTGCCCCCCAAAACAAACAGTCCCAGGCCGTCCCGTTGTACTGCCCCATCCAGGGCGCTGACCTGCCTGGCGTTCAGAGCCGTCGCCGGCACGTCGTCCACGACCACGCCGTCGTAGCGGGCCAACGCGCCGGTGGTGGTCGGCATGGCGGCCGGAGTGAGCGCGGTAATGTCGAGGGTAGAGTCGCGGAACACGGAGACCGCCGTGCTCGCCCCTCCGTGCTCGGCCACCACCAACACCCGTGGGACGCCAGAGACATCGGTTACGGCGTCTAGAGCGTTGTTCTCCGGCACAGTATCGCCAGGGGCCTGGATGGCGGCGTGGAGGACATGCCAGCCCTGGGCCTGGGCTGGAAGATTAATCAGGTACGGATTATTGCCCGCCAGCAAACCCACGGGCTGACTGCCAAGGTTCTGGCCATCCAGGCGCAGCGTAAGCGTGGCGGTCACGGGCCGCGTGCTGCTCACCGTGATCTGGACTGGTAGTACGGACCCGGCGGACGACAAGGGAGGGAGAGTCAAGCGGGTGATCGCGGTATCGTTCGCTTGATGATGCAGGAGAACGGTGTCGAGCGGCAGGCGTGCCGCCGCCAGATCGAGCGCGGCGGTCTCCGCGTCTCCCACCGTCTGCTCGCCATCGGTAAGCAAGACCAGGCGAGTTCCAGGCGGCACCAGGCCGGCGGCTAGGCGAAGGGCTTCCGCCAGGTTGGTGGCGAACCCATCCCTTCGTGGAGTGAGGAGTTGAGCGATCTGGGCCTGGCTCAGCGGGCCGCGTACAGTGACCGCCGACGCCGATCCGGCGAAGGGAATGACAAGCACCGGGCCGGTATCCGAGGCATGGGCCGCGGCGGTTCGGAGCCAGTTGGCCTCGATAGCCCGGTCGGCGGCCGTGATACTGTTCGAGGTATCGAGAATGAGGCCCAGTTCACTGGTTGAGGAAGATTGGCGCCACTCAGGCTGGGCAAGAGCGATCACCAGGAGGACCAGGGCAAGGCAACGCCCAACCATGGCTACCACAAGGCCCCGCCGCCACAACGAGAAAGTTGCCAGGGCCAATGGCGCCGCCAGGAGAAGCAGATACCCTGGCGAATCAAGAACCAGCATGGTTTAGCCTCGCCCCCGCGCGCTCAGCGTGGCGAGCAGCCATTCGAGGGCGATCGCGAGCGCCGCGACCAGTCCCAGCACGGGCCACCATAGGGTAGATTGCGCGGCCTGGCCGAGCACGGCGGTCCGAGGCACCAGTATGGGACCACCGCCCGTGTTCGGGAGATCCCCCGTGGAGACGTTGGCGGCAACCTGGGCGCTCCGGGTCCCCCAGGGGCCGCGTTCGCTCACTGTGTAGATGCCGGGGCCGGAAATCGCGGCGATAGCCTGGGCGCCCCGCTGGGTGACTGGCACCATGGTGGCGGGAGAGTTCAGGGAAGGGGAATACAGCACTGCAAGCGACGATGTTGCCGGGGGGATGTCCATGGCAAGCCGCTCACCAGGCGAAGTCACCGGCGGCAGCCAACCCGCCGGCCAGCGCAGGATGTTGTTCATCAAGATCGGGAAGGCGGTGAGTTGGCTCAGATTGGAGACTTTGGGATCGAAGGCCACGGTGACCACGCGCCCGCCATCGAGGACACCGGCCGTGATCAAGGGCGCGTGCGCCGCCCAGACCACCGGCTGAAGCGCCGCCGGCAGCACCAGTTGCTCCCCGGATCCCGGCGGAAGGTCGAGCGAGGTGAGGTCAACACCGTCTAGCAATGGGCTGTTCGCGTCCTCACCACTGATCGAGGTGTCGCTGAGCACGGCAGGGGCCGGCGCGCCGGGGAATCGCGGCGGGTCGACCAGCAGCAGACTGGGGCTGGGCGGCAGATCACCGGCGGGCATCCACCCCGCCAGAACGAGCAGACCGGGTACGCCGGACGCGACCGATCGGTATTGGCTCGGGGTCCGTGTCGTTACCCGTACAGTGGGCAGCGCGCTCAGCGCGCGAACGATCGGCGCCGTGTGGGCGGAATCGCCGACCACCGTCACCGTCGCCATCACGGGACCGGGAACCATTGCCCAGGCCAAATTATCGGACGGAACCAGATCCGGTCTGGCGAGATACACCTCGATCACATGCCGGGCCGCCGGTACGGCAAAGCTGAGATCGGTAGCGGAGTGAGGGGGGAGTTGGAGCGATTTCCGGCCAAGAACCACCCCATCCGCGTTGATCGCCACATCCTCCCGCGCCGCCGAGCCGCCAACATTCCTCAGGGTAGCGAGCGCGTCGCAGGTCGTGGCCGCCACCGTACAGCGGACGTTAAGACGAGAGATCGACTGGTCATCGATCGCGGCCCCAATGGGTGTGGTAGACACCACTCCGGCGGGCGCGGAGATCGGGGGAAGCGCCTCGCCGCGCGCGTACAGGATGTGAAGGCGTCCGTTGCGCCCGACGAAGCCGACCCCCAGCCGGATCGCGTCCTCTAGGTCGGGGCTGGCCGCGACCGGGCTCACTCCCCCAAGCCGTTGGATAGCCAACTGAGGATCCGTGGTCGAGACCAGCACGCGCGGTTGGGCATCCGCCAGAACGATCGTCACCGTCGCTCCGGAGGCTGCCCCTTGAATATCCCTTTCCACTTGCCTTCGCGCCACGTCAAATCTTGATGGAGCCGGGTCCACCGCCGTCATCAAGGCCCCGCGATCAAGCACGTAGACCTGTGGGCCTGCCACCGCGGACGAGTTCGCGAGCCGCGCCAGCGAGAACACTATAGCGCACAGGGCAATCAGTTGAAGCAGCAGGAGCAACATATGCTCAAGCTGCCAGCGCTTGCCGCCCCGCGCCGGTTCGCCGGCCAGGTTCTCCCAGAGAAGAAGACTGGGAATCTCAACCTGTCGTTGCTGGCGCCGGTGGAGGTGTAAGGCCACCACCCCTGGCACGAGCAGTAGGCCGAGGAGGGCAAGCGGGGTCAGGAAGGCCATGGGCGGCGGTTTTCCCTCTGCTTACGATGAGGAATGGCTGGTAAAGTACCGGCTCACGATCGTATCCTCGCCTGGCTGCGTGAGATTGGCATCCGGCGGCACGTAGTCAACGGTTTGGCCGGTATCCGGGCTGGCGGTAACGGTGGTCGGACCCGAGCCGCCGGCCCCGTTGTGCCCTGCCACTTGCTGAGATGACCGGCTGCCGGCTTTGTTCGACCCGTAGGCGCTGCTAATCGCAAGCTGCTTCGACTTTCCGGTGGGCGAGACGCTTTTCGCGTTGCCCAGCGTGGGTGAGGTAGCTCGCGCGTGGCCGGCAGTCTGGCCGCCGGGGGCGCCCTTCCCGGAGAACCCGCCCTTGCCGGTAACCAAGCCGGGAGCGGTGAGTTGCGAGGGGGTCAGCCGCGAGCACACATAGAGAAGCGCGCAAGACCCCGCGTTGCTGGTGGCTGGCGCGTTCTTCCCGGGGGCGCTCGCGCTCTGGCCGGCGCTGCCCTGGTTCGAGGACGCGCTTCCCTTCCCCCTGGCCGTTGAGCTAGAGCCGCTCTTACTGACTGGGGCGCCGCCCGCGCTCCCCGCGCTGCCGTTCCGGCCCGCGCCGGCCTTCGGCTGGGTGCCGGATAAGGCGCCGCCCTTCGCGCCCTTACTGGAAGGACTGGTCGGCAAGAAGGTTTCGCTGCCGTGGACGAGCGGGATCGCGTGCGAGGAGTTGCCGTTCGCCGCCTTGCCAGACACGCTCTTGCCGCCACTGGTGTGTTGCGATGAGCCAGGCTTGCCCCCGGCGCGTCCACGGGTTCCCGGCTGCCCGACCGCCACTCGGCGCACGGCGGCGCGCGGCTTGGCCGATGCGCCGGCCCCATTCGGTTTCGCTGGGGCCACGCTCACGCTTGGCGCGCTAACCACGGCCACCCGTACCGACAGATCCTTCGGGTTCGCCGGCCCCACGGGTAGCGCGGGCGCGATGCCGCCGGCGACCGTCCCAGGGAATGAACTGGTGGCCGTGCGGGCGGCACCACTCCCCCCAAATGGCGCCACGACAATCAGAACCAGGACCAGCAGCAGTACCGGTACCGCCCCCCTTTCCCAGACCGCCGAGCGGGCGCGGACAGACTGGGTAGACGCAATCGCGCGGGCGGTCGTCGTAGCGCTCCGGCGCAACTCCCTGCCGAGGAACGAGTCCACCCGGTCTGTCCGCGCCGTCTCCAGTTCCAGGGCGGTGGCAAGCTGCTCTTTCAGACCGAGCGCATGGTCAAGGAATCGCGCCGCCGCGTCATTCCGGGGCGCGGCGCGGAAACTCCACAACGCCCCGCCGGCCGCCACCACCAGGGCGGCCAGTGGCCCAAGCCAGGGGGCGCCGTTCGCCCATTCAGCCAGCAGGGCCACGATACATCCGGCCAACAGCCCGGCCAATAACGAGCGTCTGCCCGCCGCGACCCGCCACGCGCCGCGGAGTCGGTGCGCCAATTGGTCCATCGTGCCGGGTAAATCGCCGGTATCCGAGTGCTGGGATGGGATGGATCTGGGCTCTATCGACACCACATCGCCAAGCGGCGGAGTGAGCCACCCCGCCGCTTGGCGGGCAAGCCTTTGCTCTGGGGAAAGAAGGCGCGACGGCAAAGTGTTCCGCCGGGGGCTCATACTAGAACGAACTGACAGCATGGTGTAATCCTCATAGCTAGTAGGGCATCGGGCCAACCAGGCCCGCGCCAAACTGGGTACCGCCTCGCCAAGCAGGGCTTAGCCGCGGAGTTGGACCTGGATTGGCAAGCGGATAGCCGGTACATGTACTATATGTATATCAGGAATTGTATTTGTTGGGTTTAACTAACCGATACCGGTTTTAGTAAGCATGGAGCCTGGGGAGGTGATCCTGGCCGATCGGACCATCGTCGGCGCGATAAGTATATCAGCGTTGTGACCTGGGACAGTGTAGTTGGAAGAGGCGGTATCGCGATGATCTCGTATTCTCGTGCTAGACCATGGAGCCGGTTCGCGCCGCTCCTGGTAGTTGCTCTTCTGGTCATGTCGTTGCCGGTCGCGGCATCCAGTACGGCGCCCGCGGGCGCGGCGGCCTCCGCCGCGGATAATGCCTGGCCGTATTTCGGCCATGACCGCGATAACACCCGATACTCACCGCTTACCCAGGTCAACCCAACCAATGTCGGCAAGCTCGGCCTGGCCTGGACCGCCGGCCTCGGCCCATATCAGGTGCTGGCCGAGAGCTTTCCCCAGGTGGTCGGCGACACGATGTTCGTGACCACCAACACCGACGAAATTATTGCCTTTAACGCCGTAACCGGTCAGGTACTCTGGCACTATGCCTCACCGGTCGATTTTTCCCTCTCAACTGGAGTTGGCGGTTACGGGGTCACGGTCAACCGCGGAGTGGCGGTGGAAAACGGGAAAGCCTATATCGTCACCTTCGATGGGAAGCTGCAGGCCATCACCGTTGATACCGGCGAGCGGCTCTGGCAAACGACGGTAGCCGATCCGCACCAGGGGTACTACGAAACCATGGCGCCCACCGTGTGGAACGGTTTGGTGTTCGCCGGCTCCTCGGGCAGCCAGGATGGGGTACGGGGGTTTGTCTCCGCCTTCGACGCCAACACGGGCAAGCTGGTGTGGCGCTTCTACACGGTCCCGCCCCCTGGAACCGGATGGGTGCCGAAGGGCCGGCACGGTGGCGGCGCCGTGTATATGCCGCCGACGATCGATACTACCACGGGGCTCCTGTACGTGGGCACGGGCACCCCATCGCCGGTGCTCCTGGGGACGGGCCGCGCCGGAGCGAACCTGTACACTGATTCGATTCTGGCCCTCAATGCCCGCACGGGCAAGCTGGTCTGGTATTACCAGGAAACGCCCCACGATCAGTGGAGCTACGGCGCCGCCTCGCCGGTCACCATCTTCGACGCTACCGTCCAGGGAAAGAAGGTCCACGCGGTCGGCGAGGCGGGCAAGAACGGTGAATTCTACATCCTGAACGCCGCCACCGGCAAGTTACTCTTCCCGCCGCTTGCCTACGTAACTGTCCATCACCCGCCGCCCACCACCAAGGGAGTGGTGGCCTGTCCCGGCACGGTGGGCGGCTCGCCCTATTCCCCAATTGCCTATAGTCCCCTCACCCATGCCGCGTATATTTCCGGCATTGATGCCTGCTTCGTTCTCACGCTCACCAAAAAAGTGACCGGCGGCGAGCAGGATTTCGCCGGCACGCGGATCCCGGTGAAACAGAAGTCGGGTACCCTCTCCGCCGTGGACGTGAATACCGGCAAATTCCTCTGGAAGCTCAAACTAAAGACCCCATTGGTGGGCGGCGCGGCGGTGACCGCCAGCCATATCGTCTTTACCTCGGGACAGAACGGCATATTCTATGCCTTCGATGATCGAACCGGCAAGACGCTCTGGACCGCCAATGTCGGCCTGGCGACTGGCTCCGCCCCCATTGTCTACTCAGTTAAAGGGACAGAGTACGTGGCCATTGTCCTGGGTGGCTCGGCGGTCACGGGCGCCCAAAGTCTGGGCAAGTTGGGGGCGGCCGTGCTGGTGATGAAGCTTGGCGGATCGCCCATTAAGCCCTTGCCTGCCGCCGGCCAATAATGGCCTCATCACTACTGCTGAAAGGGATGCCAAAATGAACGGAGAAGTCCTCGGCAGGCGCGGGGCGCCGCGCCGGTTCCGCCTCGTGGCCGCCGCGATCGTCCTGCTCACCCTGGGAGTCCAGGTTCCGCGTGGCGCCGGCCACGCGCTGGCGGCGAAGGCATCACCCGCCGCCAAGGTCGTGCCCGGATGGCCGGGTGGACTGAAGACCTACCAGGGCCGCTATACGCTCCTCACCTCCAGTAACGCCGGGTTCGCCAAGTCAGGAGAGTTGACCATCTTTGGTCGCGTGGTGCATGGGCTCAAAGGACTCCAGTTAAGCGGCATCCTGGCCCTGTACGCGGCGGACGGCAGCAGCGTGCTCTATCTCACGCGCTTCGTCCACGCCGGCGAAAGCCTCTCCGCTACGCTCCACGCGGGCATCTACACTGGGCCGACCATCGGCAAGTTCAGTCTGATCACCCACAAGGGTACCTCAATGACCGCTGAATTCGTACCTGGCCATGGGACAGCCGTCAGGCTGAGCTTCAGGGAGATCTCGAACAATCCGCATCCTTAGGTCCGCGCGGCGACTCCTTCCCGGTGCAAGTCGTTCACGAGAAACTCGATTGGAGGAACCGCGGTCGAGGTAAGCACGTAGCGGGTGTCGCCGGTGACCAATCGCCGCTGGATCGCGGTCATTCTTTCCTGAAAGCGCGTGGCATAGTGCCGGCGCACCCCAGCGGTGATGGATACGAGAGAGGCCGCGCCCGTTTCACTGTCGCGCAACTCAACCGCGCCTTGCAGGTTGGGGGCGGCTTCCGCCGGATCAACGATATGCAGGACGACAAGGGTCCGCCCTTCCAGATGGAGAGCGTCCAGCGCCGCGATATGCTCCAGAGGCACGAGCAGATCACTGAGGAGAATGACCACCCCATACGGTTCGGCCAGTCGCTGAAACGCGTCCACGCTGCCGCCGAGATCGGTGGCGCCAAACACAGGGAGAGCCTCAAGCTCGGCGCTCAAGGTAGTGAGGCCGCTCTGCCCATACAGCAAGGAGCCGGGGAGCGCCGTGCCGTCTCCGAGTCCAAACACTCGAACCCGATCGCCATGCATGAGCGCGAGCGCGCCCAGCATAGCGACGAGGCGCTTGGCCTGGCGCAGCTTGGTCGGGGTACCCCAATCCATCGATTTGCTACAATCGACCAGTAACGACACCGATACGGTTTCATCGCTGAGCGAGGTCTTGACAAAGAGATCCCCCAAACGGGCATAGGCATGCCAATCAATGAGCCGGAAGTCGTCGCCCGGGACATAGCCCCGGTAGTCCTCGAACTCGACCGCCTGCATCTTCCGTTGCCCCGTGCGCTCACCGGCCAACCAGGCGGTAAAGGATTGCCCGCTGTCCAGACGCATTCTCATTAATTGGCGCAGCGTGGCCTCGTCGAGAAGGGGCTCCGGTCCATCCCCTCCTCGGGCCGGGCCATGCCTTCCCCGACCGCCCGAACGGAGGCGATCCACGGCCGCTCGCCAGGAGAAAGCGGTCACCGTGGGTCCTCGGGAACCCTGGCAATCACTTCCTCAATGATCGTATCAGGAGAAATCTCTTGCCGTTGGGCATCGAAGGTGAGGACCAGGCGATGCCTTAGGGCCGGCTTGGCAATGGCACGCACGTCCGCGAAGGCCAGATTGTAGCGGCCATCGAGCAGTGCCCCGACCCGACCAGCGAGGCACAGAGCCTGGGCGCCGCGAGGGCTGGGACCGAACCGGACGTGCCGCCGGACCAACTCGAGGCCGTCCACGGCGCCCGGCTGCAAGGCGAGCACGATCCTGGTCGCGTAATCCACCACATGGCGGGCCATGGGCACCTCATGGGCCAGCCGCCGCATACGCAGCAACATGCCCGCGTCCGCCACCTGCCGAACCGGAGTATCGGTCATCTCAGCCGTGCGGAGCACGATAGCATCGAGATCCTCGCGCGAGGGCATGCCGAAGAAGAGTTTCAAGAGAAATCGGTCGAGCTGCGCCTCGGGGAGTGGGTAGGTACCCTGGAGCTCGATGGGATTCTGGGTCGCGAGCACGCAGAAAGGTTGCGGCAACTCGCGCCGCACGTTCGCCAGAGTGACAGTACCCTCCTGCATGGCTTCCAGGAGCGCGCTCTGGGTTTTCGGGGTTGCCCGATTGATTTCGTCGGCGAGGATCAGGTTGCCGAAGACCGGCCCTGGCTGAAAAGTGAGGGTACGCCGTCCGTTCGGATCCTCGGCCAGCACGGTGGTGCCGGTAATATCGGCCGGCATCAGGTCCGGCGTAAACTGAATGCGCCCATGCTGAAGGTCAAGGGCGCGCCCGAACGCGCGGACCAGGCTGGTTTTCCCGAGGCCGGGCACCCCTTCAAGAAGGGCGTGCCCCCCGGCAATCAAGCTGACGAGCGTGCCTTCAACCGCCTCGTCCTGGCCGACGATCACCGCCTGGACCTGGCCCCGCACAGCGGAAGCCACCTGCTGGAACTCCTCGGACGTCATGGGAGGTGCTGCTGAATCAGTAGGTGTGGCGGGGATAGGTAACGGCACGGTCATCTAGATAGTCCTTCCTCGAAGAAACAAATACATCGGGTGGGAATGAAGTACGCTTTGGGAAGTGGGAACCAGGCACGGATCGGCGCGTAGTCCATGCATCACCAATTGCCCAGGACCGGAAGAAATCGCTCCCTGGTTCGAGGCGCGGCGCGGGGCAAAGACCCGGCCACCGGTATCCTAATCCGCGGGAATTAGGCGCTGGAGGCCAACATGGCGGCGGTAAGGGCGGTGAGGCCCTCGGTTAACGCTCCCAATTCATCCGCGTGTAAGCGTTCAAACATCCCTCGCATGAACTCCTCGTCATGGCAGTGCAGGCTTGCCGCCAATTCTTTCCCCTCTTCGGTCAGACAGACGAGGGACCGCCTGCGATCCGTCGGATCCTCGGTTCGCGTGGCGAGGCGGAGTTGCACAAGCTGCTCGACCAGAATACTGGCCGTGGGTCGACCCGTGCCAAGCGCCTCCGCTATTTCACCCACGCTCAACTCTTTCCGCACTTCAAGGAGGATCAGTCCCTTGAGTTGTGAAATCGTCAGATCAAGCTGGGACCATATAGGCTCGGCGGATTGCAGCAACGCCGTCCAGAAGTGGCGGTAGGCGACCACGGTTTGCTCGACGGCCTGATCAGGGCTTTGTTTCAAGAACCGCCTCCTATTTTCCCTACGCGGTAAGAAGTCCCTGCTCACCCAATAATATCATCAATCCGGCATAGATGCGGAAAACACAAATATCGCGCCGAACCGAGGGCGTTCTCCCTCACAATGCCAAGGTGGGTGTCCGTTTTGGCGCTTGCCGAATTCCCCGCCACGATGCATGATAGCTTCATGAGCCCTTGCACGCGCTGCGGGCTGCCTCATTCCGCTGCCCGTACCTGCCCCGTGTTGCCGGCGCTGCCTACCAACGCCGCCGGCGCGCCCTTGCCGCCCGGCGCCCTGGTGGGCGGTCGCTTCCGCATTGAGCAAGTGACGCATCGCTCGGGGATGAGTACGGTGTACCGGGCCGCCGATCTCCGCAACCATGGGATGACCGTCGCGCTCAAGGAGTTGAACGCGAGCGGCCTCCCGGCGGCGGAACGGGCGGAGGCGCTTACCTGGCTGGCCCGCGAGGCCGGGCTCCTCTCCATCCTCCATGATCCCCGTCTCCCCTCTCTCCTGGCCGCCGCCGGCGAGGGAGATCGTCACTACGTCGCCATGCCGTTTCTCCGCGGTGAGACCCTGGAGGAACGGATTGTCCGCGAGGGACCGCAAAATGAACTGCTGGTTCTGAGCTGGGCGTGCGAATTGGCCGCTTTACTCCGGTATCTGCACAACCAGGATCCTCCGGTGATCCATCGGGATCTCAAGCCGGCCAATGTCTTGCTCCGCCCCGATGGCTCGCTGGCCTTACTCGATCTGGGGGTGGCCCGCTCGCTGGCCCGGGGGACACCCGGTACCGCCGTGGGCACTCCCGGCTACGCGCCACCCGAACAGTATCAGGGGCTGGCCGATGAGCGGAGTGACCTCTATGCCCTGGGCGCCACGCTGCACCGGGCGCTGACCGGCTATAATCCCGACCTGGAAGCGCCGTTCCGCCATCCGCCCGTCCGGGGCCTCCGGCCAGAGGTGAGCGTGGAGACTGCCGCCCTGGTGGACCGACTCTTGACCCTGATTCCCGCCGGCCGCCCCGCTGACGCCCCGGCGGTGTTGGCCGGAGTGCAGGCCGCCACCCGGAGCGCCTTCGCCCGTGCCTACCGGCCGCTCCACCTGATGTATACCCGCATGGCGGCGCTCTTGGTGGTGGCCCTCACGCTCGGAGCGGCTCTTTATGTCTGGGCCTTCGGTCTTCCCGTGGTGGGAGGCGGCGAGGCGGCGTATACCACTCGCGATCCTGGGATCGATGCCCTGTGGGTGCTCGCTGTGTTCGCGCCCGGACTCCTGCCCCTCCTTCCGCTGGGCAGCCGCGAGGTACGGGCACTGGCCCGATGCCGAGGCTTACCCCAGCGCTATAGGACGCGGGCGGCGCACCTCTTCCTGCCTGCCTGGGGCCTACCACTTATTGTATGGTTGATCAATCTATGGGATCAGCATCAGGGCAATCTTACCGCCGTGCCTGGCCACGCGGCACCGGCCGCCGAGTTGGCGGTAGGGGCGGCGGTGGTTGCCCTGGTGGGGCTTGCCGCTCTCCGCCTAGATCTCCACCGACTCCCGATCGGCATGGGACGCATCTCTGGTCGCGTGTTGATGGTTGTGGCTCTGGCGGCCATTATCCCGATCTCGCGGGCCTTGCAAGTACCCGATTTTCTCGGTACCTGTTCTACGGCTCCGGTACAGACCGCCGCACGGACCCAGTTCGCCGGCATCCAGTCCCTGGGCGCTGATCAGCAGGGAAATCTGTTCGTCCTCGACAGCTACGGCCTGCGTGAGCGAATGGGAGACGGCCAGTTCCACCTTCTTCTGGACTTCAACGAGGTGCCCCCGGCCCCATCGCGCTATTCTTCATCCATTCCCTACACCCGCATGAGCGTCAGCTCCGACGGATTGGTTGCCCTGGGAGTGACCACTAGCGACCCAATCTATCGGCTGGTCCGCCCGGGCCAGGTGACGATCGCCGCTCGCCCATTCTTTCATCCCGCCGGCATGGTGCTGGGACGGGGCGGGGTGCTCTATCTGTCCTCTCCCGAGCGCCGGCTGATCGCTGTCTACACACCCGGCCATCCCGACCGACCGGCGATCCTCCGTCCCCACCCGCTTCCTCATGATTGGCGACCAGAGGCGATGAGCCTCGACTTCCAGGGCAACCTCTACGTGGTGGATCTGGGGACGCCCTCCGTGGAGCGGATCACCCCCGATGGGCGATTGACCGTGGTGGCCTCCATGACCGGGAATGGAGTGGCGACGCGGACCTCTGGAGTCAGCCTCACCGATTTCATGGGTAGTCTTGGCCCCCCACGGACTCTGTATGTCGTGATTGCCGGGAGCCCCGCCTTGATCTATTTGCCCGACGAACGCATCGGCGAACGGCAACCCGAGGATAGTGGAACCAGTGCCGTGCACATTGGTACCACCGATTACGTGGCCGCCGGTTATTACCTGGCTGCCTGGCAGGCGGCGCAGGCTCCCCCTGGCGGCGAGGTGACGGTGATTGGCGGCGCCGACACGCCCAGCGAGATCTGCACGGCTGTCTCCGCGTAATTGACGAGCTAGTCCGGCGATTCCTCGCCAAAGACCACCCGCTCCTCGGCCAGCGTCACCTCGCGCACCCGGTATCCCGCCGCCAACCAGGCGGCGGCTTGCTCGCTGACCGGATCGTTGGCCCACCACTCCGGATATTTGCGGGCCGGTCTGGGCAGGCCGTCACCCAGCACGTCCTCGATCTGGCGGAAGGTGAGCGCCAACTCGGGATGGCGCTTCCTTTGCACGCCCAGATAGAAGCGGAGCGGAACGTAGCGGCCGCTTGAACTGGTGGGCATGGGATCTAAGGATAGAGCCCGCGGATGCGGTGCGCGTCAGCCACCCGTTCCACGGCCAGGCAGTAGGCAGCCAGGCGCAGGGGTATTCCATCCTGCTCGCTCTTGCCGCGGATGTCGGCGAGCGCGCGGCGCAGCACGTCGTCCAGGCGCGCGTTGATCTCGTCCTCGCTCCAGAACGTTTCTTGCAAGTCTTGCACCCACTCGAAGTACGAGGCCACGGCTCCCCCCGAGCCGCCCAGAATATCGGGGAGCACCCAGATCCCTCGCTCCGCCAGTACCGCGTCGGCGTCGGCGGTGATCGCGCCGTAGGCGCCCTCGACGATCAGCCTGGCATCTACCGATCGGGCGGCGTCGGCATCAATGCGCTCGAAGCCGCTCAGAACCAGAATGTCGCAGGAAACCTCGGCCAACGCCGCCCCGCTCACCGCCGTCCCATATGGACAATCGCGGAGCGACTCGTGCTCGTCGTAATAGCGAAGGACCGAGGCGACCGCCAGGCCGTGCGCGTCGTATACCCCGTGCTGGCCATCGCCGAGCGCCACCACCAGATCGCCCCAATCGGCGAGTAATTGAGCGGCGGTGGCCCCGATTGGTCCCACGCCCTGGATCGCTACCCGCGTCCCGCTCCCTGCCAGGCCCCGCGTCTTGGCCAGTTCCCGGCAGAGAATGGCGGTACCACGTCCGCTGGACCGAGCCCAACCCTGGGAACCGCCAATCCCTACCGGTTTCCCCGTGACCACGGCAGGGACGGAGTAGCCGGCATGCATGCTGAAGGTATCCATCATCCAGCCCATAATCTGGGCATCGGTGGAGCGATCGGGGGAGGGAATATCGCGATCCGGACCAATAAGGATGGAGATTTCAGTGGTGAAGCGCCGGGTCAGATGCTCCAGTTCATCACGATTCAGATTCGCGGGGTCGCAGACCACGCCGCCGTAGGCTCCGCCAAAGGGGATGCGCACGATGGCCGCGCGCCAGGTGGACCACAGGGCCAGGGCGCGCACTGTATCGATAGTGAGTTCCGGGTGGTAGCGGATGCCGCCGGCAGCCGGCCCACGCACAATGTTGTGGTGCACCCGGAAGCCGGTGAACATGGTCAGCCGATTGTCGCGCATGCGCACCGGGAAAGAGACGGTCAACTCACGGCGGGACTGACGCAGCACACGCCGCATGGAGGGCGAAAGTTGCAAGCGGTCGGCGGCGGCATCAAATTGTTGGAGTGCCAGATCGAGGATGGAGCGCTCCTTGAGCGCGGTGGAGGGGTCGACTGGAATCATCGCACGGTTTCTCCTGCTGATCATCGTCGATCGCGTGAGTGACGGCGGGGGTCGAGCGGAGCGCATGGGCACCCAGGGCTATCGTAGCAAACAGCTTCTTCCCCGTCCAGCGAAGCTCCTCCACGGTCAGGGCAAAGGTGCCTTCTTCCCCGAATGGGGTGGCCCAACTTACTCTAACGGACCTGTTTACGGCGTTCGCCGATGCCCATACTAAAGACAGATAGGCACCAGGGCAGCCAATCACAGTGGAATGCCACGCACCAAGCAAGGTTCCACGATCATCAGCCAGCCACCACGGTGGCGAAGGGAGCAAACGGGTGTTGCAAATGGTCAGAGAGGCAGCATACGGCGTGGAGCCGCAAGCACATTTGGCGAGCAGCGCGCGGTTCATGCAATGCCGGCTTCCGGCGGAGCAGTATGAATGGCTGCGGTACCGCGCCTTTATCAACCGCGCCAGCATGAACAGCATCGTGCTTGAGGCAATCACCGACCTCCAGACCGAATCCAAGACCAGCGTGCCCCTCACCTTGCTGGTTACGCCAGGAACCAGTGGCGGGGTGAAATTCAACGTGCGTCTGAGCGAGGAGACCTATGAGTGGCTGCGCACTGTGGCTTTTGACTGCCGTAGCTCGATTAACCAGCTGCTGATCGGCGCCCTGGCCAACTACCGCAAGCGCCAGGGGAGTTGATCAAAACACGGCGCTTGCCGGGGGCAAGCGCCGTGTTTTGGTCGATTGGAGCGCGTCTGTCGCTGCTCAGCGGCTCCCGGAGGCGCCGCTCGACGCCAGCATACCGGTCATCCCATGAGCGCCCTGCCCAAAGCCCGCATCCTCAATCCGGCCATCGCGCATCCGCACGATCCGGTTAGCCCGCTCCCCAACCTCCAGGGCGTGCGAGACCACCACGAAGGTCTGGCCATTCTCTCGGTTCAACCTGCACATCAGATCCATGATGCTGTTCGCGGACTCGGAGTCCAGGGCTCCGGTCGGCTCGTCCGCCCAGACGATGGCCGGATTGTTGACCAGCGAGCGGGCGATGGTGACCCGTTGGCGCTGGCCGCCCGAGAGCTCGGCCGGACGGTTCCTGGGTCGGTCACCCAGTCCCACCTGATCCAGGGCGGCGATCGCCCGCTTCCGCGCCTCGCCGGATCGCACCCCGCTCACCAGCAGCGGCAACTCGACATTCTCCACCGCCGAAAGCACGGGCAGCAGATTGTAGACCTGGAAGATGAATCCCATCTTCTTGGCCCGATATTCGGTCTTCTGGTTATCGCTCATGTCACGGAGCGAGGTGCCGGCAATTCTCACGTTGCCGTCGTCGAAATCGTCGAGGCCGGACAGGCAGTTGAGCATGGTGGTTTTCCCACAGCCGCTGGGGCCCATGATCGCCACCATGTCACCCTCTTCCACCGCGAAATCCACCCCACGCAACGCTTCCAGGCGTTGCGCGCCCGTGACATAGATCTTGCGGAGGCCGGTTGCCTCGATAATCAGATTCTTCGCCATGCTCCTTCCTTTCTCGGCGCGTCCCTGGCGGCGGGTAGGCGGACACGCACCAATCGGTGTTTCCCCCGTAGGGTAGCGGTTCTTCCGAATAAATTCGACCCCGCGTCGACTGCGGCATCCAGTCCACCTGATCCAGCACCACCGCGGCATGGCCTGTGACATACCATACGATCTTCGAGAGGCCAATGCTGTACCGCGTGATACAGGGAATGGAGGTCGGGCGTGACCATGGTCACGCCCGACCCTCTTCCTTCCTATTCGTAGCGGAGCGCCTCGGCGGGGAACACCCGCGATGCCTGGCGGGCCGGGAGATAGGTGGTGAGAAGCGAGGCAAGATAGGCGCCCAGGGCGATCAGGGCCAGTTCGGCCCAGGGTATGGTCAGGGTTAGTTGCGGCTCGGTCTTGGCGAAATAGGCTACCAGATTCCAGGAGAGGACCAGGCCCAGCGCCACGCCGGTAAGAGTGCCCAGGATGGTGATGAAGCTGGATTCCAGCAAGAAGCCGGCCCGGATCATCCCCCGCTGGAAGCCCAGGGCCCGCATCATGCCGATTTGCTGCCGCCGTTCCACCACCGAACGGAAGGCCACCACCCCCAGGGCGGCGATCCCCACCACTAGGCCCAGGGCCATGAACGCGGCCAGCATATTCTCGAAGCCGGTTTGGGTCGCCCGTTCGCTGTCATAGAAGTGCTGGGCCTCGGTCATGTCCAGCCCGTTGTTCAGGAAGACCGAGCCCAGGGCCAGGGCCATGGCGTGCACGTTCTGGCCAGGGGCGGCGCGGAACAGATAGACGGTATCCGCCGGTACCTGGGCGGTGGGCAGGGTGCGCCGGCTCGTGTAGACGCTGAAGTCCAGCCCCAGTCCGAAGGCGTTCCGGTTCTTCAGCACCCCGATCACGGTCACGGGGATCACCTTGCCACTTTGGTCGCGGAGGCCGATCTGGAAAGGCGCGAATGTACGGTCGGCGTAGGTTACCTCACTGATCGCCCCGCTATCCCCCGTCTTATCCGCCACCATCTCCCCTGAGATGACTGCCAGACCGGGGTGGGTGCGAAGGGCCGCCCATACCTGGGCATCGCTGCCATAGCCGGCGGCGCGGACCTGGAAGGGGAAGCGGGTGCCGGCAAGATAGACATCGTCCAGCAAGCCCACCCTATTCCCGGTGCTCCAACTCTGGCCCCGGGCCGTGCGCTGGTAGATGTCCGCCGACATGGGGCTGAGTTCGCCCACCGCGCCCACCCGCCGGCGGAGGTCTAGGTTGCCTGCCACCCGCGTCCCCAGATTGGTGATCGGGTTGGCGGTGCTTGCCGTCCCCCAGGCATCATACCCGCCGACGCTCTGGTTGAGGTTCAGCGCCTCGCTATCGAAACTGCTGCTGACCACAAGC
Organism: Chloroflexota bacterium; assembly: GCA_035534995.1. Lineage (GTDB taxonomy): Bacteria > Chloroflexota > UBA5177 > JANWHV01 > JANWHV01 > JANWHV01. The sequence continues at coordinate 23,188 of DATLQX010000008.1, read as the reverse complement.
TGCACGACCAGGGAGAACAGTACCAGGCTGAACATGAACATGGTCATGCCGGTGCGGAACCGCTGCTGGAGGGGGTAACTTACGGCCATCCGGATGATCGGGGTCAGACGGTTGAGGCCGCCGGTGAGCCGAAGGGCGCCGGCCACGATCAGGTCGATGTTATACATCACCGTCCACACCCCACCGAGAATGAGGAACAGGCCGGAGATGAAGAACATCTCGATATCGAAGTTGAGATCCGAGCGGAACGTATCGAAGGGCAGCAACCAGAAGACCACCAGGAGGAGGCCGGCCAGGGAGAAGCCAATCCGATTCCGGAGCCGATCCCTCACCCCCAGGCCGCCGAGGATCCAACGCAGGAGCATGGCCCCGCCGATCAGCCCCAGCGAGACCCCGATATTGAACGGCCAGAGCTGCTTCCCCGAGATCCCCATGGTGATCAGTAGCGGGCAGAGAGCCAGGAGGAGCGGCCCGCGACTGATGAAGACGCGAAAGGCGGTGAGCAGGTGCCAGGGGGCGGCCAGGAGCGCCAGGAGCGCGCCCAGCACCCGGCCCCGGCGTATCCGCTGCTCGGCCCGCCGCAGATCGGTCAGCGGACGGCGGACGGCGGCGCCCACGCTCCCCGAGAGGCGCAGGTCATCGGGCAGATCGCGGATCGCGGTGACGATATTGAGGCGACTGACCCGCCCGGCGGAGACCGCTACGGTGAAGAAGGTAACCAGGGCGCCCAGACAAAAGGTGATCACCAGGCTCCGCGGCTCTACGTACCATTGCACCGAGATCCCGAACTGGCTTACCAGGGCGCTAATCACCGCCGTGAGCGCCAGATCAACTCCCACCCCGATCACCACCCCCACCAGGGCGGCGCCCAGATCGTAGGAGTAGCCCTCGAAGAGGAACTGCTGGATCAGATGGCGGCGCTTGGTCCCCACCGCCCGCGCCATCCCCATCTCGGCGCGCCGCTCGGCGGCCAACATGACGAAGATGAGGAAGATCAAGGCGATCCCGGCGGAGATAGAGAACAGGCCGAAGGTGATGAAGATCGTGGTGAAAACCGAGCCGATCGTATCGGCCTGGCTCAATGCGTCTTGCTTATCAGTATGCACGGCGTAGGGACTGATCTGGTGGATCGCCGCGGCGAGCGCGTTGCCGAGCGCGGAACTGCCCAGGGTGCCCAACGTATCAATCACAGCGGAATCGGCCAGCAATTTTCGTGTATCGTCGCTGATTCCGGGAGCGCCGGCCTGCCGCCGCAAATCGGTCAGATTGCTGACCAGGCCGGTGCTCCCGCCCTGGGCGGTAAGGTCTTTGATCCGTTGGCTCAGTGCCGCTTGCCCCGCCGGAGTGGTGAGCAGGGTTTTGACCCGCGTGACCGCCAGATCGTTGCTCAACAGCGTGCGCACCCGGCCGGCCACCGCGTCGCTTGCCCCGGCCCCGTTCAAGAGATCACCCGTGTTGGAAATCAGGACTTGATTCACCTGTCCCGGCAGCTCGAGCAGGGTTTGCATCCGGCCGAGCGGGAGGAGGAGGTCGGTGTAGCCTCCCAGGTAGGCGGCCTGGAGGATGGCCCGCACGGTCAGGTACACCGGCGCGTTGGCGACGTAGACCCGGAGCCGATCGCCGGCATGAGCGTTCAGCTTGTCGGCCATCGGCTTCCCAAGATAGACCTGGCCGGCCCCAAGCTGGGCCAGGGTCACCGAGGCGCCGGTGGTGGTGGTGAGAGGGCCGAAGGCGGATGGATAGCCGGCGGGCACCCCGAGGAGGCCGGCGGCATTCTTGGTCTGGCGCGAGGTGAGATCGGTGAGCGGCACGGTCTCCCGAGCGACGCCCGTCACGCCGGCCGCCATCCCGGGGGCAAGCCCGGAGCGGATCCGGCTCGCGAGAGTGACGGGAAAATAGCCGCCCCCACGGGCGGCCGATCCGCGTTGCAACTTGCCGGTGCTCTCGGCGACCGTCACCGTCTCATCAATGGCCCCCAGGGAACTGGTGGCCTGCACCCGGACGCTGTGGCTGAGCGAGTCACCGGCCCCGAAGGCACTGGTGAAGATCACCGTGCTCAGCATCAAGCCAAAGATGATCAGGGTGGTCTGGGCCCGCCGCCTCGGTAGATTGCGGAGCCCCAGCTTGAAGAACAGGCGATTCCGGAGGGCCAGGGCGGCTACTCCCGCCGTGATGACCACAAAGGCGCCCAACAAGACGCGCATCAGGGTATCCATGGAGAGGCCGAAGAGTGAGTTCATGGCGGGGTATCCTTTCTCTGAGCCTCCGGCCGAGGCCGGATGGCAGGGACGATCCCGGCTGAGGCCGGGTATGCGTTCTCTTGCGGGTGCGGGATGTACCATTTTGAAGCCCCGGCATTTATGCCGGGGAGTCTCATTTGCCAGCCTAGCCGTGGCCTTCAGGCCGCTTTCGCTTCCCCGCGCCTCAGCCGACAGCGGCCAACGCCATCGAGGGCGCGTACGAGGCCGCGTCCTCGATCCGCCCATCGCGCATGCGGACGATAGAGTCGGCCCGTTCGCCCACTTCCATGGCATGGGTAACTACCACGAAGGTCTGGCCGTTCTCCTTGTTCAGGCGGCACATCAGATCCATGATCGTGGCCGCCGATTCGGAATCGAGGGCCCCGGTCGGCTCGTCCGCCCAGACAATGGCCGGGTTGTTCACCAGCGAGCGGGCCACGGTGACACGCTGCCGTTGGCCGCCCGACAGTTCCGCCGGTCGGTTTTTCATCCGATCCCCTAGTCCCACCTGATCGAGGGCGGCGATCGCCCGCTTCCGCGCCTCGCCGGATCGCACCCCGCTCACCAGGAGCGGCAGCTCCACGTTCTCCACCGCCGAAAGCACGGGGAGCAGATTATAGGCCTGGAAGATAAAGCCCATCCGTCTGGCGCGGTATGCCGTCTTCTGGTTGTCGTTCATGGCATGCAGCGAGGTGCCGGCGATTTTCACGTCTCCGCTGTTGAAGTCGTCGAGACCGGAGAGGCAGTTGAGCATGGTGGTTTTGCCGCAGCCGCTGGGGCCCATGATCGCCACCATCTCTCCCCTGGCCACCCGGAAATCAACCCCACGGAGGGCGTCCACCTGCTGGCCGTTAGTCCCGTAGGTCTTGCGCAGGCCGGTCGCCTCGATAATCCACTCTCTGGTCACGGTTTCTCTCCTTGTTGTGCTTGGCCGGTCGTCGGGCTCTATCGCACCCGTCAAGAGCCAGCATAGGGAGGAGAGGTGTCGGGAAGATGTGCGAAGTGTGCCGCCAGGGCGGCAAATTCGTGGCGAAAGTGTACGGAGATGATGGGCGGGGTTGAAGGCGCCCGATGGCAACCAGATCGGTATCATGTGAGAAATGCCGAACGGAGCGGAGAAGAGGGATAGGGATGGTAACTCGACCATCAACCACGTCCGCCGTACAGAGCGGAAGCGGATCCGGTGAGGTGCTGGGCCGGCGCGCCCTCAACCGCGCCCTCCTGGCCCGGCAGTTCCTGCTGCGACGCGAGACCCATGACGTCGCCGAGACGATCGAGCATCTGGTCGGCATGCAGGCCCAGTCGCCCAACGCGCCCTATGTTGGCCTCTGGGCCCGGCTAGACCCCTTCCACCCGGATGATCTGGTGCGGTTGATCACCGACCGGCTTGCTGTTCGGGTCTCGTTGATGCGCACGACTCTCCATCTGGTGACGGCGCGGGATTGCCTGGCCCTGCGTCCAGTGCTGCGGGTCGTCCTGGAGCGCGGACTCTACACGGGCAGTCCCTTCGGGCGGAACCTTGCGGGGATGGATATGGAGGAATTGCTGGCGACCGGTCGGACGCTGTTGGAGGAGCAGCCGCGGACCACGGCGGCACTCGGCAAGCTGCTGCGTGAGCGGTGGCCCGATCGCGACGCCGTGTCCCTGGCCCACGGGATCCGCTACCTTATGCCGGTGGTCCAGTTGCCGCCCCGCGGGATCTGGGGCGCCGGCGGCCAGGCTACCTGGACCACGGTTGAGGCGTGGCTGGGTCGCCCGGTCGGAACCGATCCCATGCCGGACAAGATGATTCTCCGCTACCTGGCGGCCTTTGGTCCGGCCACCGTCATGGATATCCAGGCGTGGTGCTGGCTGACCAAGCTGCGCGAAGCCGTCGAGCGGCTACGTCCGAGGCTACAAACCTTCCGCGACGAGCAGGGCAATGAACTGTTCGATCTCCCTGAGGCGCCGCGGCCCGACCCTGACACTCCAGCCCCACCCCGGTTCCTGCCGGAGTACGACAACCTTCTCCTGTCACATGCCGACCGGATCCGTGTGATCGCGGACGAGCATCGAACCCGAGTCTTTACCAGGGGCGCCGTGCTGGTTGACGGCTTTGTCACCGGTTCCTGGAAGATCAATCGCGGTCGCGCCGCCACCCTGTCGATCGATCTCTTCGTCCCACTCTCCGCGCCGGATCGGATCGCGGTGACGGAGGAAGGCGAGCGTCTGCTGGCCTTCGCGGCGCCCGGTGCCGCCCACGATGTCCGATTCACCCTCGGCGGCTGACCGGTGAGCGGATCGGTCAACATGCAGGAGGATGTCGCTCGCAGGCATGGTGCTGTGGCTGGTCGCCTCCTGGTCGTCGTGCTGACGCGGCGCGCGGGTCTGATTCGGATCGTCACGGCCCGCGATGCCACCCAGGGGGAGAAGAAACGCTATCGGACGAGGGGCAAGTAATGAAACAGACAGATAAGGGGATGATTCCAGTCAAGCGCCGAGAGGATATTCCGGCCTTTACGAATGAAGAAGAAGAGCATCAATATTGGGCAACCCATGAGATATCCAGCGTATTGCTGGCCGAGATGGCGCCCATGGACGACTTCCTACCGCCTATGCGCCCACGGACGCGCCCGGTGCCGCTCCGCTTGGGCGACGATGTCCTCGCACGGGCCAAGACGCCGGCGGCAAGGCGCCATACCGGCTACCAGACCTTGCTCAAGGAATTCATCGTGGAGCGCCTCTACGAGGAAGAGAAGCGCGCCGGCCTACGGTAGCCGGCTTCGTGGTCGTGACCCGGCGCCAGGCCCAGACGGCATTCCCCGCCAGCAGGGCGAGCAAGAGGTAGGTCACCGTGTCGTGATTGAGCTCGATCAGCACCGCCAGCATCGCTACGCCGGCCCCAAAAGTGATCTGATCCCAGAGCTTGGCCGGGGACGTGGGCGGATCGGTCAGCATGAAGAAGGCGAGGAACAGGACGGAGTTGAGAAACGGATCGCGGTACATGGACGCGATCCGGATCGCGTCGGCATGGCTAAAATAGGCCATGCCGGTGAGAAAGGCGAAGTAGACGCCCAGGAAGGTCAGCACCTGGGGCAGCTTGTTCGCCCGCTCCGCCACCAGATAGCCAATCCCCAGTAGGGGGAGGATCGCCACGGCGGGCAGGCCGGCGGTGGCGCCCCACCAGCTTTCACCACTACCAAACAGCGGCGGAGCCACGGCCAGGGCCAGCGCCGCTGGGTTGAACACGTGGGCCTTGGTGGTACGCAAGAGGTGCTTGGCCCCGATGGCGATCCCGGCGGTCATGACGACGGTCCAATTCGGTTCTTGCGGGGCCAGCACCATGCCGATGATCAGGCCCGTGAGCAGAGCGCTGGTAGGGATCACGAACTTTTCCCGCAGCACCAGATGCAGAATCAGGTCCAGGACCACGGCGGCCAGAGTAGCCACGCCCGTCACCCGAAGGGCGTCCATGCCCTGATGGGGTACGGTGATCGCCAGCAGCGCCAACAGCGCCCCGAGCAGGTAGCCCTTGGGGGTGCGGACGAACTTTTGTAGTTGACCCCATGGGGTTCGGCGCCGCCGCTCGTCGTCGCTCGCTTGCCGTGGTGGCGGGGTACCAGTCCCGGTTGGGAGGGGACGGAGTTGCCGATAGGGCGGGCCTGGCCGTGGCCGGCCGGCGCCGGGAATGCCTTGTGGTCGCGGCCCTGGCCTTCCGGCCGGCCGGGGTCTAGCGTTCGCCGGAGGTTGTTTGATGTCGTGCATAGTCTTTCGATGCCTTTTGTGTCAGTGTGGGAGTGATGATCAGACCATCGACCTTCGCCGCCTCAAGGAGCGCGATCCCTTTCCGCGGACCAAGCACGAAGGCCGCCGTGGAAAGGGCATCGGCCAGCATGGCCGTGGGGGCGATCACGGTCACGCTCGCCACGCCGGATGCCGACTCGCCCCGTCGCGGATCCAGGAGATGGTGGGTGACAGGCCCTGCCTTCACGCGCCGCTCGTAGGCCGCCGATGTGCAAACCGCCAGATCCCGTACCTCAACCGTGTCGATCAGGGCAGTGGGGCGGAAGGGATGCTTGATCCCGATGCGCCAGTTGGTCCCCTGGTCGTTCTGACCGCCCACGAAGAGATCGCCGCCCGCCTCCACGGCGAAGCCGGGATAGCAGGCCAGTTCCCTGGCCGCGAGGTCGATGGCCAATCCCTTGGCCACCGCTCCCAGATCCAGCACCAGCGGCCGGCCCAGGGTGACTGTTTGCCTGGCGTCGTCCAGGCGCACGTCGCGGTAGCTGGGCCGGCGGGGCGCGTCCATCTCGGTGCGTAGATGTTCACCGGTGCGATAGTTCCGATTGAATCCTGCACGTTCCAGGGTCAGACCAACCGTGGGATCAAAGGCGCCCCGCGAGAGTCGGGCCACTTCCAGGGCCATGCGGAGGGCGCCGAAGAGCGGATCGCTGACCGGGACCGCCGTGCCCACCGCGCGGCACAGTGCCATCAGCTCGCTGTCCCGGTCGAATCGCGAACAGACGCGCTCGACCTGGGTGAACCAACCAAACGCCCGCTCTACCCGTGCCTGTAATTCGGGATCGCCGTCCGATCCCACGACGGTGATCGACACCACGGTGTCCATGATCGCCGCCGCCGTGGTGAACACGGCTTCCGGCAGGGGCGCGGATCCCTGGCGGGCGGGCGCGCTTGGAGATTCGGCACCAAGTACAACTCGGCCCATATCCCTTGGCGGTTCCGTAGGGGCACCCCTCGTGGGTGCCCCTACGAGCGCGGGGACGCTTACGGGAAGTTGTACTGGCTTGGGGGCCATCAGTCTAGGCCGCCTGCGAGAGCGCCTGAGTGACCGCGTCCGTGAAGGCTTGCGAACTGGCGGTGGCGCCGCTGACGAAGTTGATATTGGTGGACTGGGCGGCCACCACCTCGGCCGGCATGCCGTCGATCCAGTACTCGGGATAGTGCATATTGCAGGCCGTGATTTGTACCTGGCTGATCTTGCCGGCGGCGATCGTCACGGCCACCGAGACATCGCCCAGATAGTTGCTCCCAGTGCCGTTATAGGTACCGTCGCGGAGCGTACTGGTTTGGGTTTGGCCGGTTGCCCCACTGGCGCCCGATCCGGGAATGCTGGTGGGAATACTAGCCGGGGCGGAGATGTGCTGGGCCGGGGCACTGGCGGAAGCAGCGGCCTGGGTATGGAGGTAGCCCGCCCCGTAGATACTCAGGATGATGCCGGTGCTAAGCGCCAGCAATTCGGGTTTCATTTTCTTGGCCATTGTGGACCATCCTTGGGTGGGGATAGGGAACGCGGACGTCTTCAGTTCTTTCACTGTAGCGCGCGTACATGACGGTTGGATGATGGACCAATGACAAGCTGCTTACGATTCGTGCGACCCGCGGCGCGGTAACCGCGTAGGCGCCTACTCTTGAACGGACCGGCGAAAGTGGGCATAGCTGCCTTGACCGGACGCGCCGGGCGCCGCACCATAGGGCTGGCACATGGGATTTCACGAGGCGGATGGGAAAGGCGGAGCACATTGGCGGGCCGGCACGAATGGATAGGTCGGGACAACACGCCTGGGAGGCTTTGGCGGTGGTTTATCGGACTTTCGGGCGCCCTGGGCCTATCCCTGGCGCTCATCCTGGCGGGCCCGGTGATCGCCTGCGGGATCGATGGGGTACCGTCCATGACCATGAACGGGCGCCTGGTAGCGATCAATTATGCTCAGGCGACCAAGGCGAACTTCGCCCACTGGGCCTCGTTCTCTCTCGGCACGGCCAGACCCGGCGCCACTCTCCGCTTCTCCGAAAACGCGCGCGAGTTGCATAAATCCTTAACCGCCAGGGCGTTCGCCACGCCATTCCAGTGGAGCTTTGGCGATGGGAGCACGGCCAGAGGGCTGACCGTCGCGCACCGTTTCGCGAAGCCTGGGTGGTACAAGGTGAACGTGAACTATTATTACACACCCCGAAAAAGCTGGATCCCCTTTGACAGCGCCCAACTCCAGATTCCGGGGGTGGTGGCCGCGGCGCGGGAAAGCTCACCGGGCGGAACGCCGGTCTGGATGGAGGGCGGCGCGGTGTTCGGCCTGGCGGCGCTCTTCCTCGCCGCGGTATCCTGGCGTCGCCGGCGAGCCTGCCAGCCGGCTTTTAGGAGCGGCGCTCGGGCGCCCCAGGCCGCCAGGCGAGCGGGCCGCCGCTGACTGTACGCTCTCGTCGTAGGGGCACCCATCATCCAGAGGGTGTCCGGTGCCCCACGGAACCGCACGACATTATAGGTGGCCAGGATCCCGGTTATCCATCCTGGATAGGATCACTCGTCGAGGATGCGCGCCTTCATCCAATGGTTGCTGTTGTGAAAGTCGCTGACCACGCTGCCGGGCGGATTGAGGGCGTCCAACCGTGCCCCATCGGCGCCGATTTCCCGATCGAGCACCCCCAGGGCGTCCTGTAATTGTTCCAGGGTGCGGGGGCCGATGATCGGCGCCGTAATCCCCGGCTGATCCTTACACCAGAGCAAGGAGAGTTGGCTGGAATTCAGGCCCCGATCGCGGGCCACGGCGGCGACCCCTCGGGCCACCTCCAGGGCACGGCGGGTCACCCGCTGACCAAACATGCTGTCCCGGCCCAGGCGGGCCAGACGGGAGTCATCGGGATTGGCCTCGTCGCTGTAGCGTCCGGCCAGGATACCGCCGGCCAGGGGAGACCAGGGCAGGAGGGCCATACCGTACCGCTGGGCCAGGGGGACCAGTTCGTTCTCGATCCGGCGGTCGACCAGGTTGTAGGGCGGCTGCTCGGAGACAAAGCGGGCCAGGCCCAGCCGCTCGCTGACCGCCAGTCCCTCCATGACCATCCAGGCGGGGAAGGTCGAGCAACCGATATAGCGCACCTTGCCCGCGCGCACCAGATCATCAAGGGCGCGTAGGGTCTCGTCCTGGGGAATATCGGGCGAGGAACGATGCAGTTGGTAGAGATCGATATGGTCGGTCCGCAAGCGGCGGAGCGAGTCCTCGCATGCCTTCATAATATGGTAGCGGCTGATCCCCCGGTCATTGGGACCGGCGCCCATCTCCCCATTCACCTTGGTGGCCAGCACCACCTGATCGCGGCGCCCGTTCCGGTGCAGGGCCTCGCCGACAATCCGCTCGCTCTCCCCGGCGTTGTAGACATCCGCCGTGTCGATGAAGTTGATCCCCCCGTCAAGGGCAGTGTCGATGATCCGGATTGACTCATCCTCCGGGGTAGGGGCACCAAAATTCATCGCCCCCAGGCACAGCTGCGATACCTGTACTCCGGTCCTGCCCAGGCTCCTGAAGCTCATCGGTCTCTCCCTCCATCCGGCTCCTCGTCGTCAGTGGTCATATATATGGTATGCGATCATGGGGCGTGGGAGCCATGGCGCCTGCCTGGCCGGTAACGCGAGCACCTTCCGCGGCGCGCTATACTTGCACGAGGAGGAAGCCATGGCCTATATTCGCCCGACCAACGCCCCACGGATGAGCTCGGACACCGTGGTGCTCCTCGCGCAAGCGGTCGGGCTCACCCTGCCGCCGGAGGACGTAGCTCCGCTGGCGATTGCGTTGAGCGATCAGCTGGCCTCCATGGCCCTGCTCGATCAACTGGACCTTACCAATGTTCAGCCGATCCTGGACTTTGATCCCCGCTGGCGGGAAGATCCGCCATGAGCACGCCGCATGATCCGACAATCAGCGAGGCCGGCGGCTTGATCGCGGCGCGCTCCCTCTCGGCTCTGGAGTTGGTTGAGGATATCCTGGCCCAGATCGAGCGGACGGAGCCGTTGGTCCATGCCTACGCCCTGATCCTCCCAGAGCAGGCGCGCGCGGAGGCACGGCGACTCGACCGCGAGTTGGGCGCCGGCATGAGTCGCGGCCCCCTGCATGGGATCCCTATCGCGGTCAAGGATCTGTGTTACATGAAGGATCTTCCCACCGAGGCGGGGTCACGGGCACTGGCAGGGTTCGTCCCCACCTACGACGCGACGGTGGTGGAGCGGCTGCGAGCGGCGGGCGCGGTGATCGTCGGCAAGACTGTTACCCATGAGTTCGCCTACGGGGTGAACGTGCCGCCCACCCGGAATGCCTGGGATCACGAACGCTATCCCGGCGGATCGAGCGCCGGCTCGGCAGTCGCCGTGGCCATGCGCTCGGCCTTTGGGGCGATCGGTACCGACACTGGAGGCTCGATTCGCGAGCCGGCCTCCCTGAATGGACTCGTGGGCCTGAAACCCACCTTCGGGCTGGTGAGCCGGTATGGCATCGTACCGCTCAGTCCCTCGCTGGACCATGCCGGGCCGATCACCCGCTCGGTACAGGACTGCGCCCTCCTCCTCCAGGCCCTGGCCGGCTACGACGGGCGCGACTCCGGCAGCATCACCGTCCCGCCCGTGGACTACACGGCGAACCTGGGCGAGGGGATCGACGGCCTGACCATTGGGGTGGAGCGCGGCTTCTCCTTTGGCGGCGGAGTGTGGGACGGAGTCCGAGAGAGCGTGGAACGGGTTCTGGCCGAGATGGAGGACTGGGGAGCGCGGATTGTGGAGGTAGAGATGCCCTCGCTCGATCTGATGACCCCGGTGGGGATGACGATCCTCTTATCCGATGCCAGTGCCTATCATCGTCGAAGCCTGCGCGAACGGGGCGCCGACCTCGATCCCGCCACCCGCCTGATGTTCGAACTGGGCGAGTTGGTGCCTGCCACCCACTACGTGACCGCGCTTCGGGCCCGCGCCGTCCTGCGGAACCAGATGCGGGCGCTCTTCGCCACGCACCGGCTTGACGCCCTCCTCTCGCCCACCGTTCCCACGACCGCGGTGCTGATGCACGAGGTGTCGCCGGTGGATCAGAGCGACGAGGATCCGATGACTGGCGCCCTCCGCCACATGATCGCCGCCAATCTTACCGGCCAGCCTGCCCTGACCGTCCCCTGCGGCTTTTCCGCCGGCCTTCCCGTGGGCTTTCAACTTCTTGGTCGTCCCTTTGGCGAGGTAACCCTCTTCCGCCTGGCCGCCGCCTACGAGAGCTGCCATAGCTGGCATACCATGGCGCCCGAGGCACGATAGGGCGCGCCCTCGGTTGCTCACGCGGAGAATGATCGGACGGATCGGATAGATCGGACCGGTCGGCTCGAGCCTGCCTGTCCCAGAGTATCGCATGATGCGCCAATCGGTTGATTGCGGACGCGATCCTATCGTGGTCTACTGAGCACTGCGAGAGATCCCGCCGCTGGGCGTGGCCGCTGGGAGAGGGAAGGGAGACACCAATGGCCATAGGGATGGACATTCTGTCTTGGATTATTCGCGGGCGGCGGCGGCCGCGTGGAGTTTTGGGTACCATTGTCGCGGTGGTGATAGGGCTGATCGTGCTGGGCTCGGTAGCTTCCGCTCTGGTGTCACATTTCGCCGGATTGCAGGTCAGCAATGTCTTCACCACGGACAAGGCGGCCTATGACGCCTGGAATCCCTCAAGCTCGAACCCGCCGTCCTCGAAGATTGACGTCTTCCCGCACGGCACCACGGGAATCGCCGTCTATTACGAAGTGACCGGCGCTACCGCCAAACAAACCAAGGTCCAGGCGAGGTTGTTCGATGGCACCACCCAGGTAAGCTCGTTTAACCCGACTACGGCGCCCTCCGATAGCTACACCTTTCTGACCTATCTCGATCCCGGGCAGACCCTGGCCTCCGGCTCCTATCATGTGGAACTGGATGTTAACGGCAAGCAGATGGGTACCCATTCCTTTACCGTGCGGTAGCCCACGCCAAACCACAATCTCGCGGCAGGACGGAGAAGGACGCGGCCTCGATCGACACCGCGTCCTTCTCCGTCCTCGGGTGCTCCTCCTGTATACTTGAAGCCGAATCGACCAGCGTACCAGGAGTGGGAGGGTAATCGCATGGCCGCCGCGACCGGGAGACCCAGGGTGGGCGAACGCCTCGGTCGGGCGCGGATTGGCTCGATCGTCCTGGGAGTCACCGTGGCGCTCCTCGTTTTGGGCTCGTTGGGCCTTGGCGCCCTGGCGGGAAACACCCGGACCCAGCAGGAGACGGCGGCCACCGCGACCGTCAACCTCGAACGGACGATCAAGCTGCTGGACGACATGGAGACCGCCATGCGCGGCTATATGATCTCCGGCCAAACCAGCTTTCTCCAGCCCTACACTGATGCCGGCGCTCAGTTGCCGCGCACCCTTGATAGCCTGAGCCGGGCTGCTCCGGGCATTGACTCCCGCTTACCGGCTCAGGTTGCCCAACTGGCGGCTGCCGCCAATCAATGGCGGCTGCAAGTGGCCGAGCCGGAGATCGCCCTGACCCAGAGCGGTAACGGCACTCAGGCGCTCACCGAAGTGGCCTCCGGGAACGGGAAATCGCTCTTTGACGACATACGGAACCGAGCGGCGGCGGCGGAAGCCACGGTGAGCGCGCGGGACGCTCAACTGGCGGACGATGCGTCGCGCATCCAGACCACCACGATCGTCGTGGTCCTGATCCTGGCGCTAATCGGCCTGGCGGCCGGCGGCGTCGCTCTGCGCTCCTCCACACGGGAAAGAAAGCTCCTCACCACCCTGGCGGAGCGCGCGGAGGCCCTGGAGGCCGCGAATCAGGATCTAGGCCGTCGCGAGCAACGCCTGGTCACTCAGCAGCAGGTGCAACTGGCCGCCTCGTCTACCCTCGATATGGATCAGTTGGCCGGACTGACCCTGGCCGCCCTGACCCGCACTCTTGGCTGTGAACTGGCCGTGTTCTACCTCTACGAGGAGGCTGGCCGCCGCTTGCTTCCCGCCGCCGGCCATGAGGCCAACGCGGAGCCGGTGAGCCTTGACGAGGGGCCGGTGGGGCAGGCGGCGCGGTCGGGAAACCGGGTGGTGGTGGAGGACGTGCCCGAGGATACACGATTCGTGGTCCGTCCCGGGGTGGGCACGGCGATTCCCCGCGTCCTGGTCTGCGAGCCGCTGATCTTTCAGGATCATGTCCTGGGGGTGGTGGTACTTGGTTGGTTGCGCCCGCCCACTGAATCGCGGCTGGAGGCCCTGGCCGAGGCGATGTCTCCCCTGGGCGTGGCGGTCTCCAACGCGATGGTCCATCAGCGAATGCGGATCCTGCTGGCCGATCTCGGCGCCGCCAACGCGCGCCTGAAGGACCAGTTCGACCAGCTCGAGCGACAGGGGACGGAAATCCAGGCCCGGAACGAGGAGTTGGCCGGCCGAAACACTGAACTGGCGGCCCAGCGCCTGGAGCTGGCGGCCAAGAACCAGCAAGTGGAGCGCGCCAATCGGCTCAAGAGCGAGTTTCTCGCCAATATGAGTCACGAACTGCGGACCCCGCTCAACGCCATCCTCGCCCTCTCCCAGCTCTTGCTGGATCGGCTGGACGGCGATCTGACCGAGGAGCAGGACAAGCAAGTGAGAATTATCCATCGCAACGGGCAGAATCTTCTCCGCTTGATCAACGATGTCCTCGACCTGTCTCGGATCGAAGCGGGGCGCCTCGAAGTGACCCCCAGCACCTTCAACCTTTTCGATCTTCTGACCGCCGCCGAGGCGACCATGCATCCCCTGCTCCTGGAAAAGGGACTCCCGCTCATCCTGGACGTGGGGAATGATATCGGTCCCTTGCACCAAGACGAGACCAAATTAAAGCAAGCATTGCTCAATCTCCTCTCCAATGCCGCCAAGTTCACCGAGTCGGGATCGATTCGCCTGGAAGCCCGATCGATCAGCCTGGCCAATCAGCAGCCCGGCGTGTGCCTCCGGGTCATCGATACCGGGATCGGGATTCCCACGGGCGAACTGGAAACCATTTTCGACGAGTTTCACCAGATTGACTCGTCGCTCACCCGGCGCTACGAGGGGACCGGCCTGGGATTGGCGATCACCAGGCATTTGGTGACGGCGCTGGGCGGCGAGATCACGGTGGCCAGTGAAGTGGGGACGGGCTCTACCTTCACCATTACCATCCCGGCGCGGATCGGCGCCGCCGGCCAGGGTGACCCGCGACCCATCGAGGAGACCCACATGGCGGTCCCGGCGCGGGCGGTTGCTTCATCCGAGGCGCCCACGGTGCTGGTGGTGGACGACGATCCGGAGGTACGCTACATTCTACAGCGGTATCTTGAGGGCGCCGGCTTCGGCGTCTTGCTCGCGGCCAGCGGAGCCGAGGGGCTCAGGATGGCGCGCGATCACCACCCACGCGCGATCACCCTGGACATTATGATGCCGGGAATGGATGGATGGGATGTGCTGAGAGCCCTGAAAGCGGATCCGGCGATCGCGGACATCCCAGTGATTATCTGCTCGATCCTCGACAACCGAGAACTGGGGTATAGTCTGGGCGCGGTCGAGTATCTGGTGAAGCCGGTCAGCCGGCAGGATGTCTTGGCGGCGATTGGCCGCTTACCAGCCGCCTGCCCCATTCTTCGGGTTCTCGTGGTGGAGGATGACGACACCGAGGCGAGCACGCTCCGCGGTTACCTGGAGGAGGCCGGCTACCAGGTAGGGATGGCGGCCAATGGGCGCGAGGCGCTCGCGGCCCTGAGCCGGCAATCGGCCGACTTGATCACCCTCGATCTGATGATGCCGGAAATGGATGGTTTCGCGCTCCTGGCTGAATTGCGGGCCCAGCCCGCGTATCGCGGGCTGCCGGTGGTGGTGTTGACCGCCCGCGATCTGTCGGTGGACGAACAGGCCCGACTGCGCGCGGGGATGGCGCTGGTGATTCAGAAAGGCCCCCAGCGGCGCGAGTTGCTGCTGCGCGAATTGCGCCGCATCCTCGGTGAAGGCCGGGAGTCGCCGCCATGAGCGTGGATGCCGGCTCGTATATTTTGGTGGTGGATGATAACGCCGACAACCTGTATGTGTTGACGCACCTGTTGACCCGGCATGGGTATGCGGTGCGGGGAGTAGGGGATGGCGCCGGCGCCCTGGCGGCGACGGAAGAGGCGCGTCCGGCCCTGATCCTGTTGGACATTCGTCTCCCCGGTTTCTCCGGGTACGATGTCGTGGCCGCGCTACGTCTGCGCCCTGGATTCGCCGCGGTTCCGGTCGTCGCGGTCACGGCTCATGCCATGCCGGGCGACCGCGAGGCGGCGCTGGCGGCGGGCTGCGATGACTATATGACCAAGCCTATTGATCCGATGACCCTGATGACCCTGGTGGAACGATTGCTTGGGCCGCCGGCCTCTGGAGGCTAGGGAACGATGGCCCTGATTCTGGCCGTGGACGACAACTCCGATAATCTCTACCTGCTTGAACGCCTGCTGCGGAGTCAGCGCCATACGGTTCAGGTGGCGCTCAATGGGCTGGCTGCCCTGGATATGGCACGGGCCGAGACACCCGACCTGGTGCTGCTCGATCTGATGATGCCCGACCTGGACGGCTTCGCGGTTCTCGAACGCCTGAAAACGGAGCCCACGCTCTCCCAGGTTCCCGTGATCATGCTCACCGCCTCCGACCATGACCCGGCGCGGATCGCCCGGGCCCTGAGCCTGGGCGCCCATGACTATATCGCCAAGCCGGTGGAACAGGTCGAACTGCTGGCCCGGGTAGCGGCGGCCCTCCGCTTACACGAAGTGGAAACCGCCTTGCGGCGGCGGGGCGAGGATCTGGCGGCGGCGCTGGCCGCCGGGGAGGAGGCGCGCAGCCAGGCCGAGGCGCATGCCGCCCAGGCCCAGGCCCAGGCCGCCCAATTGGAGGCGATGATCGCCAGCATGGCCGAGGGCGTCTTGGTCTACGGCCAAACCGGAGAATTGATCAGTATCAATGCCTATGGCCGCCGGCTCCTTGGTCTCGAAGGCCCCGATCCGCTGTCATCTCTCACTCTTCCCGCCGCCCTTCAGGGAACACCCGCGGGTGGCGGGGATCAGGCGGATGAATCGCTTCTGGCTCAGATACTCCGCGGTGAGACGGCGCAAGGGATCGAATGCGGCCTTGAGCGGGCCGACCGTGGCCGGAAAGTCACCATCCTCTGCAGTGGGTCGCCCCTCCGCGACGCGGCGGGAGGCGTGACGGGCGGCGTGGTGGTGATCAGCGACATCAGCGAGCGGAAGGAAGTGGATCGGGCGAAAGATGATTTCATTGGTCTGGTCGCCCACGAGCTGAAAACCCCGCTTACCGGCCTGAAGGGCCATGCGCAGATGCTCGGCATGCGTCTGCGCCGTCAGGAGGGCCGCGAAGCCGATCTGGTTAACGTGGCGGCCATCGAGGAGCAGATCTCACGGATGGTGGATCTGATCAACGACATGCTCGACGCCACCAGATCCCAGATTGGCCGCTTGACCGTGGACGCGGAGCTGGTTGACGTTGCGGCGTTGGTCCGCGAGGCGGTAGAGCATGTGCGGTCCACCAACGACACGCATCAGTTCCTGATCGAGGCGCCATCGGTCTTGATCTGGCCATGCGATCCTCGACGCATAGGGCAGGTGGTGACTAATCTGCTCGGCAATGCGCTCCGCTACGCGAGCGGCGGTCAGGTGACCGTGACCCTCGCCGAGGTGGAGCATCAGCTGCATCTCACGGTACGAGACGAGGGAATCGGGATTCCACCTTCCTCTCTGGAGAGCATCTTCGCCCGGTTCGAGCAGGGCGGAACGCCCCATGATCAGGGTCTCGGGCTTGGCCTCTACATCAGCCGGGGCATCGTACAGGCGCATGGGGGACGGATCTGGGCCGAATCAGCGGGTGTGGGGGCGGGCGCCACCTTCCATGTCATGCTGCCCTGCCGCGAGCCGGCGGATTGAGAGGCTACCTGTATGAATGCCTACCTTGACACTACCGACTCACCCGCCGGGCCGCTCACCTTCGCGGTCGATGAACAGGGGGCGTTACTCTGGCTTACCTTTCACGAGGGGCGGTACGTGAGGACGATCGAGGAGGAGTTGGTACGCGAGGGACACCACGCTCACCAGGACCGGACGCGCACGGCACTGGCACGGGCGCAGCTTGAGGAGTACGCCAGGGGCACGCGCCGGGTGTTTGATGTCCCGCTCACCCTGGTCGGGACGCCCTGGCAAAAGACTGTCTGGCGGGCCTTGATCGAAATCCCCTTCGGGCAGACGCGGACCTACGGGCAAGTGGCGGCGCTGATCGGGCATCCCGCCGCCGCCCGCGCGATGGGGAGGGCGAACGCCACCAACCGGATCCCCCTCGTCGTCCCGTGCCATCGGGTGATCGGGGCCGACGGGTCGCTGACCGGATACGGTGGGGGCCTGCATATCAAGACGCGCCTCCTGGCCCACGAGGCGCGCCACGCAAGCCCTCAGCCTTTGGCGGCCAGCTGAAGCAGCTTCTGGTTGCGGGTGGCGGCGGGGAGCGCGAACCAGGCGGCCCGGTCGAATCCTAGCTGGGTCCAGGGCGCCGCGGTCTCCGGCGCCCGCTCCGTGCCCACCGACTCCACCTCCACGACCGGGCCGCGGGCGCCGTGGAGCGCCTCCAGCATGGCCGCCGCGCTGGGGTAGCGCTCCGCAACCCCGAAGGCGGTGGCGCGCGTCAATACGGCGGTGACCGTGGGGGGCAGGGCGAGGGCAGTCCAGGATGCCGAAGGGAAGAGCGTGTGCCGGGCCCGTTGGGCATCCAACCCCTGACGGCGGAGGCGAGCCAGGGCACGATCCGGGTCGGCGCCGCCGAGCAGGGCGTGCAAGAGGACGCCCAGGGCGTAGAGATCGCTCCGCGGCTCGGTACGGCCAATCAGCTGCTCGAACGGTACGTAGCCCCAGTGGTCGCCCGCCCTGGCGGCCAGCGCCTGGCCGAAGCCAAACTCGGCCAGCACCGGCACGTCACGGCGGGCGTCAAGGACGAAGTGCGCCGGACGCACCTGGCCAATAGTAAGGCCCTGGCCGTGCGAATAGACCAGGAGCTCCCCAACGGCGATGGCCCAATCGAGCGCCTGTTGTACGCGGAGCCGGCCGCCGGCCTCCAGTAACTCCTCCGCCAGGGAAAGGCCCGGCACCTGATCGACCGCCAGATACAGCGCGCCCGCCTCGTCGTCCTGGGCGCTCCAGTGGTCCCGGACAGGCGCGATGCAAGGGTGGCTGAGGGCCGCCCACCGGGTGGCCGCGGCGGTAAACCAGGCGTCAATCTCGGCGGCGGCGCCCGGATCGGCCCAACTGGTGAGATATTGGTACAGGATCAGGATACGACCAGACGCCTGATCAGCGACCAGATAGCGCCATCGCGTTTGGTCGGCGTCCAGCAGTCGCTCCACGCGGTACCGTTCACGCACGACCGCGCCAACGATCAGCGGCGGCGCCGTATCGTCACCATTCACCTGATGATCCTCCGGTTGAGGCGGTGCCGGTCAGTCGAGCTGCTCCAGGGCCAGGAGCAGGAGCGCGCCCAAAACGACCATGGGCAGGATGCCAGGACCAAACACGGCCAGCAGGACCAAGGCTCCCAGGGGCGCCGCCGTGACCAAGCCGCCCCCATGGCGTGACGCCCCCAGGGGTGCCATGGGAATCCCCAAGGCGCGCCGCCGGCCCAGATGATAGACGCTGAACCAGCCCGCCAGGGCCAGGGCGGCCGCCAGGGCCGCGCGTTCGGCGGGCAAACCAGCGGTACCGGCGGGAAGCGCGCTCGCTCCGGCCCAACCCGCCGCCAGTACTCCCACGCTCAACAATCGTAATCGCAGTGTCTCCCGGCGCCCCGCGTCCCCGCTCACTTCATGTTGCCACATCGCAACACTCCTCACCGGCGCCCCTCGCGCCTCCGGCCCCATCATCAGCGATGGCGCCTTTCCTGTACACGGTATCGCGTGGGCCGGATCAATTCAATTGCCCGATAGGAGGATAGGAGGACCCCTAGAGCGCCGCGCTGAGCAGCATGGGGGTTGACGGAACGATCGGGGTGCGATTGGCGGGCTCCATGGTAATCGCCACCTCATCCGCCTTGTGGACATTCATGCTCTTGTCCAGAACCACCATGGCGATCCCGCTGGCGTCGGGGCGCAGGCTCCCACCGGGCATCCAGTGGCCGCTCTGATGCAGCCAGCAGGTATAGGTCATCTTCCCGCTCGATTTGGGAACTCCGGCCACGATGACCAGGCCGGTGCTTTCCCCGGGGCGCATGATCACTTCGCCGCTCATCCCGTGCTTCACGGCCGGACCGGCCAGGGCCATTGCCGCGTGGGCGCCGGTAAAGGCATCACCCAGCAAGTGCGCACGCTGGTTATCGAGTTGCCGGTGCATGTTCACCAGCCCCACTCCCAATCCCAGCACCAGCACCGCGGCCAGCAGCGATATGCTGGCCAGCCAACGAGCCCGGACGGTTCGTGGGGTGGGCGAATCGGATCCCTTGAGGGGAATGGGCGGCGGCACGTGCGGCCACGGGGGGATCCGGTCACTGTCCAGTCGCTCCGCGTGGTCCGCGCGTGGGGGAGCGATGGGCTCCGCGAACAATGGCGAACCCTGATCATGCGTGGGCGAGGTCACTTCATTGGGCGTCGCGACAGCGGCAATGGCGGCGTCGGACGGCACGGCCATCGCTTCCAGGGCAGCCGCTTCCTCGGCCAGACGGGCCAGCAGCCGGTCTCGAACGTGACTCCCGGGCACGGCCGGCGGCACATGATAGCCAAGGGCGCCATGGAGACAATCAGCGATCTGTTCCGCCTCGGCCCGGCACCAGACGCAAATCCGCACATGCGAGACCACCCGCTCGTGGTCGGCCTCCTCCAGAGACCCCAGCGCGTATCCGCCCAGCAGTTCAACGCAATGATGTTCGCTCATCCTGGCACCTGGCCCATTTCGTGCAGTAAATCCCGCAGCTTCTGCGTGGCAAGGCGCATCCGCGTCTTCACCGTTCCCAGCGGATCGCCCAACCGAGCGGCGATCTCACTCTGCGTTAATCCCGAGTAGTATGCCAATTCCATGACCTGGCGCTGTGCTTGCGGCAGGACTGCCAGGGCCCGCGCGACTTCCTGCCGGCGCGTGGTAATCCACAATTGCTCCGCCGGATCGTCCTCGTTCGCGGAGGCGATACGGGCCAACAGTTCGTCGCTCTCACCGTCGGCCCGCCGGGGCCGGGCGCCACGCCGGCGCAGCTCATCGACCGCGAGGTTCCGGGCGATCCCCAGGAGCCAGGTCGAGAGCCGGCCCAGGTTGGGCTGATAGGTGGCGGCCTGCCGCCAGGCACGAAGGAACACTTCCTGCACCAGCTCCTCCGTTGCCTCTCGGTCGCCGAGCATTCGTAACCCAAGCGAGAAAATCACGCCGCCGTAGCGATCATAGAGCGCGGCAATCGCCTGGCTGTCTCCACGGCGTACGCCCTCCATGATCTGCTCGTCCGACGCCTCAGCATCCTGCATATCGACCCTACAGGTAGCGCCGGCGTCTTGCACGCCCTTACTACCCCCTACTACGCGGATAACGCGGTCCTGGATTCACCGCGCTTCACCCCTACCGCATTATTATAGGGCGAAGGGCGAGGCGGTATGCTGATTGTGCGCGAAGAAAGGTGAACGGAATGGCCGGAACGGATATCGTGATCGTGGGCGGCGGCTGCATGGGGGCGAGTATCGCCTATCACCTGGCGCTCGCGGGGGCGGGCGACATCACCCTGCTGGAGCGGGGGACGCTCGGTTCCGGCACCACCGGCGCCTCCAGCGCCATTATCCGCCAGCACTACGGTATCCCCACCCTGGCTGCCATGGCCCAGCGGAGCCTGCGGATCTTCCAGCACTTCGACGAACTGGTGGGCGGCGAGGTGGGCTTCCGCCAGACCGGGTTGCTGATCGGAGCCCGGGCCGAGGATTTCGAGGCGATCGGGGGCGCCGTGGCCATGCAGCGCGACCTGGGAATCGATACCCGCATGGTGGACCGCGCCGAACTACGCGCCCTGGAGCCGAGGATGGTGATCGACGATCTGGTGGGCGCCTGCCACGAGCCGGAGGCCGGATACGCGGACCCCGTGGCCACCACCATGGCCTACTCCCGCGCGGCGCGCGCGGCGGGAGCCCGGATCCGCGAGAACACGCCGGTGGAGGCCCTGTTGGTGGAGGACGGCGTGGCGCGGGGCGTGCGGCTTGCCGGCGGGGCCGTGCTGCGCGCGAGCACGGTGATCGTGGCCGCCAATATCTGGTCGGTGCCGCTCTTGCGCCAGGTGGGGATCGACCTACCGGTGCATGGCACCCGCCATCCCTGCCTGCTGCTGCGGCAGCCAGCCGATTTTGGTCCCCAGCACGCAATCTTCTTCGATTTCACCAACGGCCTGTATCTGAAACCCGAGGGAGCCAACCTTACCCTGGCCGGCACCCTGGACGAGTCGGAAGCGCTGGCCGCCGATCCCACTCGCGTCCCAAGCGGGCCCACGCACGAGGAAGCGGAACGCTTCGCCACCCGCGCTTCCCGCCGCTTCCCGGCCCTGGAGCAGGCCACCCTCCAATCGGGCTATGCCGGTCTCTACGATGTCAGCGAGGACTGGCAGCCGATCATAGGCCCCATGCTGGGGATCAGCGGGCTCTTCGGGGCTCTGGGCTTTAGCGGCCACGGATTCAAGCTGTGTCCGGTGGTAGGCGAGTTGGTGGCCGACATGGTGTTGGGGCGAGAGACGCCCGGGATCGACCGTGACCTCTTCCGCGCCGATCGCTTCGCCACCGGGCAGTTGGCCCCCAGTCGCTACACCTACAACATCATTGGCTGATTCCCAGCTCAGTTCCAGCCCGCGCCCGCCACCTGCCTGGTGGTGGCGTTGAGGCGGTTGAAGAGGTTGGTGGTGGCAATCATGAGAACCAGCGCCGCCAGCCCCTGCTCGTCGTAGTGGCGGGCGGCTTCGTTCCAGATCTCGTCGGGTACTGGGTCCGCCCGGTCGCTGAGCCGCGTGACGGCCTCGGCGAGCGCCAGGGCGGCGCGTTCGGCGTCGGTGAAATAGGGGGTTTCCCGCCAGGCCGCCACCGCGAAGAGGCGCTCGTCAGTCTCGCCTGCCTTCCTGGCCTGACTGGCGCCCGAGGTGACGCAGGCGCTGCAACCGTTGATCTGGCTCGCGCGCAGGTGGACGAGTTCGAGCGTCGCCTGGGGCACGCCGCCCTTTCCGATGGCCTTGTAGAGGTTCTGGATGGCCGGCATGGCGTCGGAAAGGATCATCGCGGGGTTTTTCATCCGGGCTTGCATGGAAGTGTTCTCCTTCAAGGGCCGTGGGGTTTCTTTATTGAACCGGGGTATCGGACGGCCAGCCGGCCTCCTTCGTCGCATCGGCTGGGTTGTGTTCGCCGGCTCTATACCTATGACGAAACGCGACCAGGGAATGTGACCGATTGGAACGGGCGTGGGGTAGCGGCATCCGCCAAGCGGGGCAGGCTATTTTATTCGGAACGTGGGGGTCGAGGGACCGCTGCAATGGCGTTCTCCCATACGCCGGGGAATAATTACCTAACCGCGGCCACGGCAGGGCACGGTCGGAGAGAGCTTAAGCCGGCCGAATGGACACTGCCGGCGCGTCGAATCTATGGCATAAAGCCGGCGTGCACGTCCGTGGCTCCGGCATTCCGTAAGACGGTCTCCGCCCGCTGCGTGTCGTTGGTATGCACTACCACCAGATAGCGGCCCGACTTGAGGTGCTCCACCAAGGCATCCGCTTGATCCCGACTGTGACCGGCTTTCACAAGGGCGCCGATCAGACCGCCGGCCAGGGCGCCGCCGGTCACCAACTGACCGGCGACCAAAATCAACCCCAACTCGGGCATCAGGAGTGTCGCCAGAGCCAGGCCGGCAGCGCCCCCGACCACGGCACCCAGCCCAGCACTCCTCAGCAGGTCATTCAATTTCTCAATGCCTGTTTCGCTGAGTTGATCGATAGGCTCCCCGGCCGCGGTGACCGCTGAGATCTGATCCGACCGAAACTCCTCGGCCAACAAGGCATCAACAGCGTGACTGACCTCCGCCCGCGTCGCGAATGCTCCGGTTACCGCCATTCTCGTCTCCAATCGACTGCGCATCGGCATGCGCATCCTCGTGATGCGTCACGGCCTC
>DATLQX010000007.1:0-9719 GCA_035534995.1 Chloroflexota bacterium | reverse complement strand
CGCCTGGTTGTTTTCGACAAACAACGGGGTCGATGTTGCCATCAACCAACCGGATCTCATCGCCACCTTGATCGCTGAGGAGATGTCGCTGGGCGATATGATGACCCTGCTGCAGTTGCGACAGGGCGAATACTCGGTGGTCGAGGAGAAAGTGCACCCCAGCTCAACGGCGGCGGGCAGGGCGGTGCGGGATATCGGCCTGCCTGAACGCTGCACCCTTGCCGCGATTCTGCGTCAGGGTCGGCTGGTCATTCCGCGTGGCGATATGGTACTGCAGGCGGCTGATGAGGTGCTGGCTGTCGTGCATCATGCCGATGTCGCGGCGCTCGCCGCCCTGCTTGGCAAGCCGCTGTAACAGCAACACTTACGCACGTAGCGCAGCCTTGCCTGCAACCACGACATCACTGGTGTCACACTGCTCCGCCCGAGTGACAACGCTCGTCGTATGGCCCCTGGACGACAAAACCCGGTTGGGATCACGAAGAAGCAGCAGGTCACACGTAGGTCGCGAACCAGTCCGCGACCCGCCGATAGCGGTCCAGACGCGACCGAGGCCGGCCAATCGACATCATCCCATGGCTTTCACCGGGGAAGCGCACCATCTCCACTATCCCCCCGCGGCGCTTGAGCGCCACGTACAACTGCTCCGCCTGTTCGATCGGACACCGCCAATCCTCCTGGCTATTCAGCAGGAGCAGGGGTATCTCGATCCGGTCAGCCGCGCTCAGCGGCGACAGGCGAAGATACCGCTCCCGATCCTCCCAAGGCTCGGCGCCGATCTCATCCGGGGTGAAATACCAGCCAATATCCGATGTCCCGGAGAAGCTGACCAGGTTACTGATGCTGTTCTCGCTGACCGCCGCGCGGAACCGGTCAGTATGGCCGATCAGCCAGTTGGTCATGTACCCTCCGTAGGAGAGGCCCATCACGCCCACTCGGTCCTGGTCCACCCACCCAGTCTTCAGCGCCGCGTCCAGGGCCGCCAGGAGGTCCGGCGCGTCTCCCTCCCCCCAGTGCCCCAGATTACACGCGGCGAAGTGATCGCCATAGCTCCTGGTGGCCCGGGGATTGACCAGGAGGACGCCGAAACCACGCGCCGCCAGGAGTTGCATGTCGAGGAAGAACGCGGGGCCAAAGATGGAGTGCGGCCCGCCGTGGATGTCCAGCACCAGCGGGCCGGCCACCGGCGTCTCACCGCCTGCGGGAGGGATCAGCCAGGCATCAAGGGCGAGCCCGTCGGGCGCGGCGACACTCAACGGGCGCGGCCGCGATAGCCTCACCTCCTCGAGCCAGGGATTGAGCCGTGACAGGCGCCGTTCGCCCGCCCCCGCGGCGTCCGCCACGTAGAGGTCGGGTGTATGGGTGAAATCGGCCGCCGCGTAGACCAGGATGCTTCCCTGGTCCGAGACCTGCAACATCCCGCACGAACGATCGCCGCCCACCAGGCGGGTGATCACGCCGGCACGGTCCACCCCGAGGATATGCACTCGTCCCCGGTCGGCGGCCAGAAACCGAACCGTGGTGCCGTCCGGACTCCAGAAGAGGCGCGGCGGCCCCTCGCCCGCCCGGCAGGTATCGCTGAACAGACTGCCGCCCACATGGCCGCCAAAGGTGCCGGTCAGCGAGCGCGGCGTGCCGTCGCCGTGCGCCGAGACCAGCAGCAGGTGATGATTGGGGGCGAAGGTCGAGCCCGAGAGCAGGCCCCGATAGGCGATCTCCGTGCCGTCCGGGGACCAGGCGGGCGCCTGAGCGACCCCCTCCTCCGGGGTGATCCGGGACGCCGCTCCGCCCGAGGAGGGGACGGTCCACACGGCGGAGCGGAACTCGGTCAGCCGCTCGTCACGGCGATTGGCCACGAAGGCGAGGTGGCGGCCATCGGGCGCCCAGGCCGGGCTGTAGGCGCCGGCCAGACCCTCGGTCAGCCGGGTCACGACCGTCGTCTCCAGATCGAGTACCCAGAGATGCTGGCGCCGCGTCCCGACGTATCCTTTCCCATCCACCCGGTAGCAGAGCGTGTTCACGGCAAAGGGAAGGGCATCGGACGCGACGATCGCCGCCGGACCGCTGTCCTGATCGTCAGCCTCAACGGCGGCGATCGCCAGGCGGCTCCCGTCTGGGGACCAGACCGCGTGGCCGCTGACTCCCAGGGGAAACGAGGTAAGCTGCCGCGGCTCACCGCCGCCCATGGTGGTCAGCCACACCTGGTCCTTGCCGGTACGGTCGGAGAGAAACGCCAGGCGCGTGCCGTCCGGTGACCAACTCGCGGCGTGGTCGGCGTACTCGCCGGCGGGAAGGGCCCAGGGAGGGCTCCCATCCACAGGGATGATCCGGAGGCGCGCGTAGTACTGGTTGGCCGGGAGATCGGCGGTCCGGACGGTCAGGGCCACGAGGTTTCCTTCCGGCGCCATCGCGACATCATCGATCACCGCGAATTGGAGCAGATCCTCCGGCACCAATGTCCGGCCCGATGTGGGGTCGGCGTTCAACGACATGAGTACACTTCCTCGCTTTCTGGAGATTTGGCTTCACGGGGCTGCTAACTGGCGCGCGGTCATGCCCTGGCGGCGTGGAGACGCATCAGGGTGTCGTAGGCCAGGCGGCCGACCTCGGCCACGGCGCGCGCGCCAAGGTTTTCGACGGTCCACAACTCCTGGTCGGCGACCCCGGCCGTAAAGGCACTAACGATCATCGTCCGCATGCCGGCGGCTGTTTGGGCGCGCACGATCCCCACGTCGTGGCGGACCCCACTCAGGCCCCCGGTCTTGTGAGCGATCCGGACGGGCATCTCCGCCAAGCCGAGCCGCTCGGGATAATACGTGAAGGGAAGATAACGGGGCAGCATATCACCATGAATCTGATGCTCCAGGGTTTCGATCATCGCCGTGGACGCCTCGGGGCTGACCAGCGTACCCGCCGCCATCCACGCCAGGAGGTTGCCCATCTCGCGGGGAGTGGTGCGGGACATTCGCGAAAGGTCGACCGCCGCGTTGGCCGAGCGGATTGGCCCCGCCGTGCGCGTCTGGGAGAGACCAAGGTCGTCCATCGCGCGGTTCACGGCCTCGGTCCCAAGGCGGCGGAGCAAGAGGTTGGTGGCGCTGTTATCACTGACGATGATCATCAGCTCAACCGCGTCGGCGATGGTCAACTGGAGGCCGGCGTGCAGGTATTTGAGGATGCCGGAGCCATCCGTTCGCTCCTCGGCCAACACGGGCAGCGGATCGGCAAGGGTCAGGCGTCCGGCGGCTGCTTGCCGGTAAACCTCGACCATAATCGGGATCTTGATCACGCTGGCGGCAGGGAACAGGTCATCCGCCGCGAAGCCCACTTCCGCGTCTTCATCAGGGTAGCGCACCAGGACGCCCAGCCTGCCGGGTAGATCCGCCGCGACCGCGGCGATCCGTTGCCGCAACGCCTCCAACTCCTCCATGGCTTGCCATTTCCTCTCACTGTGGTTCCCTTTATCGGATCGTGGGATCGAGCAATTCGCGCAGGCCATCCCCCAGCAAGTTCAGACCAATCACCGTGAGGGTGATCGCCGTGCCGGGAAAGACCGCCATCCACCACGCCTGTTGCAGATAGGTTTGCGCCTCGTTGAGCATGTCGCCCCACTCCGGGGTGGGCGGTTGGGCGCCGAGACCGATGAAGCTCAAGCCGGCCGCGATCAAGATGGCCAGTCCCACCCCCAGGGTGGCGAGGACAATGATCGGGGCCAGGATATTGCGCAGAATGTGCACCCGCATGATCCGCCAGGGCGCCACGCCGAGCGCCCGCGCCGCTTCCACGAATTCCTGTTCCCGCACGCCGAGCACGGCGGCCCGCACCGTGCGGGTATAGACGGGAACGGCGCCGATGCCCACCGCGATGATCACGTTGAACAGCCCGGGCCCCAGGATGGCGATGATCACGATAGCCAGGAGAATATCGGGAAACGCCAACATGATATCCATCAGGCGCATGATCGTCTGATCGACCCAGCTCCCCAGATATCCCGCCAGGAGACCGAGGACGATCCCGCAGGCCATGGCCATGCCGATGGCGATCACCCCGACCATGAGGGAGATGTGCGCGCCGGCGATGATCCGGCTGAGAATATCGCGGCCAAGATCGTCGGTGCCAAAGGGAAAGCTGGAGGATGGGGGGGCGAGGACGGCCGAATAGTTCAGGGTGTCCGGCGGCTGAGGAGTCACGAAGATCCCGACCACCGCGACGGCCAGGAACAGCAGGACGATCACCATGCCGGCCACCGTGAGCGGGCGGTCCAGGATCCGCCGGGCGAGCCGGCCATTCACCCGCTGGGGCGCCTCCTCGATGTCCATGCCTGGGTCCGCCTCCAGGTGCCGATGCATGAATTCCCCCTTGCTTACGAGACGCGAATCCGCGGATTAATCAGGCCGTAGAGGATATCGACGACCAGGTTGATCAGGACATAGAAGGACGCAAACACCAGGACAATACCCTGGATCATCGGATAGTCCCGCTCCTGGATCGCTTGCACCACCAGGCTGCCCAGGCCGGGACGCGCGAACACCGTCTCCACGATAACCGAGCCGGCCATCAAACCGCCAAACTGGAGGCCAACGATGGTCAGGACCACGATTAGCCCATTCCGTACCGCGTGGTAGGCCACGACCCGCGGCCAAGCGAGCCCTTTCGCCCGCGCGGTCCGAATATAATCCTGACCGAGCACGTCGACCAGACCGGAGCGGGTCACGCGCGCGAGGACGGAGGCGGCCGGCAAGGCCAACGTGATCGCGGGCAGGATGAGCCCTTGCACGGTGAGAGCACCGAGCACGGGAAACCAGCCCAACTGTAGGGCGAAGAAGTAAATGAGCAGCAGCCCCACGAAAAAGGAGGGCAACGAGAAACCGAGGGTGGCGCCGAGCATGAGCAGCCCGTCGAGCCGGCGGGAGCGGCTGCCGGCCGCCAGCACGCCCGCGCTGACCCCGAGCACGATGGCCAGCACCATGGCGGCCACGGTCAGTTCGAGAGTCGCCGGGAAGCGATCACTGATCTCATTCAGCACTGGTCGGCTGCTGTGAATGGACGTGCCCAGGTTGCCGTGCAGCAGGTTCCCCATGAAGTGCAGGTATTGCACGGGCAGCGGGTCGTCAAGACCATACTCATGCCGCAGCACCGCCAGATTGGCGCCCGACGCGCTCTGCCCAAACATGATCTGGATCGGATCACCGGGAACAAGGTGCACCATCAAGAAGGTGACGATTGAGACGCCGAGCAAAATCGGCACCAGGAGCAACACGCGGCGGTAAATGAAGGTCAGCACGGTACCCAACTCTCGTCGTGGATGCGTCTAGGGCGGGCGCGGCCTGCCTGGGTGTCCCAGGCAAGCTGCGCCGCCGCCGGGTTAGCCCGTAACCGTCGCGTTGTTCAGGATGACGTCGCTTTCGCCGAGATTGTCGAAGATCGCGCCGTGTACCCGCGGCTGGAAGGCGATGTAGTCGTATTGGACCCAGAGGGGAACCCACAGCGCCTGGTCCGCCAGGTAGCGTTGCAATTCGGCGATCGCCGCGTTTTGCGCGGCCACATCGGTCGCCGAGCGCATCTTGGCGATCAGCGCGTCGATCTTGGGATCATGGTCGTGGCTGTTCGCCAGTCCGGTGCCGATATTGGCCGTGTCAAACCAGATGTACTCGATGTCCGCCGTGCTGTAGGTGTAGCCCAGGAAATTGGCTTGCTGGTCTCCCGCCGCCGCCTTGGCGAGCAGGGTGCCAAAATCATAGTTCTGAATGTTCATCTGGATGCCCAGGGTCTTCAGTTCGGACTGCACCACCTCGGCCGCCCGCTTGACCGCGTCCTCGGACCAGGTGAACACGGTGAAAGTCAGGGGCTGCCCGTTCTTCTCCAGGACGCCGTTCTTTTGTACCCAGCCAGCCTGAGCGAAGAGGGCGAGCGCTTTTTTCGGGTCATAGCTGTACCGATAGGTGGTGATACCCGGCCAGTAGCCGGCGATGCTGGGCGGGAGGGTGCCGTAGGCAGGGACGCCGAGTCCACTGAGCGCTACTTGTACCACCGGATTCTTGTTGATCGCGTAGTTCATCGCCTGGCGCACGCGAATATCGTTGAAGGGCGCCTTGAGTACGTTCATCTCAATGAAGAACACGCCCTGGTGGAGAAATTTCACGATATGGTACTTCCGCATCGCCTGAATGCGGCTGACCGCGGTGGAGGGAAGCACCAGTTCATCCAGCTCGCCGGACTGGAAAGCAGCGGTTTGGGTTGCCTCGTCCACGATGATGCGGAAGACCAGGCTGTCAATGTGTACTGGACCTGACTGGGTGTAGGACGGCCCCCAGTGGTAATTCGGGTTCTTCACCAGGGTAATCTGGGTTCCGCTCGTCCAGCTTGAGACCATCCAGGGCCCGGTACTGACCGGGTGCCGGCCAAAGGTACTCCCCTCCTTGCTGAGCGCGGTGGGGCTCAGGGCCATCAGGCGCCCGCCGTCGCTGAGATTATGCAGGAAGAAGGCGTAGGGATGGCTGAGCCGGATCGCGAGAGAGTATTTGCCGGTCGCCGTCACCGAGGTCACGCCGCCGAGCGAGCTGCCGGCGACTGGTGATTTGGTCGCCGGATTGAGCGCGCGTTGGAAGGTCTTGGCGAAGTCGGCCGCCGTGAGCGGCGTCCCGTCCTGAAAGGTCACATCATGGCGCAGGGTAAACGTATACAGGAGGCCGTTGGGCGAGATGGACCACATCGTGGCTATGCCGGGCACGTATTTCCCGGACGGCGCCAGTCGAACCAGGGGATCGCCGACATAGCGGAGAATAATGTCGCTCACCGCCGTGTCACTCTTTTGCGGATCAAGGGTATCGGGCTCTTCGCTGATCCCAATGGTCATCACGGACGGAGACGCGGCGTGGGTCGGACGAGAGGTGGCCCAGGGGGTGCAGGCGACCGTGATCAGCGCCAGGGCGGCGAGACTACGGCGGCCGCGATAGAGGAACCGAAACATTGGTGAACTCCCTTCGGAACTGTGGGTCACGGGACGCGAGCCCGCGAGGTCGGAGGATGAGAGCGGCGTCCTTGGTCACGGTGGGCATCGGCCGGCGGCGAAGGTGCCCTCCTTCCTGGAGTAGTGGTGGTACCTCAACATTCCCTGGCTAGCACGGCGAATCCATGGAGGCCGGTTCAGGGGAATCGGCGCGCTCCGGTGGGTCATGGGCAGGCCGCCATGGGCGTGCGCGCCTCCCCCGAGCGAGCCGCCTGATCGCCGGCGTGGGCCGCCAGGAGGTGAGCGGACGAGAGATAATGCTCGCGAATGGCCTGTTCGATGATGGCTGGTTCACCGTCGCGCAGGATGTCGAGCAGATCGGCATGGCGTTCACGCATCTGCTCCGGGCGGTAGATGGCGCCCGCCGCGCGGGCGAAGAGGACGCGCAACGGCCCGTTGGAATGGGTCCAGAGGGTGATCAGCCGCTTGTTGCCGGCCGCCGCGGTAATATGGCCATGCCACTGGGCGTCGAGCACGGCCACCCGGTCCCAGTCCCGGGCCAGTGCCGCCTGGTCGAGGTCTTCGAGTTGCCGTTCCATGGCCGCGAGATGATCGGCGCGGAGCACCGGAAGGGCGCTCACGGCGGCGAACCCCTCGAGGACGGCTCGGACGGAATAGAGCTCGATCACATCGAGCCCGGTCAGACTGATCACATGGGTATCGCGATGCGCGCGGGTCAAGACCAGGCCCTCGCTCTCCAGACGCCGAATGGCCTCGCGGACTGGTCCCCGGCTGACCCCGAGGGCAAGGCTCAATTCCGCTTCGACCAGACGGGCACCCGGCTCCAGCCGGCCCTGAAGAATGGCCTCGTAGACGGTTTGGTACACCTGATCATGGATGGTGCGATAGGTGAGCGCGCCGAACATCGCTCCTCCCGAATAATCTCTCTACCCTCGCCGCCTTTGGTCGATTGTGGATTGTCAACCATCGACTATCGACCACTGTAGCGGGTGCGGCCTGGCTGTGTCAACCTGCTCGTGTCCGGGTGTCCGGGGGGCGCACCTGAAAATTGTGGTCAAGTGATCATCTAGGCAGAACGAGGGCGGCCGATCGGATGGTCGGCCCAGGCGCGGGACGGCCACCAGGGTTTTCCAGCGGTCTGGATCCGCGGGGCGAGGGGCGCAGGCGTTTCCGGCGGCGGTGACGCGCGTGGCGGGGTGATCGGGGCGGCGGGCGGGCTGAACGGGCAGGAGGCCGGTGCGTCTTCTCCTGTGGGCTGGGCCGCCTCGGGGGCGGTGGCGGCGCGGCCCTCCGGCACGAGGCGCAGGCGGCACTGGGGCTGGCTCTGCCAGAAGGCGGCCCAGCGCCCCGAGCGCTGCACGGCGCGCAGACTGGCCACCGCTGGGGCGCCCAAGAGGCTCCAGCGCATCCGGGCCGGGGTCTGGCGGGCCTGAATCATGTTCTTGGCCGTGCTCTCGATGGCCCCCGAGCCGATCGGGAACTGGCGGGCGCGGAAGGCGGGATCGTGCATCCGGGCGTCGTGGGTACGGAAATAGCGGCGGGCCTTGCGCACTTCGTCGGCGGCGGTCGCGGTGCGCGGGCGCAGCTTGCCCAGAGCCCGACGCACCGAGCGGACCCCCTGGTGGCGCAGGGCAGGGCGTTGGGGGGCCAGCCAGTCGTGGGCGCGCAGGTCCCCGGCCCCCCAGACGGCGTGGGCCACCGTGCTCAGGTGCTCGCAGGCATGAAAGAAATCGACGATTTCCACGACCTCAAGGCCTGGGCGCCCGAGCTGACAGCAAGCCTGGCGCCAGATCCAGTCCGCTCCGTCGCCGAGCACCACCACCGTCCGCACCCCCCGGCCCCGCCCCCAGGCCACGTCCAACGGCGCCGTTCCGGTCCGGCAGGCCGCGCAGTGGTAATAGGGCCGCCGCACCGTCACCTCGCCCACCAGCCCTTGGACCCGGCGGGGCCGCGCTCCTTCCACTAGCCGCCCCGCGCCGCCACAGGTCGGGCAGACTGGCCGCTCCCCCGCCTGCTCCGCCACCCGCGCCCGCGCCAACGCGCCCAGTAGCACCCCGCCTACCTGGCGGAACACCTGCTGCGCCTCGGCCTCGATCGTCCCCAGGTCCGTCACCTCCCAGCGCTCGATGCGGGCACTCACCGCTTCGCTCAACACCGCACTCAGTTCCGCCACCAGTTCGCGCACCCGCCGCGCCCGATCCGCTGTACGATCCCTCCGTACCCTCCCTCAGCACGCCGTGAAACTTCTGAACAGTGGCCGTGCTGGGGCCGAGGGTACCCCTTTTCCTTCTTCTCAGATCACTTCACCGCAGTTTTCAGGTGCGCCCCTGGCGAAGGGGCACGGTCTGAAAATAGTCGGGTAAAGCGCGGGTCTGGCGGTGCTAAACACCAGCGCCCAGTTCGGTATGGCTGTGCCGCCCAGTACAAAGCTCGTCATTGCCAAAGGCAGACGCCGGGGCGTGGTGGCCGCATTTTTCAGACCGTGCCCCTTTGCCCACGGTCTGAAACTAGTCAGGCACGGCGCATCTTGGGGAGGAAGAGGCCGAGCGCCTTGGCGGGGTGGTAGGCGAAGGCGCGACGGGTAGCGGCGATCTCGCTCGTCCCGCGGCGATACAGGCCGGTGGCGCGATGCTCGACGTCGGATGCTGAGGCGGTGCTGCCTGCTTTGCGGTGGCGCATGCCTTTCCCGCGGCGCGCGTGGTTGGGATCGACACCCATGAGCCGGCGATTGAGCGCGCGCGGACCGATGCCG
>DATLQX010000006.1:0-9056 GCA_035534995.1 Chloroflexota bacterium | reverse complement strand
GCCGGGATGGCGAGATCGCCTGGGAGCGCGAGCGTCTCGCTCGCACTGGCGCGCCAGCGCCAGGGACGACCGGCACCTCCGCCGGAGCCGCCAAGCACGACGATGACACCGTGTGCTGGACGCACCAACGGGGGCGAGCCGGGTACCCGCTTGCGGGTGTCTCGCGCTCCCAGAGGCGGGAAGGTTGGATACGTGAACAGTTGGCCGGTAGAGTCATGTATTTAGCTCCGGCCCGCTGCTTCGGCTATCGCGGAGGTCGACGCGCTCTGGCCCGGTAATGGCTGGTGCCCATTCGATCCCGGCGAAAGACCGATCAGCCGGGGTGCCTCGGGCTTCCAGCGGAACGCGACCACCGAGCCGACCGGGCAGGATAGGGCCCGGAGGCTGCCAAGGTCGACCATTAACTCACCCACCTCCGTGGCTACGTAAAGCCGAGTCACCGATCCGAGAAATATGTGCGATTTCACCGTGCCCTTCAGCACGGGGGATGGTGCGTCCTCTCCCAGCACGACTTCTATCGCCTCGGGGCGCAAGAGCAGCAGCACCCGATCGTTCTCGCGCCAGTCCCGCGCGGCCTGGGCCGGCAGGCGCGTGCCGCCCGCCGCGACGATACCATCCGGCGGAAGAGCCGTACCTTCGATCCGGTTCATGGTACCCACGAATTGGGCCACGAAGGCGGTGAGCGGATTCCCATAGATTTCGGTGGGGGCGCCCACCTGCTCGATATGCCCTTGCGAGAGCACGACCACTCGATCGGAGATGGACAGCGCCTCCTCCTGATCGTGGGTGACGAACAGGGTGGTGATCCCGAGTTGGGTTTGCAAACGGCGGATTTCCTCCCGCAACTGCACCCGCACCTTGGCATCCAGGGCGGACAACGGCTCGTCGAGAAGGAGGACACGGGGTTCGATTGCCAGGGCCCGAGCGAGCGCCACCCGCTGCTGCTGTCCACCCGACAATTGGTGGGGATAGCGGGATGCCGCCGAGGCGAGGCCAACCAGATCCAGCAAGTCCCCCGCGCGCTTCGTCCGTTGGGCGGCGGCGACTCTCCGCACCCGCAGACCAAAGGCCACGTTGTCGCGAGCGTTCAGGTTGGGGAACAAGCTGTATGCCTGGAACACCATCCCCATATCGCGACGGTTGGCCGGCAGGTCGGTAATGTCCTTGCCTCCCAGGAGCACGTTGCCGGCGTCGGGCCGCTCAAAACCGGCGACAATCCGCAAGGCGGTGGTCTTCCCACATCCGCTCGGGCCGAGAAAGGCGACGAATTCACCGGTTTCGATCCCCAGGTCAAGATTTTGCAAGGCCACGACTTCGCCGAAACGCTTATGCAGGCTCCGCAGTTCCAGATTGGCCATCGCCCTACCTCGCTCCCGCGATCTGTGTATCGCGGCGTCCTGATTTTCGCCCTAACAGAAGGATTCCCAACAACGCGGCCCAGGTGAGGAGCAGGCTGATGATCGCCAGGGCCGCGCCCTGGTGCGCGTCCCCGCCGGTAGTCACCACGAACATGAAGGTAGGGAAGGTATTAAACAGCATGATGCTGGCCATGGTGTATTCCCCCATCACCAGGGTGACGGTGAGAAAGGCGGACGACAGAATGGCGAAACGGAGATTGGGGAGAATGACTCGCCAGAGAACGGTAAACCAACCGGCGCCCATGCTCTGCCCGGCTTCGGTCAGGGTTTTCAAGTCGATCGCCCGCATTCCCGCGTCCAGGGAACGGTAGGTAAAGGGGAGGCCGAGGATTACATACGACAGGGCAAGAATCTGAGGGCCGGACAACAACCACGAGGATGGGTTGGCCACCAACATCTGGGCTGGCCCTCTGGATTGCTGCGAGCCGGCCTGGAAGAGCTGCAAGATTCCCACCGCGAGGGTAATGGGCGGGATGACCAGGGGCAGGGTGGCGACGAAGTCCATCACCTGCCGCACCCGCGGCAGCTTGAGGTGCACCCAGTAAACAGTCGGCACCATGAGCACGATACTCAAGATCACCGTGGCGGCGGCGAGCTTCAACGAGAGGGGAAAGGTATCCTTAAAATCGATTTGCTGCAGGCTGGTGTCGCCGATGACATGTTGGTAGGCATCAAAGCCATATTTCCCCACCCCTGTCTCCAGGCTAAACTCGGCCGTACCATAGAGAGGGATGAGGAAATAGAGGGCGGCAAACACCAGCCAGAAAATATCCCAGGGGCTCAGGTGGGGCCTTTTCATCGGAACCACCGGCTGGATCGCCGCTGGAGCACGGCGTACACAACCATCACGACGGCAATGATCACGATCATCCCGACCGCCAGGGCATTGGCCTGGTTCGGGTCGGCGGCGAAGTCGCCGGAGAGAATGCTGCCTATCTTGATCGGCACCAGGTTGATCTGGGAGCCGACCAGCGCTATCGTCGTGGCATAGGCCGAGAACGCGCTGCCGAAGAGCAGCACGGCGGCCCCGAACAGCGATGGCCAGAGAATCGGTAATCCCACCCACCGCCAGAACTGCTGTCCGGAGGCGCCCAGGCTAACTGCCGCCTCTCGCCACTCTCGGCGCAGGCCATCCAGAGCCGGGCTGATGACCAGCAACATGAGCGGCATCTGGAAGTAGGTATAGACAAGGACCAGACCGCCAAACGAATAGACGGTGAAGCCGCTTTGGTAGATATGAAGTCCGTGATTATTCAGCAAGACAGTGACTACGCCCGTGGTGCCCAGGGTAGCGACAAAGGCAAAGGCCAGGGGAACCCCGGCGAAGTTCGCCGCCACCCCGGCGAAGGTCGAGAGGATGGCGCGAATCCAGCGCGGAGCACCGTCCTTGACCATGGCATAGGCCACGAAAAAGCCGAATACGCTTCCGGTCAGGGCAGTGGACAGACTGAGTTCGATACTGGTTTTGTAGGCATCCAGGTTGCCGCCCTGAAACAGCGAGCGCATATTGCTCGTGGTGAAGCTCCCGGACGTATCCTGGAACGCACCCACCACCAACCACACCGTGGGGAGAACGAGAAATAAGACCACGTAGAGGAAAAAGGGCGCCATGGGCAGCCACAGCATGGTCCGGGCGCGCGCCGACCGCGAACGCGCGCGGAGGGGAGCGACAGCCATGCCTCCGGATCGGACGGGTGCGATCTCTTTGGCGGCCTCGGCCATCATCTCTCCCTTGGCATACACCCAATCATCGCCAGGTGATTCACGACCCACATGTCTTAGCACAGGGACACCGGATACCCCTGGGTATCCGGTGTCCCTGTGCCAAGCCGTGCTAGTTCCCGCTGACCT
Organism: Chloroflexota bacterium; assembly: GCA_035534995.1. Classification (GTDB taxonomy): domain Bacteria; phylum Chloroflexota; class UBA5177; order JANWHV01; family JANWHV01; genus JANWHV01. The sequence goes on along the minus strand of DATLQX010000006.1, from coordinate 5,787 downwards.
TCGGACCCCATTGCTCTTGCAGAACGGCCTGGGCGGTCGTGATCTGCGCCAGACTGGCGAACTGGAGGCCGGCATATGCCGCGGCGGGCGGCAGCTTCGCCGACAGGGCCTTGGGAATCACGTTTCGCTTCGCCAGGTCGGCGTAGCGAGCCGGGTGGGTGTAGCCCTTGAGGAACAACAACTGTCCCTCGTCACTGTACAAGAACTCTTCCCAGAGTTTCGCCGCGTTCGGATTGGGCGCGTTCTTGTTGATCGCCTGGAAATACGGGCCGGCGTAGCGCCCATGCAGGGGAATATTGACCGTGACGGAGGGATTGTTCTTGAACCCGTCGCGGGCGGCCAGGAGCAGGTAGTCCCAGCGTATAGCCACGCCCATCTCACCCTTGGCGAAGTTGGCGTTGAGCGCCTGGCTGAGAATAAAATTGCCGGACTTCTTGAGCTTGGAGAAGAAATTGATACCTGGTTCAATGTTGCTCAAGGAACCGCCATTGGCCAGCGCGGCCGCGAAGACGGCGGCGAATGCCTCGCCTGCCTTCCGTGGATCGTCGCCCAGGGCGATCTGACCCTTGAGGGTTGGGCTGGTCAAATCGGACCAATCCTTGGGCGCGTGCTTGATGGTGGTATTGTTCGACATGAAGGCAATGACGCCGTAATAGTCCCCATACCAGAGCCCGGTGGGCTCCTTCATGTTGGCTGGGATCGTATCCCAGGTGGACACCTTGTAGGGAATAAAGAGGCCGCCGGTCGCGCCGGTGGCGGCCCAGGAGGCCGAGACGTCAACCACGTCAGGGGCGCGATTCAGCCCCTTGAGGTTCTTGATCGCGGCGATTTCGGCGGCCGAACTGCCGTTAGGATTGGCGTCCGTGATATGGATCCCATAGCGAGTCTGGAACGTGTTCATGATCTCGCCATAGTTCGCCCAGTCGACCGGTAGGGTGATCGTGTTGAGGTGGCCTTCCTTCTTGGCCGCGTTGATCAGCGCCGGAGGCAAAACCGCCCCGGCCTCCCCTCGGGCCGCGAAGGCGCGCCCCAGATCCATCGCTCCGGCAAGCGAGCCCATGCTTGCCAGTCCCAGCCCCCCCAGGGCTCCGCGTTTCAGCACCTCTCGACGGCTTATGTCGTGCGTGCTCATGGTTTCCTCCCGTTGCTAACCTACAACATCGCCTTGGCTGCCGTTTCTTGGGTATCCCGCCGCGCCCGCTACGCTCCTGGGCGTCCTTGTTCGCCCTTGACGTATACCTATACTACGGATCAATCCCTCCTCGTGCACGGCGCGATGCTCAATCGCGGGCCAGCCCGCCGACACCACCCACGGTACCACGGCAGGGCCGGCGCGGCTCCCACCATGATACGGAGAACGATGTTAAGCACAGTTTAAGCCCAAGCTAAGAGCTTGTAAAATGCGGTTGATTGGCAAAGGTCAATTCGACCGGCTCCTCGTTACCGGCATAGGCCAGGCAGCGCGCCGGCGCGACCGAGATGGTTTCCCCCGTGGCGATCTCGGTCTCCTTGGGCACGAACATTTTCAGCAGCGGCCCCGCCCCCAATATCACTTCCACCTGGTGGAAGTGGCCCAGGTCCATCACCACGTCCACCGGCCCCCGGAACGACCCAGGAGTCTGGAGGGCAACCGGCGCCAGATCCTCGGGCCGAATGGCAATCCGCAGCTCCTGGCCGTCGGGCCAGCAGGCATCCGCCACGGGAAACCGAGTCCCCGCCACCTCCACGGCCCGGAGATCACGGCGGTACCGTCCGTCCAGCACGTTCATGGTACCGATGAAATCGGCCACGAACAGGGTGCGCGGGCGGGCGTAGATGGTAGAGGGAGTGTCAAGCTGCTCCAGTACTCCCTTGCTCATCACCGCGATCCGATCGGCGATCGAGAGCGCCTCCTCCTGATCGTGGGTGACAAATACCGAGGTGATCCCGATGCGGCGCTGGATCCGCTTGATCTCCTCGCGCATCCGTACGCGGAGCCGGGCATCAAGGTTGGAGAGTGGCTCGTCCAGCAATAGCACTTTTGGCTCAAGCACCAGGGCCCGGGCCAGGGCAATCCGCTGCTGCTCACCGCCGGAGAGCTGGCTCGGGTAGCGACGCGCGGTATCGGGGAGACCGACCATCTCCAGGGCACCGCCTACTTTCTTCTCGATTTCGACCTTGGGGAGTCGGCGTAGCTTGAGGCCAAAGGCCACGTTATCCCACACGCGCATGTGAGGCCAGAGCGTGTATTTCTGAAACACCATCGCGGTAGGGCGCTTGTTGGGTGGTAAGGCCACCACCGAGCGGCCGTCGATGGTGATATCCCCACTGTAGATCGCCTCGAAACCGCCGACCATCCGCAGAGTGGTGGATTTACCGCATCCCGATGGACCGAGAATACACAATAACTCGCCACTCGCCACCGTAAGGGAAATGTCGCGTACGGCCTGTACGGCGCCGTAATATTTGACCAGGTTTCGCAGCGCCAGTTCAGCCATAATTCATGAGGCTCCCAAAATACGTACGCCTCGCCCTCGGGCCAGAAACTGGGCCACGACCAGCAGCAAGAGGGAAGGAATGGACAGCATTAAGGCGAACACCGCCCCCTCGGGCTGGGCGTAAGAATTGACCGCGTTGTACATGATCAGCGGCATGGTGATATGGTCGGGCAATCCCACCAACAGGGTGCCCTGTGACTCATCCAGGGCGGCCACGAAGGAGAGCAACATGGCCACGGCGATGGCGGGCGCGGCCAGTGGCAAGGTGATGCGCATGAAGGTGCCAAAACGGGAACAGCCCGCGTCGATGGCCGCCTCCTCCAGGCCGCTATCAATATTCTGGAATGCGGTGGTGGGGATCCAGATCATGAAGACCAGGGTCTCCAGCATCTGGATGGCCACGATGCCCTGCACCGAGTCATTGAAATTGATCTCATAGAAGACGGTCAGGATGGTGACGTAGAGACCGAACTTGGGGAAGGCATTGGCGGCCAGGAAGGCCAGAAGGAGCGTTTGGCGCCCGGCAAAGCGGAACCGGGCGAAGCCATAGGCGGCGGGCAGGCAGATGACGGTGGAGAGGAGCATGACGACGGTAGCCGTTTGCAAGCTGAGCACGATCGAATCGGTGATCCCGGAGAGACCCCATACATCGGGCCACCACTTGAGCGACCACACTTGCGGCAGCAAGCTCGTACCGGTCCACTGCCCGGCGAACGCCCAAATCGCCATCACGATCAGCGGCCCAAGAATGAAGATTGCCAGGGCCACCAGGGTCAGCCACTTTAAGATAATCAGTACGGCGCGGAGCGCGGTCTCGCCGCCAGACGGCCCCAACCATACGCCGCCTTTCGGAGCCGCGATGCCGTATTCTATTTCCGCGCCCAGCCTGGCCGGTAACTCTGCCATTTTCCCCTCAGCGTTGTCGTTGCCGGACCACGGCCACCACGTAGAGCAACCCCACCACGGCGGCGATGGCAAAGGTTAATACCGCCTCCGCCTCGGCGATGATCAGGCGCTGCTGGCTGATATTATCATTCATCGCCGGCCCAAGCATCTGCGGCAGCGTCGGGCCAAGCAGGGCCGGAATATTGTAGCTGCCCATTACCCCAATGAAGGCCAGGATGAAGGCAACCAAGAATTGGCGCAGGGTGAGTGGGAACAGAATGCCGGCAAAAATGCGCCAGAGACCGGCGCCGACGTCTCGCGCGCTCTCGATCAGGGAGTTATCGATCTCGCCCAGTCCCGCGCCGAGGAGTAAGACCGTAATGGGGATGTTGTTCCACACCTCCGCCATCACGATGCCGGTTCTGTTGTCGATTAACTGCGGATATCTGCCGCCAAACATCGTCTGCTCCAGATGGAGATTCTGAAGGAGCACGTCGAGAAAGTTTCCCTGTTGATAGAACGATATAAAGGCATAGGCGGAAATGATGGTCGGAATAAAGAGAGGAATCAGCGAGAGCGTTCGAAAGAACGCCGGCAACCGCCCCTTGCCAAAGCGCAGATACATAGCGAGTGGATAACAGATGGCGAAGAGAACGATCAGCGTGATGATCGTCACCTCGATCGTAAACACCACCGCCTTGCGGTCCAGCCTGTAGTCCGCGTTGATGAAGAGCTGGCGGTAGATCTCCAGGCTGGGTGAGTGCGAGACTTGCACCAGGCCAGTCGGGCTCTGGACCAACACCGTGGTCAGTGTATCCCAGATAGATTTCAGGGCCGGGTAGACGATCAACACCACGAGCAGCAGCACCGCTGGCGAGATCAAGCTATAGCCCACCAGGTACTCGCGCAGCCGAGCGGAGCGGCGGCGCTGACGCGCCGCTGCTCCCTCGCCTGGGGTGGCCATCGATACCGACACCAGCGCGTCCTAGCTACTCGGGACGTTCAGCTTCCAGAGCCGTTGCAAGTCCTTGTCGTAAGGGCCGCCCGGCCAGCCAGTATCGTAGCCCGAGGCAATGGTGCCAAAGTGCTTCACTACCGACGCGGGTAGGTATTTGAACTCGATGCCAGGGAAACCCTGGATCGCCACGGCAATCTTCGCCTGCTCGGCAGGGCTGAGGATGAAATTGAGAAACACTTTCGCGCCCGCCGGATTTTGCGCCAGCTTGGGCACGGACATAAACGCGGGACCACCAGGGAAGGGCGGGTTGAGTTGCGTCATGTGCATGTAGCTGGGCAGCACGCCCTTGGCCAGAGCGGAGAGGCCCTGATCCGACCAGGCGGTGCCCATCGAGATCGTACCCTTGGCCAGCAGGTTCAATACCGCGACATTACCGCTTGGATGGTAGCCGTTCTGGTACAAGTCCGGCTCCAGCGCCTTCAGTATCGCCCATGCCTTGGGCCATTGCTTCTCCAGCCCCGTGTTATAGCCCTTCCGCAGCGCCGCGTAGTCGGAGGCCGACATGACCGAACGGATCGCGGCCGCCACGAAATAGTCGCCGCTTCCGCCGTCCGCCGGACTGCAATAGGTGAACTTACCGGGGTTCGCCTTGATCCAGGCCAGCAGTTGACTGTAGGTTTTCGGCGGCGTGCTTACCTGTTGGCTGTTATACACAAGGGTCACGGCGGAGGCGCGATAGGCCACGCCATACCCGTACGCGGGAGCTTGCACCTTCGGATCGATCTTCGCGATGTTTGGGATATCCTTCACGGTAAGCGGCAGGAAATAATCCTTGAAGGTTTTACCGGCGGGATACACATAGTTCAGCGGTGAGTCCTCATAGACGTCAAGATTGACGCTGGACTTGCCGGCATTCATCGCCGCCGTCATGTTGTCGACGACCAGACTCTGATCGTTGATGCCGTGCAGAATTTCGGTAAACTTCACCGTGTACTGGGGAAACGCCTTATTGAAGTCGGGAATCAGCGTATTCCGGTAGAGGTCCGCAACGTTCACATCGCCGATGGAGGTGAAATAGATCGTGGACTTTGCCGCGGCGGCGGCATGGCGTGTCGGCATGAAGCCAGATGAGAGCGTAAGGCCGACGGTGACGGCAAGTGCCGCCACGCTCCGACCAACCAGGCGAGATCGTGTACGCATAGCACCCAATCCTCCCGCAATCCTTGCGTGATTCGGCCGCGGAAGCCCGCGGCGCTCAGGCTACCTTTCCCGCCCGCCGACCTTAGCGCTGGCGGGAGCACTCGCACGTTGTTTGCCGTATAAACGCGTGCGTGGCTTGACCCCTCCCTTCGCCTAACCTTATTCCCGCCCCTCACCCACCAGGGGCATGCGCAAGTGTACCATCTTAGCGCGACCCCATGGGTTAAGGACAAGTTAAAAGCAGGCGGATAGGGTAGAAAGGAGCCG
>DATLQX010000005.1:0-14579 GCA_035534995.1 Chloroflexota bacterium | reverse complement strand
TCCCTTCGAGATGCGTGGTGAAAAGCCAACGGGGGCTCGAACTCGGCTCGCGGAAGAAAGAGGTTTCCCAGGGGCGGCGCGTCTCTTCCTCCGCGCCCACGGTGCCATACCGATGCGGTGTCCCCACCTGCATCGATTGCAAGATGCCAATCTGTCGCGGGGTCATACTCTCTCCTGGGGGTTCAGGCCGTCTAGCGCATCTCGTATCGCCGCTCGACGCTTTTGGTCAGCGAAATGCCCTTCCGCCGCCGGTAGACGACGTAGAGGATAATGCCGCCGGCCATCCAGCCGAAGCCAACGTAGCGGCCAAAGGGATCGGTGAGCGCCACCAGAACCCACACCGCGAGGGTGCCAAGGCCGCCGATGATCGCCGTGGAGGGGATGGCTTTTCCCCTGAAGGGGATGTTCAGGCCCAGGCGAAAGCCACTTTTGTGATCGGGTGCTTCCCGCCAACGCATGGCGATCAGCGAGAAGTGGGCCATGGTGAAGCCAAGGGTGGAACCGAAGATATAGACGGCCGAGAGATGGGTGAGTTCGCCGGTTAGCACGATGAGGATGGCCACGACGCTGAAAAAGACAATGGCATTGACCGGCGTCTTGGTCCGTTTGTTCACTCGGTGGAGGATCTCCGGCACCTGCTGATAGCTGCCCATGGAGAACGAGAGGCGGGACGCACCCAGTACTCCGGCATTGGCGCCGATCAACAGAATCGAGGCGGCGAGAATCGCTACCATGGGTAGGAGCACGTCCTTGTAGGGATGCGGCAGCGCCCGCGCGATCCCGGCTACCGGATCGTTCAAGTACTTATTCGCCAATTCAGTCGTGTACTCGCCATGGGTGCAATAGTGTTGGTGCACGTCCGCCAGGGTACAGGGATGGACGGGCATGGCGCTCAGGGCGACCAGGGAAATTCCGGCGAAGAGGATAAGCACGGCAAAGATCAAGACCGCATAGGCCCCCGGCACGGTTCGCGACGGCTCCTCCGCCTCCTCCGACATGTTGGAGATCGTCTCGATCCCCGTATAGGCCACCATGGCGATCGCCGCCCCGTGAAAGAAGTTGGTGAGCGAGGGAGCGGTGCCCCAATGAATCTGATGGATCAGTAAAGGAAAGTTGATCAGGAAGACAAAACCGAGAATGACCAGCACGATCTCGGTGCAGAGATCGACCACCGCGAAGATAATGCTGAACAGCGCCGCTTCATTGACCCCGACGATATTCAGGGTCATCAAGAGGAGGGTCATCGCCACCGCGAAGACCACGTCGGCGGTGTTGTGGGCCAGGATGGGGAAGAAAATGGATAAATAGCCGGCGGCGCTGAAGGTCGAAATCGAGATCGTGACCGTATAGGAGAGCAGGGTACCCCAACCGGTGACAAAGGCCACCATTTCATTGAAGCCCTGTCGGGCGAAATTGGAGGCGCCGCCCGCCTCGGGCACCGCGACCGTGGCCTCGGTGTAGGTGAGCACGGTGAGGACGAAGAACACCCCGGCCAGAGTAAGGGCCAGGGGCGCCGCCCCGAGGGCGAAGGCGGCCGTCACTCCCAATGCATAATAGATGGAAGAGCCGACATTCCCGTAGCCAGTGCTAAACAAGGCAGGAATGCCGAGGGTGCGCCGTAAGTGCAAAGGGCGGCGAATCCGTCGAACCACCCGCTTATTCCCCGGCAGATGGCCATGCCGCAAGTTCACGTCACTCATCGAGAAGTTGCCTCTTGTCCCTTCGAAGGTATTTTCCTGCCGCCGCGCCGGCACAACGCGGCGTGGGTTACTACGGCGCCACGAGAGCACATTTTCGTCTCCCGTACTGTCAGCGTAGCCCGCCGCGCCTTGCGGTGAAAGCGGCCCAGTCCGCGCCGTGCTCTAGCATACAGCACCGCCAGTCTTGATCGGGGGCGAAAAGCAGGAAGGAACCCAGGATTTGCCTGGGTTCCTTCCTGCTTTCCGAGCATAGGGAAGCGCACGGCTCGGAGACCGTCCCGCGCACTATACTCCTAGCGGACGTACTTCTGCAGGGTCGCGGCGGCCAACGTACCAAGTTGGCGGAAATTACCATCGCTGGTAAAGGCGGTTGCCTCGAAATTGCCGGCGGAGTTGTGATTCTGGTTGAAGGTGATCTGGCCGGTCGCGCCAAAGTAATACACGGACTTGCCGGCCGCGATAGCCGCCTTGCCCTGCGCGAAGGTCGTGACACGGGTCAGGGACGTATCGCCGGTGATCGAGGCTATCTTGCTAATCCATACGCTTGGAGAGGTGGACTTTGCCTCCAGCATGGCCAGGGCCGAGATATTCATGGCGTCGTACCCATTGGTATTGAACTCCAGCGGCGCCTGGTTGGGATAGACGTGATGGTAGGCGCGGAGAAACTCCGCGCTGCCGGGATAATTCGGGCTGTAGACCTGCATCACGGTCATGAAGGAGGTGGTGCGCGCGACCCCAATCACCTTCTTGAGCGCGGTGAAGAAATCGAGACCCGCCGCCGAGTCGGATTGGATCGAGGGAATGAGGGTGTGTCCAAGCTGAAGTTCCTCGGAGAAGAAGGTAGCCGCCGTGGGCGGATCCATTTCGGAGAAGATGACCTGCGGGTGGCTGTTGAGCACCTGCGTGACCTCGCTCCGATAGCTGCTCTGGTCGGGCAACAGTTTGATGTTGATCGTCGCCTTGCCGCCAAGGGTGGTGAAGGTGGAGAGGGCTGGGCTCACCAGGGTTTGCGAGCCGGTATCGGAAGCGAAGACGAAGGCCGCCTTCGTATAGCCCATTTTGTGCGCCCAGAGGGCCAGGGCCGATCCTTGCAGCGAGTCGCCGGGGCTGGGACGGTAGATGTACTTATAGGTCATATGGTCGAGCTGAGTCGTGCCGCACAGACACCAATCCACGATCTGGTTCCGGTTAATGAGGGGAACCACGGCGGTGGCCGTATCCGACGAGGGGCCGAAGATGGTCACCGGCTGATCGATAGCCATCAGTTTATTGATCGCCGCTACCCCATCGGCCGCGTCATCCTGGTCGTCCGCTCGGATCACGTTAAAGTTGTGGCCCAGTACGCCGCCGTTGTGGTTGATGTCCCAGACCGCCGCTTCGGGCCCGCGCACGAAGTGAGTGCCGATGATCGCGCTGGCCCCGGTAAACGGCGCGTTTACCCCCACGTTGAGCGTGCTGCCGTCCGCTCGATGCGCGGGAGCGGCCGCTTGGGCGATGCTGCCGCCGAGCATACCCAGAATAGCTACGATCGACAGGATGCCCGCGCCCGTAGTACGCCATCGGAAGATCCCCATGATACATGTCCTTCCTTTTCCCCATGCGTGTGCTCGCCCGAGCACGCCCGCGTTAGCCGCCAAGAAACATGCGGCCCAAGTCCGGGTTATCGAGCAAGGTGCCGGCCCGATCGTCATGACGGTTCCGGCCCGCGACCAGGATATAGGCCCAGTCGGCCGCCTGCAGCGCCGCGGTGGCGTTTTGCTCGACCACCACCACGGCGGTTCCCGATTCCGCTACCCGCTGTATCTGTCGCCACACCTCCCTTGTATATTCCGGGGCCAGCCCGGCTGTCGGCTCGTCGAGCAGCAACACGGTGGGATCCAGCATCAACCCGCGCCCCATCGCCAGCATGCTCCGCTGCCCACCGCTCAGAGTACCGGCACGGCGCTCCAGGGCCTTCCCCACGTCGGGGAAGATGCTCAGAACCGCCTCGACCCGCTCCTGTACACCGCCGTGTCTGAGATAGGCGCCCATTTCCAGGTTCTCGCGCACCGTGAGGGTGGGGAAGACGTTTCCCACTTGCGGCACGTAGCCGATTCCCCGGCTGACCAGCGCCTCCGGGGCCAGTCCGGTCACCTCCACGCCCTGGAGGAAGACGTGCCCGGCCTGGGGCTTCAAGTAGCCAAATATCGTCTTGAGCAGCGTGCTCTTCCCGGCCCCGTTCGGCCCCAGAATGGCCACGATCTGTCCGGCCTCGGCGCTGATCGATGCCTCGCGCACGATCGGCACCGGGCCGTACCCGGCAGTGATCCCTTCCGCGCGTAGTACGCCATCCCGCCGTGTAGCCATACTCCCCCTTCATCGCGCTTCAATGGGCGGTTGCCAGGTCTCTACACGCGCTGACCACTCAAGTAGGCAGTCACCACCGCCTCATTGGCGCGAATCTCGGCCATGGAGCCCTCGGCCAGCACCCGGCCCTGGGCCATCACGATCACCGGGTCGCACAATCGTTCGACCGTGCCCATTTCGTGCTCGACCATCACGACCGTGAGCCCCTCGCCCTTCAAGGCGGCGATATAGTCGGTTAACTGGCTGATCAAGGCCGGATTGACGCCCGCCATCGGCTCGTCCAGCAGCAGAAGCCGCGGTTTCATGTGCAGCGCGCGGGCCAATTCGAGGAGCCGCTTTTGTCCGCCGCTCAGATTGCCCGCGTATTCATGAGCCAGATGCACCAGGTTAAAGCGTTGGAGCAAGCTCCAGGCCGATGCTACGTGTTCGCGCTCCTCGCGCTTCCAGATCCGGGGACCAAGCAGCGCGGCCCATACCGAGTCCCCACGCTGATTGAGCGGCGCCACCATCAGGTTTTCCAGCACGGTCATGCGCGCGAACTCGGAGGACAACTGAAAGGTGCGGGCCATGCCGAGCCGCGCGATCTGGAACGACGGCAGGCGGGCGATCTCACCGCCGAAGAAACGAATCGACCCTTCATCGGGCTGGAGAGCGCCCGCCAGCAGGTTCAGCATCGTGCTTTTCCCGGCCCCGTTCGGTCCAATCAGGCCGGTAATCGTTCCGCGCCGTACCGTGAACGAGCAGCCGGCGACCGCGTGTACGCCGCCGAACGAACGGCTCACGCCGGTTACCCGCAGGGCCAGGTCGTCGGTCACGGTAGTTCCTCGGTTCGCCGATGGATCTGGCGGCCAGGCCCTTCATCAACCGCCAGTTGGCGCAAGATCTTGCGGAAACGCCGCTTGGGTTCGGGGAAGATACCTTGCGGGCGGAAATAGAGAACCAAAATCAGGACCGAACCAATGATGATCCAGCGCAAGGGATCGATCAGGTTGGGATCGATCCAGTCTTGCGGCAACAATCGCGAGCCTTCCAGGAAGCCGACCGGGACCAGGATTGCCCCGAGCACGGCGCCCCAATTGTTCCCCCGGCCGCCGACGATCAGGGCCGCGAAGATCACGAAGGTCTCGGGTACGTTCCACATGCTGGGCTGCACGGTGCCGATGAACTCGATGAACAGGGCGCCGCCCACGGCGGCGATCGCCCCGCCAATGACCATCGCGGTCATCCGCAGGCGGAACACATCCTTGCCACAGGCGGCGGCGGTGTATTCGTTCTCGCGGATGGCCCGGAGGGAACGGCCGAACGGCGAGTGGGTGAGCCGCTGCATGATCAGGAACGACAGCAAGGCGAAGCCGAGGACGATCCCAAGGTAGACCCACTGGTACTGGAGTTGCGGCAGATTCAGGGTATCGGCCAGCGGTTGGGGAATCCCGGTCAGGCCGTTCCATCCATTGACCACCGAGGTGGTATTCCCGGTCAGCAACCAGGCCACGTCGCCCACCACCAGGGTAGCCACGGCAAGGTAATCGCTGCGGAGACGACGCACGGCGATAATGCCGACCAGCAAGGCCAGTACAGCGCCGGCGAGTCCGGCGACCGCGACCGGCAACGGCCAGGGCAAGGTCCAACCAAACAGATATTCCGTGCCGCCGCTTTCCACCGGCTGCGGCGGCCCCAGGACCACCAATCCGGCGAAGTAGCCGCCCACCGCGACCAGGATGTAGTAGGAGAAGTTGATAATGTTAGCCAGGCCGAACTGGAGATTCAGCCCCAGCACGAACATGACATTGCAGCCCATGTAGACCAGCAAGGTGATGACGTAATAGGCAACCGCGTCACTCATACGTTCTCTTACCCCCGCGCGGCGGCGATGATCCCCTGGGGCCGCAGGAGCAGCACCAGGATCAGAATCACGAACGCGGCCACTGATTTATCCTCCGCCGGGATGATCGTGGCCGAGACCTCGGTCACCAGGCCGACGATCAGCGCCCCGGCCATGGCGCCGTACGGACGCCCCACGCCGCCCAGGACCGCCGCCGCCACGATCACCAGGAGAAAGCCCTCGCCGGTCGAGGGGGCGAAGGCGGCGGTATTCAGCACCAGGACAAAGCCCGCCAGCCCGGCCAGGGCGCCGCTGATCAGCCAGGCCAGATCGGTAATGCGCGCCACCTTGATCCCGCAGGCGCGAGCCAACGCCGGGTCGTCGGCCATCGCCCGCATCGCCTTGCCAACCTTCGTATATCGCAGCAGCCCATGCACGAGCAGCATGACGATGACCGCCAGCACGATGATGATCAGTTGGTTGACCGTGAAGGTCATGCCCAGGAAGCCAACCGAGGAAGATGGGGAGTAGGTGTAGCTCTGATAATTGGGGCCGAAGATCGCTTGCAGGGCATTCTCGACAATCAGGCCGAACGCAAAGGTGACGATCAGGAGACCGAAAAGGTCGGTGCGCTTGCGGATGAAAGGTTGCAGCAGCAGACGATTCATGATCACGGAGGCCACGGCCAGAAAAAGCATCCCGGCGACCGCGCCAACCCAGATGTTCCAGTGCAGCCCCGTGTTGACCAACCACGCGACATAGGCGCCGACCGTCATGAGATCGCCAAACGCGAAGTTCACCACGCCGGTGACGCTGAACTGCAAGGTAAAGCCCACGGCGGCCAGGGCCAGGATCGACGCCGTCACGAGACCAAAGCCTATGGTTGGCAGCAACAGATCCATGGCACTCCACGAAGGTTAGGGGAGTGATGAGATAGTAGCGCCACTGTAGCATCTGAACATCCCCTTGTCCAGGCCGTCACTCTTTCGAGCGGGTTCGTGGGAAATCCTCTCTCGCCTTACCCTGCCTGCCACCAGACGAGCACGATGGGTATCCGCCCCTTGGATCGGTACGTCTCCCAAGCCATCGGTTGTAGCGTACGCGCGTGAGTAGCAGGTATACATGAAAGAACGTCGCCCGCGCCTGCCGATACTGGTGGGCGCCGGTTCTCCCCCAGCGGTACAGTGAACTGTATGACCGGACGTGGCTAGTCGGGAGAACAGATTCAGTGAAAATCGGCGTCGTATTCCCTCAGTTGGAGATTACCCAGGATCCCATCGCGATCCGCGACTACGCGCAGGCGGCGGAGGGGCTGGGCTACGCGCACATCCTCAGCTACGACCATGTGCTGGGCGCCGATACGCGAGTGCGCCCCGATTGGAGCGGCCCGTATTCCCATACCAGCCTCTTCCACGAGCCGTTCGTGCTCTATGGTTATCTGGCCGCCCTTACCCAGCGGATCGAGTTGGTGACCGGGGTGATCATCCTTCCCCAACGGCAGACCGCGCTGGTGGCCAAACAGGCGGCCGAGGTGGACGTGCTGTCGGGTGGACGCCTTCGCCTGGGGATCGGGATCGGTTGGAACGAGGTCGAGTATCAGGCGCTCGGGGAGGACTTTCACAACCGGGGCAAGCGCAGCGAGGAGCAAATCGCCGTCCTGCGCGCCCTCTTCACCGAGGAATCGGTGACCTTCCAGGGGCGCTGGCATACCATCGAGGCAGCGGGCATCAATCCGCTCCCCGTGCAACGGCCCATCCCCATCTGGTTAGGCGGCGGCTCCGAGGCGACCCTTCGCCGGGCAGGCGAGATCGGCGACGGCTGGTTCCCCCAAATGGCCCCCGATGAGCGCGCCCGCGAGGCCATCGCGCGCCTCCACGCGCACGCAGGGGCGGCGGGGCGGAACCCCAGCGCGATCGGGATCGAGGCCCGGCTGAATTACGGTGCCACCAGGCCGGACGACTGGCCCCGGATCGTGGCGGCCTGGGAAGCCCTGGGGGCGACGCACCTCGCGGTGAACACCATGGGCGCCGGCCTGGCCAGCCCGGCCGCGCACATCGAGGCGATCCGGCGTTTCAAGGAGGCTGTCGCGTAAGAAGAAAGAGGCAAGACTTCCTCTGACCAAAGCGACGATCCCCATGAGCAGTCCTGTATGAGGCGGCTGCCTACTCCTTATCGGCCAGGGGAAGGCGCAGGGAAAAGGAGGTGCCTGTAGGCCCGGTCTGATTGAGGTCGAGATCGCCACCCATGGCGCGCGCCAATTGTCGCCCCAGGTACAGTCCTAATCCCGTGCCTACATGGCCCGCCCGAATTCGGCTGCCGGGGATCCGACCAAAGCGGGTGAACAGCTGCTCGCGTCCGGCCTCCGGGATCCCGGGACCATTATCGCTGACCCGTACCACGCTTTCCCCTTCCTCGATCCCCCATGACACCTGAATTGGACTTCCTTCCGGAGAGTACTTGGCCGCGTTATCGATCAGGTTCGTCAGGATCTGGAGCACCTTCGCCTGGTCCGCCAGTACACGCAACTCCGGCGGGCCCTCTTCATCAATGCGCTGTCCCGGATAGGCGCCTTGCACTTCCCGTGCCGCCCGTTCCACGACTAGCCGGAGATCAACCGGCGCGATGATCGGGGAGGGGGAGTGTGCCTCCAGTTGGGTCAGAGTGAGGAGATCCTCGACAAGACGCTTTTGGCGATTGGCGGCTTCCACGATCCGCTCAATGCGACTCAGCCGTTGCGCGTCGTCCATTGTTGACCAGAACGCCTGCAAGAGCTCGGCGTAGCCGACAACCGCGGTCAAGGGCGTGCGCAGTTCGTGGCTGACGGCGGCCACGAAGTCGCTACGCAGCTTCGCCAATTCATCCGAGGCCGCGCGCGCTCGTTCGGCATCCTGCCGTGCCCGCACCTGGTCGGTGATGTTCACCGCCACGCAGGAGCCGCCTGCCAGCGCGCCCATACCGTCATAGTCCGGGGTCCACCACATCTCAAACACCAGGTCACCGATCTCGGTCTCGGTGACGAAAGCCTCGCCGGCCAGCGCGCGCCTCGCGTATCCAGCGAGGTCGGGTCGGTCGGAGAGGCGCGAGAAAAAGTCATGACCGACCACTTCGCGCGGTTGCCAACCAATCAATGGCAGGGCGCCTCCATCGAGGAGGTTGCAGATCCCATCGCGATCAAACGCGAATAGCAAGATGGGTGCATGAGATACCACGGCGCGCAGGTGCTGCTCACTGGCCCGCAGCGCCTCCACGGCTTCGCGTAGGGCGGTTTCGGCGCGCGCCCGTCGAGATCGATCCGCCATGGCCTTGAGGCCGAACGCAATGTCCTCCGCCAACTCATGTAGCAGGCGCACCTCAGCGTCGTCAAACGCATATGTTTCGTCGGCGTGAAGCGTTAAAGCGCCGAAGACTCGGCCATCGATCCAGAGTGGGAGGGCGATGGCAACGCCGGCGGCGGGTGCGCCCGCGCCACCAGGAGTGAGGCTCGGCGCGATCACCAGGCGCCCGTCGCGAATGGCGGTGCCGGTGGGGGCATGTCCTTGCGGCGGATCAGCCCAGGACATCTCAGTCTGGGCCACATCGCCGCTGTCGGCGCCAAAGCTCGCGATCACATGCACCGTTCGCGCCTCATCTTGCTCGGCCCGACTCACCCAGGCCAACCGATAGCCGCCCACCTCGACAATGGTTCGGCAGATCCGCTCCAGAAGCTCGGCCTCGGTCGCCACTCGCACCAAAACCTGATTGCAGTCGCTCAAGGTGGCGAGCGCCCGTTCCGCGCGCCGAAGCCGCTGCTCAGCCCGCTTCCGCTCCGTGATATCGAGGACGATCCCCACGAAGAGAGGCGGGTCTTCGGTTCGCGTGAGTTGCCAGCGTGCCTCGATCGGATAGAGCGAGCCATCCTTCCGCCGGTGCGTCGCCTCCCGCGACACCATTTCCTGCTCGCCGGATCGGAGGGGCGCGAGCAGGTCCGTAAACTGACCGGCGTCCGGGGCTACCAGCAGGTCGGCGGGTGTGAGATGCCGCAGTTCGTCCATGCCGTAGCCCAGGTTACGCTGGGCGCCTTCGTTGACGTGTTCGAAGCGCAACGTGTCAGCATCAAGAACATAGATCTCGTTGCTTGAGTGGTCAAGGATGCGACCAAAGCGGTCGGCTCGCTTTTGCACCGCCAGGCGATCGGTCACGTCGCTAAAAGTCATCACTACCTTCCGCGTGATGCCCGCTTCGTCAGGCATGGGAACCGCATCTACTTGCAGCATGCGCTGATCGCCATTCGGTAGCGCCAGTCGCGCCAGGATGTCGCGTTGCGGTACTCCGGTGCGCAGGGCCCTGTCCAAAGGACGGTAGTCCTCCGGAAGGTGCGAACCGTCCTCGCGCAACAAGAGGAACTTGGTGGCCCACGAGACCGGACCATGCAGATCCTCGCGACGGGCTTGCAAGATGGTCAGCGCCGCGGTGTTCACCTGAAGTGGAGTTCCCAGGGCATCAATTGCCAGCACGCCGCAAGGCATGGCCTCATAGAGCATCCGCAGATCGTACGCGGCAATGGAGAGATCTCGTACCACGCGCCGCATGCTTGGAAGGAGAATCGCCAGAACGCAGGAGACCACCGTGAAGGCCACTTCGGACAGAATATCCTCCACATCCTCGATCTGAAACGACCCCCAGGGCGCCAACCAGGACGTACCGAGTACATCCGCTCCCAGAACTACGGAGAAGACCGCCGGGGTGCCGCTCACGAGCGCTGCCGTAAACACGGGAATGTAAAAGAATATGAATGGTCGCTTGGTAGCGAAGCCGGGGAGCCACAGATTCAAGGCCACGGCGAAAACGAAGGCAGCCACTACCAGGGCCACCCGCAGTGGTCCCGCCAGTTCCAGGTTCAGGATCCAGGACGCCGCCCGCGCCAACAGCGACCCAGAGTCGGTGCGGGCGGCTTCAGGCGAGAACTCTCGCCGTGCGCCTTGGTCTGCCATCGGAAGCGTCTGCTTTCAATCCATGGCTAGGCAGCCCACGTTGCCGGCATGGAGCCTGCCGCATGGGAGAGTATATCCGCGACGCTCCTGGCAGAGCAAACACCTTCAGATCGGCTATCCAGCATGGCGCGACCTCATCGAGGCCACCTGGATAGGCGGTAAGCCAGGCCCCGGCGTGGGCTGAGTCATGGGAGTCCGAGGAAACGCTCCAGGCGGAACGGGGCCAACGAGGGATCGGGCGGTTCGCCATGGATCAGCGCGGCCATGATGGCGCCGGTGATCGGGCTCAGCGACACTCCTTCGGCCGTATGGCCAGTGGCCACGGAGACCCCCTCCCAGCCCGGCACCGGCCCCAGGATCGGCAGCCCATCGCGGCTGGCCGGACGGAGTCCTACCCAGGCTTCGCGGAAGGTGGCGTCGGCCAGAATCGGGGCCGTCCGCTGGGCGGCGGCCAAAAGCGTACTCAGGCCGGACGCGGTGAGCCGATCGTCGAACCCGGCATCCTCGTAGGTGGCGCCCGCGATTAGCGAGCCGTCTACCTTGGGGGCCAGATAGATCCCAGGGCCGAATACAACCTGGCGCAGGGGCGCCGGGATGGCATGAAGGGCGAGAATCTGCCCGCGCATGGGGAAGACCGGCAGAGTAAGGCCGAGATCAGCGGTGAGGCGCGGCGTCCAGGCGCCGCCCGCCAGGACGGTATGTCCGGCCAGGATCCTCTCTCCATCGGCGGTGCGCGCGCCCACCACGCGCCTGCCGTCCAGACACAGGGCATCTACCCCCACTCCAAGGCGCACGGTCCCGCCCAGTCGCGCGGCGGCGTGCAGATAGGCCGAGAGCAGGGCCGGGACATAGACCTGCGCCCCGCGCGGCAGATACAAGGCCGCCATCACCTCCGGTGAGAGGGCGGGCTCCAGGGCCCGCGCCTCCTCGCCGGACAGCATCCGAAGGTCATAGTCCTGCCGTGCTCGCTCGGTTGCCTGGGCCGCCAGGGTACCTACCCGCGGCGGCTCCAGGGCCACCCGGAGCCAGCCGCTGGTCTGGTACTGCGGATCGATCCCAGTCAGGTCACGCAAGCGAGCTACCAGGGCGGGAAACAGAGTATCGCTGGCGGCGGTCAAGTCGCGCAGGGCGGGAGAGACCTCCGGATCCATGATCGGATGGAGCAAGCCGGCCGAGGCCAACGAGGCATGACCACCACTCCGTCCGCGCTCCAGGACCACCACCCGCGTCCCGCGTTCCGCCAGATAATAGGCGATGGAGGCGCCGATCACCCCGCCCCCCACGATCAGGACATCCACCGCCGCCATGTCGTCACTCTTCCTCTCTCCTTCTATCACCTACGCGGAAGGGTACCGTCGGGTGGGCTGCCGCCGCAACCGCGGCGCGCGCCCGCGTGCTTCAGGACGCCACCTCATGCTGGCCCTAGACGAACGGCTTAGTGCCGCCCCCAGCGCCTAACAACCCTTCTTATGACGGCCTTCATCCTCTTCTCCTGTGTTTGATCCTCGAACCATATCCATAGGCTTGCGCACCCTCATGTTCCTCGACCCGCGCGAGTAGATCGGCCACGAACCCGGTCGTACCCGCCGGGCCATGGAGGTGTAGCCAGATCGGCCCCTGCCCCGGCTCGAAGAGCAACTCGAAGGTGAAGAAGGGGCAACAGGCGCGCTCACCCATGATGAAGACCAGCAGGCGCGACGCCCAGAGGTCATCGCTCGGGAACCGCAGGGCATACCCATCAGGGAGTTGCCGTGCCTCCGGCCGGCCCTCCAGGAACAGTTGTGCGACTTCCTCGCCTCGGTGCCGACGATCCTCGGTGCCGAGCGTGCAGGCAATGGGCACCTCAGGCACTGCCTGGTCAATGGGTGTCTGGTTCATGTCTCGTTCGTCCTTTCTCCTAGCCGATGCGGGTCCGCTTGCTCGCTCACCCGTTCATCGAGTACCGTACAACTTCAAGCTCACTTGAAGTCAAGGAGGGGCCGTGGCGCATCCATTGACCATCACGGCGGTCGCGCATCGGGCCAGGCTACGTCCATCAGCGATCCGGTACTACGAAAGCATCGGGCTCCTACCCGCGCCGGCGCGGGTAAGCGGGCGCCGCCGCTACGACCCCGATGTCTTGCCCCGCCTCGCGCTGATCGCGGCCGCCCGGCAGATGGGTTTCACCATCGCGGAGATCGGAACCCTCATGCACGGCTTCGATGCCGACACGCCGGCCTCGGAGCGATGGCAGGCGCTGACCGCGCGGAAACTCGTCGAGGTCGAGGCATTGATCGCGCGTGCCCACCGCATGAGGTGCCTCCTTGATGAGGCGTTGCGCTGCCGGTGCCTCACCCTTGATGCCTGCGCCCGCGCCTTCCAGGCGCGGACGTCCATCGGCCGAGGATGAGCGATGCTGACGCTGTTCGGGGCAGGCGCCGTGACGATGATGCTGATCGCCTACTCCCTGGAATCTCGCGCGGTTGCGTGGGTGCTCGTCTTTGCCCTGGCCTGCGCCGCTTCATCCGCCTATGGATGGTTCGCTGGGACGTGGCCGTTTGGCGTCGTTGAAGGCATCTGGGCGATCGTCGCCGCCCGACGCTGGTTCATACGCAAGGCGCGGGGGTGTGAGCCCGTGCCGCGCATGCCTGCCACTCTGGGCCATGCGAGACGTTGGGGGAGTGGCTGACCGCGATCTACGCGCTTGTCGGCGGCTCTCCGGAGAGAATTCCCTGCTCCTCGTTCACCGGTACGGGCCGCGGCACCAGGTCATACAGGGTCGCGCCTGCCGGCCCGCCGAGAAACGGCCCGACCACGTAGGCCCACCAGATCCCATTCGGCCCAGGGAGCGCGATGGCACCCCAGCCGGCCAACCAGGAAAAAAGCCGGGGGTCGAAGTCGCGCGCCGGATTCAGGCCGGCCTGGGTGAGCGGGGCCGGCACGCTGATGATACTCGCCACGCTAAAGCCGATGAAAAACGGGGCCAGATTCCCGCATGGAGCGTCCCGATTGTGGCGGTCCACCAGGGCGAAGATGAAGAAATGGAGGATCGCCGTACCCAGTGCCTCGATCAGCATGACGGCAAAGGGAGAGAGCAGGGCCAGGGTCGCCGGCGCCGTGCCGAGGACGGACGGCTTGGGTCCGAACTCGCCGAAGATCATGCCGGAGAGCTGGCTGCTGGGCTGGCCACGCACCAGGTGATGCGCGGTCTCGAAGCGGCTGATGAAGGGTGAAAAACAGGCATAGAGGGGGGCTGCCGAGAGGGGATAGTTGTAACGCCAGACTGGATCGTCGCGGACTCCCGTGCTGCTCATCGAGTTCCCGCGAACGCAGGCGGCCCAACGTGCCGAGCGCCAAACGGGTCATACCCGCTGACCGTGGACGCTGCCGTCAACCGCGAGGCGCTCGGGTGCCGACTCGGGCACGTTACCTCCCGTCCGGAGGTAGGCGGCGAAGTAGGCCGGCAGTCCGGCATCCAGCAAGCGGTGGCTGGCCAGGTCCACGTCGTAGACCACGCGGATCTGCTCGGAATGGATCACTCCATCCTCCAGGGTGAGGACACGGTAGCCGGCGCGGGCGTCCCCATCCTTGGGGCGCCCGACGCTGCCGCTGTTGAGGAAATGCACGCCATCCACGATACGATGGTAGGGGACGTGGGTATGGCCAAAGGCGATCACATCGGCGCCCGCATCCGCCCTCCCGCCCGGAGTGAACTGGCGCAGGTAGCCGTCCGAGCGGTTCTCGAACAGATATTCGGTGGTG
>DATLQX010000004.1:0-3315 GCA_035534995.1 Chloroflexota bacterium | reverse complement strand
TCGCGGCCCATGCCGCTCAGCTTCAGGCCGCCGTAGGGCATGTGGTCGGCCCGGTAGTTGCTGGTGTCGTTGACGATCACCCCGCCGGTGCGGATCTGGCGTCCCGCCTGGAAGGCGAGATTGAGGTTGTTGGTGAAGACGCCCGCCTGCAGGCCGAACTGGCTGTCGTTGACCAGGGCGATCGCTTCCTCGAAAGTCTGGTAGGTCTGGACCGTGACCACGGGCGCGAACGCTTCCTCGCAGACGATCTTCATCTCACGATTCACGTCGGTGAGCACCCAGGGCCAGACCAGATTCCCTTCCTGCTTCCCGGTCACCAGGGCCCTGGCGCCCCCGTCCAGCGCCTCATGGACCCAGGCCGTGCCCCGATCCGCCGCGCCGCGGTCGATCATCGGCCCCACGTCGGTCTCCTCGCTCAGCGGATCCCCCACCTTGAGGGCTTGCACCAGGGGGAGGAAAAGGGAGAGGAAGCGCTGCCGCACCGACTCGTGGACGAGGATGCGCTGCACGCTGATGCAGATCTGCCCGGCGTAGGCGAAGGCGCCCCGAGCTAACTGCCGGGCCGCCAACGCCAGATCGGCGTCCTCGTGCACGATCGTGGCCGAATTGGAGCCCAACTCCAGGATCACCTTCTTCATCCCGGCTCGGTTACGGATCCCCATGCCTACCGGCGGGCTGCCGGTAAAGGTAACCATCGCCACCTTCTCACTGGCAACCAACGCCTCGCCCACCGTGCCGCCGCTCCCCACCACCACGTTGAACACGCCGGGGGGGAATCCCGCCTCGGTGAGAATCTCCCCCAGCTTAAGGGCCGAGACGGGGGTCTGGGTAGCCGGCTTGAGCACCACGGTGTTCGCGGATGCCAGGGCGGGCGCCACTTTGTGGGCCACCAGATTGAGGGGGAAGTTAAAGGGACTGATCGCCGCGATCACCCCGATCGGTTGGCGGAAGGTGATCCCCATCCGGCCCTCGGAGCCGATGGCGGCGTCCATGGGGATGGTCTCGCCATAGAGGCGCTTGGCTTCCTCGGCGGCGAAACGGAAGGTCTGGATCGCGCGGCCAACCTCACCCCGCGCGTCGCGGATCGGCTTCCCGGCCTCCTGAGCCAGGGTGCGGGCCAGGTCTTCCTTCCGCTCCTCGATCAGGGCGGTGGCCCGGTGCAGAAGGCGGGATCGCTCATGCGCGGGCGTGTGCGACCAAGTGGTGAAAGCACCAGCGGCGGCATCCACGGCGGCGCGCGTCTCGGTTTCGCCCGCCAGGGAGACCCGGAAGATGGGCTCGCCGGTGAAGGGGCTGCGTACCTCGGTGGTGCCGTTGGGCGCCGTCCACTGGCCGTTGATCAGTAAGCCGTATTCTTGCATGGGACACCTCGTTCTTTGCTATTGGCTCCGCTCCGCTCAGTGTACCACCGCGAACCCAGCGATCCTGCATGACGCTCCCGCGCTCCCGCCCGTGCATGCCTGAAAATTGTGATGGACCGTACTTCCTGGGAGTGCGAGCATCGTGTGTCTGTTGACCAACGCCGCCAAACAGATCACCTGCCGCGGGTCGGGTAAGTGGTAGAGTAATCGAGAGTCCGACCGATGTGCCCCAAGGATCGACCTCATGCCGACCACCAATGACGATCCGAGAAAGCAACGCCAGGCGATTCTACGCCTGGCAGCGGTCCATGGCGCTTCCAACCTGCGCGTCTTCGGCTCGGTGGCGCGGTGAGGCGGGCGATGCCAGCGATATCGATCTTTTGGAGACTCACCTCATTGGTACTCGGCGGATGTGCATACTCATGCATTGGCCATGGGGCAATCAGGCCCTCTGTGCGCTTTACCGCGTGCCCTCTTCTTGCAAGCGATGCGCCGATCCCACTCTCCTACCGTGAGACAGCGGCAGATCTCAGGCACGGCGGGCAACCGCGATAAAGGACATGCGCCCATAAGTCACGTGGGGTTGAGCTTCTAGCAGGCTTGCGGACGGTACGCTGGTAGGCGCCATGTGATCCTGATCGGGCTGGCCAGAGGAACTTGCGATGGGCACGCGGTATCTGGTATCGTCCGCCCAACATCGCAATGCCTACCCCACAATCGGAGAGGTGTGCAGCCGTGAACAACCTGGTGTTTGTCGGTGTCGTCCCCCACAGCGCCCTTTTGATACCGCTGCTTAGCGGCTCTGAAAGTACCAAGGCCCTCCAGAGTCGGGCCGCCATGGAGACGTTAGGCGGGCTGATGGAGGCTGCCCGGCCAGACACCATCGTGATCCTCGAGACGCACAGCATGCTGGTAGACGGGGCGATCACACTGCTCGACAGTACCGAAGTACATGGCGGCCTGGGGGTGATGTTCCCCGCCGCGCCGGAGCAGATATCACGGCATGGCTTTACGCTCAGCTTCGATGTGGACCGGGAGTTCAACGCGGGCATCGTTGCCGCGGCGGCGTCCTCGGGAGTGCCGGTCGAGCGAGTTGGCCACTACCGCGACTCCACACCGCTCAAGATCGAGTGGGGCAGCCTGATCCCGCTGTGGTTTCTCGGAGCCACGGTCACGTCGGCGCCCAAGCTCGTGGTAGGGTGCACCTCTTGGAGGAGCCAGTTGCCGCCCGCAGTGTACGTGGACTTCGGGCGAGCGCTGCGTGCCGCGATTGCGGGAACCGAACGGAGAATTGCCGTGATCATCAGCACCGACCTGGCACACGCCCACGCAGCCGACAGCCACTACGGCTTCGATCCGGCCGCGGCGGAGAGCGACGCGGCGATGGTGGACGCAGTGCGTGCCGGCGCACTCGATCGCCTGCTGGGGTACGACGATAACTGGGTGGTCGATCGCGCGAAGAACGAGGGTACACGGCCGTTACTGGCCTTGCATGGCCTTCTGGAGGACACGGGCTGGCAGGCGGACGTGCTCTCCTACGAGGTGCCGACCTACTATGGCATGATGTGCGCCGCGTACAGTTCGCGGAAACGCGGCATGTAGCATCGCCTACAGTCCACCGCCGTACCCACGCGGTAAACGTAATAGAAACGCCGCGGCAGGCGAATGTGATCCGCTGTCCGACGATACGCCCGCTCGTAGACGCCGGTGATCACACCCAGGTCCAACTACTCCACCAGATCCTCGATCAGAAATACCTGATTGTCCAGCGGACGATGCCGCTGCAGATCTCTAGGCAAATCCACCCGTCGCTCTAACACTACTTTGGCGGGATCGTCATCAGGTGGCTGGAGGGCGGGCGCCTACGCGGCATTGCACGGCTGCGCGTGTTGGGACGGGAATGCAAGCCAGACACACAGGACAGGTGATGCGCACGGCCAATTGCACTAATAAC
>DATLQX010000003.1:0-28539 GCA_035534995.1 Chloroflexota bacterium | reverse complement strand
TGCGTGGATCTCCGCGACCCCAATCTGAAAAACATCTATATGCGCCGGGATCATAGCTGCGCGTAGCGATGAGCCCGCCCTCTCCGGGCAACCCACGTTTTTGCTTTACTGGCCGTTGGGGGGGTGGTATCATGCGCACGGTTATGTAACGGAACATTTACCCCAAACATTTGCCCTATAAGACCAAGCGCCACGGGAGGAGGCCGGATGGCCAAGGAGCGGGTCATTGTCGGCGTGGACGTCGGCACCACAAAGATCTGCGCCTTGATCGGCGAGGTTGACCAGGATAACCGGCTGAACATCGTCGGAGTTGGCGTTGCCCCATCGCAGGGCCTGCGCAAGGGCATGGTGGTGAACATCGACGAAGCGGCGGCGGCCATACGGGAAGCGCTCGATAAAACCGAGCGGATCTCCGGTTATAAAATCGGCACCGCACTGGTCGGGATCGCGGGTAGTCATATCACCAGCCAGAATAGCCGCGGCATCGTGGCGGTCTCGCCGAATATGCACGAGATCAGCCAGGGCGATATCGACCGCGCCATTGAGGCCGCGCGCGCCCAACCGTTGCCCCCCAACCGCGAGATCCTCCATGTGATCCCGCGCGAGTACGTGGTGGACGGCGAGAACGGGATCCACGACCCCCTGGGGATGTCGGGGAATCGCCTGGAGGTGGAGACCCATATTGTCTCCGGCGCCGTCTCCTCGATCCACAATTTGATCAAGTGCGTGGAAAAAACCGGGATCGAGATTGACGACATCGTCCTTGAGCCGCTGGCCTCCAGCGAGGCGGTGCTCACCAGCGCCGAACGCGATCTGGGCGTGGCGATGATCGATATCGGCGGCGGTACCACCGATCTGGCGATCTTTATCAATGGCAGTATCTGGCACACCGCCGTGATCGGGGTGGGCGGGAATCATTTGACCAACGATATCGCGGTCGGCCTCCGGACCCCCTTCGAGGTGGCCGAGGAGATGAAGCGGAAATACGGCACCGCCTTGGCGGATCGGATTGACGTCAATGAGATGATCAAGATCGCCACCTTCGATAACGCGGGCGGCGAGCCGGTGTCCCGCCGTTTCCTGTGCGAGATTATCGAGGCACGGGTGCGCGAGATGTTCGTGCTGGTGCAAGAGGAGATCCGGAACGCCGGCTACCAGGGAGTGTTGCCGGCCGGCATCGTGCTTACCGGCGGTTCCTCGCAGCTCACCGATCTCTGCGATCTGGCGCGGGACGTGCTGCAGATGCCGGCCCGCGTGGGTGGGCCCGCGCATCTGACCGGTCTGGTGGATAGCATCAACAGCCCCGCCTTCGCCACCAGCGTGGGCCTGCTCTCCTGGGGTCTGCGGAACGGCGATCACAATAATGGTGGGCGTGGCGCCGCGCCGCCCTCCGGCGGTCCCGACGGCCCATCGTGGCGAGACGTGTTTTCGCGCTTCTCCGGCTGGTTGAAACACTTCTGGGCCTCGGCGTGATCGGAAGGCGAAGTGAGTATGCTATACTATCCCATAAGTTATCGGTCAAGTAAGAGGGGGGTGCTCCGCGCATGAATGTGCCTTCGATCACGGACCACGCGATCATCAAGGTGATCGGCGTCGGCGGGGGTGGCTGTAACGCGATCAATCGGATGATCTCGGCTCGCGTGCAGGAAGTGGAGTTCATCGCCGTCAACACGGACAACCAGGCGCTGTTGCACTCCAACGCCGCCGTCAAGGTGCGGATCGGCGACAAGCTGACCAAGGGCCTCGGGGCCGGCGGCGATCCGGCGGTCGGCCAACGCTCCGCCGAGGAATCGTACGAGGAACTGCGCGATGCCCTGCAAGGGGCGGATATGATCTTTATTGCCGCCGGGATGGGCGGCGGGACTGGGACCGGCGCCGCTCCCGTGATCGCCCAGATCGCTCAAGATCTCGGAGCCCTGACCGTGGGGGTGATCACCAAGCCGTTCAGCTTCGAGGGGAATCGTCGCCGCCGGATTGCCGACGAGGGTGCCGCCGCCTTCAAGGAGAAGGTCGATACGCTGATCACGGTCCCCAACGACCGCTTGCTGCATCTGGCCGATAAGAAGATGACCATGAACATGGCCTTCGCCCTGGCCGATGATGTGCTCCGCGCCGGTATCCAGGGCATCTCGGACACCATTACGGTGCCCGGCCTGATCAACCTCGACTTCGCGGACGTGAAGAGCGTGATGTCCTCCGCCGGCTCCGCCCTGATGGCGATCGGCCGCGCCTCCGGCGATAGCCGGGCTACCGATGCCGCCCGCCAGGCCATCGCCAGTCCGCTCCTCGATGTCTCGATCGAGGGCGCCCGCGGGGTGCTTCTCAATATTACCGGCAGTGACTTTACCCTCTTCGAGGTCCACGAGGCGGCGGCGATCGTGCAGGAGGCCGCCGATCCCGATGCCAACATTATCTTCGGCGCCGTGATCGACGACACCATGGAAGGCGAAATCCAGATCACGGTGATCGCCACCGGCTTCGATGGCCGCCCGCAGGGCGCCGCCGTGGTTCGGCCCGCCACCCAGCAGCAGCAACTGCCGCAGCGCCCGATGGGGATGCAACAACCGGAGCCGCCCCGCATGGAGCCGATCCCGCAACCACGGGAGCAGCGGGAGCCGGCCCGCCCGCCGCAACAGCCCGCCCAGCCGCCCATGGATCCGCTGGACGTGCCGTCGTTCCTGCGTAACCGCCCGCAAAATCGGGGGTAACCACTCACATCCCGCTGGTCGGACCATCAGAGAAGGATGGCGATAGCCGAGTCTCCATCATCGGTCCAGATTTCGTCCGGATCGAGGCCGTCAAGCGGCGTCTCATCGAGTAAGTACCGTTCGGCTACTTCGGCCTTCCAAGCCGCGGTGTCGTCGCGCAACGCGGCATCGTCGAGATTGACCCGATTGAAGAACTGGCGACGATACTTGTCAGAGCGATCAACCATGAATGTCACTGTGCGTCCGCGGGCAAGATGAGAAAGCTGCCGCCTTGCAGCGGAGTCACTGGTCGAAAGGCGCGCTCGTCGAAGGTGAGGATTCGCCGGGTCTGGTAGCGATAGGCAAGAATGGCGAGCGACGCATCGGAAAGCCCGAGTCGGAGATCTCGGTATCGCTCCACTAGGTGGCGAGCCTGCGAAGCCCGTCCGCTTCTTCCTGTGTCAGATACACCGATGTCTTCTTCATACCCTACGTAGGGTACCACATAATAACGCAGATCCAGGGATCTCTCGGATGGGCCAAGGATAGTACTTGGTCATTCCGCGTAGGGACGCACAGCCGTGCGCCTTTGGTCCGCCTCGTGAGCGCACGGCTGTGCACCCCACCAAAGTTGCGAGGAGCCGATCAGGCGAGATGCCGCATGTCCACTCCCCGGTCTTGCTACCATATCCAGGTATGTCAACCGCATAGTTCGAGGAGTATTCCGGTCGATGCTGACCAGCGACCTCTCTACCTACCTTTCCACCCGTCTTGATGCCTACATCGAGGATCTGCGCCTGCTCAGCGGCATTGACTGCGGCACCCACAGCAAGCACGGGGTTGACCGGGTGGGCGCCTGGGTCCTGGCCCGCTGCGCCGCCAATGGCTGGGCCACGCACGTCCATCCTCGTCCCAAGGGGGGCGATATCGTGGAGGCGACGATCCCCGGTGATGGGCGCCGCCGCCTGCTCCTTCTGGCGCACATGGATACGGTGTATCCGGACGGGGTGGCGGCGGCCCGCCCGGTACGGATTGATGGCGACAGCCTCCTCGGCCCTGGTACCGCCGATATGAAGGCGGGGCTGCTGGCCGGCATATACGCCCTGGAGGCTCTGCGCGCGGTTGGTCCGCTCCCCTTCGCCGAGGTGGTGTATCTGTTCACCGCCGACGAGGAGACCGGCTCGGTGGAGAGTCGCGCCTTGATCGAGGAGACAGCCCGCGCCTGTGACGCGGCCCTGGTGCTTGAGGCAGCGCGGGCCACCGGGGCGATCGTGGGGGCGCGGAAAGGGGTCTGGGAGTACGAATTGCGAGTGCAAGGGCGTTCGGCCCACGCGGGCGTGGAGCCGGAGAAGGGCCGGAACGCCCTCCTGGAGATGGCCTATCAGATCGTGGCCTTGCAGGGACTGAACGGGGTAATCCCTGCTGTGACCGTCAACGTGGGGGTGGCCGGCGGGGGTACCGCCACCAACGTGGTCCCTGAGACGGCAACCATCCAGGTGGAGGCGCGCGCCTTCGAGCCCGAGGGCTTGCGAGCTATCGATGCCCGGATCCGGGACATCGCGGCCACCCCTACCGTGCCCGATACCACTATCGAACTGAGCGTGCGGAAGGGCTTCCCTCCCATGCCCCGGACGCCGGCAACCGCGCAACTGGCGGCCATGGCCGCCGGTATTGCCGCCGAGCTTGGTTTCCCGCTGGACGCGGTTTCCACTGGGGGCGCCTCGGACGCCAGTCTGGTGGCGGGCGCGGGGGTTCCGGTGCTGGATGGGCTGGGCCCGATCGGCGGTGACGACCACAGTCCCCGCGAGTGGATCGCCGTTTCCTCGATCGTGCCGCGAGTGACGTTGTTGGCGGCCCTGATCGCCCGAATAGCGGTGGAAGGGGTTGTAAGTGCCTAAAGGGAAGTGGCCCTGTACGGAGTCACCTCCCTTTAGGTGCTGCTAGGTGTAAAAGGAGTACGATATGGCCGCGGTGCGCTCGGTGATCTTCGATCTCGGAGGCACTCTTATGGAGTGGCGAGAGGGGCTCACCATTGAGGACGTGTGGGGCCGGGTAGCTCCCAAGGCGCTCGCCTTGCTGCCGCCGGAACAGACGGCAAGAGTCAGCGCGCCGGCGCTGGTCGCGGCGGTGCGGCGCGCGTATCTCGATCTTGAACACGCCGCCGGCGAGGGCGACCAGCGGCCCATACCCGGCGAGTTGTGCGTGCGGCAAGGGCTGGCCACCCTGGGAGTCGAGCTAGAGAGCGAAGTGGCAGCGGCCATGCTGGCCGCGCTCTATGTCTCCGAGCGCGAGACCACCCAACTGCTCCCGCACGCGGTGGAGATGCTGGACGCCCTGCGCCAGCGTGGGCTGCGTCTGGGGGTCATCTCCAACCGCATGCACGGCGGCGCTCTCTTGCTTGACGATTTGGCCTATTTTGGCATCAGCCACTACTTTGACAGCCTCGTTGCTTCCTGTGACGCGGGCTGGATGAAGCCGCACCCGAATCTCTTCACCCAGGCCCTCCGTGACCTGGGGGTCGAGCCTGGGGAAGCGGTGATGATCGGTGACGATCTCCGGGCCGACATCGCCGGCGCCCTGGCGATGGGGATGGGCGCCGTGTGGATCCGCCGCCCGGCGGAGCGGATCGATCCGCCGCCTCCGGGAGTGCCGGTGATCAGCGATCTGGCGGAATTGCCGGAGATCCTTTCCGCGAGCTAACGGAGAAGCCCACGACGACCATCATGGGCTTCTCCGTTATTCCGTCCCGTGTACCCCGTGCGGCCCCCCGACCGCGGTCGGGGGATCCACCACGGACGCCTACGGCCCCGGTGGCCGGCGCGTTCGCTTCTTCAGTTCCTCGATCTGGCGCTCGATCTCATCCGCCCGCCGCATGGCCGCGTCCATTGATGCGTGCGCGTCCGCCGTGGTCCGCTGGGCGCGGTTGGCCTCGCGGAGTGGGTTGCCGGAATCGGTGCCGCGCGTGCCCGCCCGTGTCTGCTGGCGGAAGGCGTATGCCTGGCGCCCTTCGGCCGGCGGGAGGCATTGCACGCAGAGGGCGCCCTCCTGCGAACGGACCAGATCGGCGGCGCAGAGCGGCGCCTTGCAGCGCACGCAGCGCCCCGTGCAGTTCGCGCATACCGCCTTCCCACAGCGCGGGCTCCCATCATCATGCGCCCCGGCGCAGACCGGGGTGGTGTCGGTGACTCTGCCGCAGGAGACGCAGCGCCACCGACCCTCGGCGGTGATCAGCATCCCTTCGATTTTTCCGTTGGTCTTGATCTTCGTCGCGGAGGCCACCGGCTTGCCCTCCAATGCCCGCTGTATGTACTAAAACCCGATCTCTGCCCAGAGTATGCCGCACGCGGGCCGGGAAAAAAAGCCCCCTACTGGTCCTCTCCCTTACAGAATACTCCCCATGGGGAGAAACTTGCGCCCGGATCCGCCGCCGGCTATGCACGAGGAGCCGCGCGTAGGGGTCCGGTCGGTGCTATGATGCCCGTGCCTTTGGCCCCGGAGCATCGCGAAACCCCCTCAATCAGGTCGGCAAATGTGCCAGGAGAGAAGAATGCGCCGCGTCATTTTCCTTGCGTGTATCGTGATCATCCCCCTGTGCCGTATCGGGGCCGCCTATGCCGCTCCCGCGGCGACGCCGACCGTGAAGACAATCGCCCTGGCCTTCGGTCAGGCGATCCAACATGATGACGGAGGCGCGGCGGTCAATCTCCTGGCGCCCAATCTCCGAGCCCGCCTCAGCCAGTTGCCTGCCATGCTTGGGGTGACGCGCCCACCGATGGGGACTCAGGTGGTACGTTGGGCGTTCGTACGGGCGGTGGGGAATGCCACCCTGGTCCTCCGCTACCCGGATGGCCAGGTGACCGAGCAGCTTTCGCTGCGTCTTTACCACGAGGGCTGGCGGATCACCGCCATTCTGCACGAGAATGCGGCCGCCCTGGAACGCGCGGCGGAGTCGGTGGTGGCGACCTTCTGTGACGCCGCCCTCAATAACCAACCGGTGCTGATGCGCGCCCAGCTCACCGGCTCCCTTCCACGCCGGCTTGATCTCTCGGCTCCAGCGCGACTGCTTGGGCTTCATGGGCCGATCCAATCCTATCTGGTGCAGGGCTACTGGGGCGGGGCGGCGGGGGCCGAGGTGTGGGTTGTCGTGCGCTCGAACAATCAGTCGGCGCGCGATCTTTTCGAGGTGATCAACGATCGGGACGGTTGGCGAGTCGCCGGTATCTCGACCCTCGCCGGCTGAACGGGCGTGGTATCGCACGATCCCGCTCTGTACGCACGACTCCCAGATCCATTGTTAAGGCGCGACAACCTCATCGCCCGGCATCAGCCGTCTCTTCCAGCCTAAAACCGCTCTCCCGTTGCACAGTTTCGGCGCGTTTGTCATACTACCTAACAGCCATGGGAATGAGCATGGGCAGTAGGGAGCATACGCCGGGTCATGACCACTCGCCGAGTAGCATTGGTTACTGGAGCTTCGCGCGGCATCGGGCGGGCCACCGCGGTGGCCCTGGCCGCCGCCGGGTATGCCGTGTGCGTGAATTATCGGTCCCAGGAAGAAGCCGCCCACGCGGTGGTCCGGGCAATCCGGGACGCCGATGGGGAGGCGATAGCGGTGGGGGCCGATATAGCCCGCCGCGAGGAAGTGGAAACCCTCTTTCAGCGGACTACCGAGGCGCTGGGCCCGGTGGCCGTGCTGGTGAATAATGCCGGCATCACCCGCGATACCTTGCTCTTGCGCCTCTCCGAGGATGATTGGGACAGTGTGCTGGATACGAACCTCCGCGGCGCCTACTTGTGCACCAAGGCCGCCCTCCGGCCCATGCTCAAGGCCCGTTGGGGACGCATTATCAGTGTGTCGTCGGTTGTAGGGTTGACTGGAAACCCCGGCCAGGCCAACTATGCCGCCGCCAAGGCAGGTCTGATCGGCTTTACCCGCTCGGTGGCCCGTGAGGTGGCGAACCGGAATATCACCGCCAACGCCCTGGCGCCCGGCTATATTACCACCGATATTACTCAAGATCTTCCCGATGAACTGAAAGCGAAAGTGCTGGAAATGATCCCCGCCGGCCGCTTCGGAACCCCCGAGGACGTGGCTGACGTGGTGGTCTTCCTGGCCTCGGATGGCGCCCGCTATATTACGGGCCAGGTGCTTAATGTTGATGGAGGCTTTGTCACCGCATGATTCCCCCTGTTTTGCGTCGCGGCGGGCCCCGCTCCCCTGGCCGATCGGTCTTTGTTTTCCCCGGCCAGGGGTCGCAGTTCGTCGGTATGGGCCGGGACCTCTATGATGAATCTCCCGCCGCCCGCGCGGTATTCGATCAAGCCGACGAGCACCTGGGGATCGATCTGGCCCGCATGTGCTTTGAGGGGCCGGACGAGGATCTGGAGCTTACCTACAACGCGCAGCCCAGTATCCTCACGGTCAGCGTGGCCTGCCTGGCGGCGTTGCGTGAACGGGCCGGCGCCATGGGCCGCCGCCTTTCGCCCTCCTTCGTGGCGGGCCATAGCATGGGTGAATACACCGCCCTGGTGGCGGCCGACGTGCTGGACTTCGCCGATGCCCTGCACCTGGTCCGCGAACGCGGCCGCCTGATGGAGGAAAGTGGAGTCGCCAGTCCCGGTGGCCAGGCGGCGGTGATCGGCCTGGACGCGAGTACGCTCGAGGGCATCGTGCGTAAGGCGCGCGAGCTGGGCGAGATCGGGCTGGCCTGCATTAACAGCCCCTTGCAAACCGTGATTTCGGGTGAACTCGGGGCGCTGCTGCGGGCCATGGACCTGGCCAAGGAAGCGGGGGCCCGCCGGGTGGCCCGCCTCAAGATCAGCATCGCCTCGCATTCGCCGCTGATGCAGCAGGCAGCCGTCCAGCTAAGCGAGCGTCTCTCCCATATCCACCTGCGCGAGCCGCATATTCCCGTGGTGGCCAACATCACCGGCCAGATGCTCAACACGGCGGCGGAGATCAAGCGGGAACTGGCCGACCAACTCTGCAAGCCGGTCCAGTGGACTCGCTCGGTGCTGGAGATGACGAGCCAGGGCGGTCATACCTTCGTGGAGATGGGGCCCGGCCAGGTGCTTTCGGGCCTGATCAAGCGGATAGACCGCAATGTGCAGGCGCTTACTTACAACGAGGTTGACGTACGCGCAATCTCTACCCCAGTGTCGTGAGCGAGCGGCAAAGGGTTGTCATCACCGGGCTTGGCATCCTCTGTCCGGTGGGAATCGGCCATCGAGATGTTTGGGAAAATCTTCTGGCGGGGCGTTCAGGAATCGCTCGGATCACCCACTTCGATCCCAGCCCTTTCCCCGTGCACATCGCCGGCGAGATTAAGGAGTTCAATCCGGCATCCCTGGGCTCTCCCCGCGAGGTGCGGCGGATGGATCGCTGCACCCAGTTGGCCCTGGCCGCCTCCTTGCAAGCCGTGGCGGACGCCGATCTCGATCTAGCCGCGCTTGACCCGGAGTCCGTGGGGATTACGATCGGCTCGGCGGCCGGCGGTTTTCAGAGTCTCCTGGAGCAGCATCAAGTGTTTCTTGAGCGCGGCCCCCGCCGGGTGAGTCCCTTTTTCATTCAGCACATGCTGGTCGATTCGCCGGCCGGGCAGGTCGCGATCTGTCTCGGTCTCCGGGGACCAAACATGGCCGTGGTCTCAGCCTGCGCCACCGGAACCCAGGCGATTGGCGAGGGAGCGGAGGCGATCCGGCGCGGCGACGCCGAGGTGATGCTGGCCGGAGGGACGGAGGCGCCGATCCATCCGGTCATTCTGGGCGGCTTTAGCGTCATGCATGCCCTGGCCCGCAACAATGAGCAGCCGGAGCGGGCCTCCAGCCCCTTTACCAAGCGACGAGACGGCTTCGTGCTTTCCGAAGGGGCGGCGGTGGTGATACTGGAGTCGCTGGCGCACGCCCGTGCCCGTGGAGCCCGCGTGTATGCCGAAGTGGGCGGCTATGGGGCCACCAACGATGCCTATGACATGGCGGCGGTGCCGGAGGACGGGAAGATGGCGGCCCAGACCATGCGGCGAGCCTTGAAAAAGTCGGGGCTGGCACCGGAGGATATTGACTATATCAATGCCCATGGGACCGGCACTCCACTCAATGACAAGGCGGAGACGCTGGCGATCAAGTCAGTCTTCGGGGATCGTGCCTACCGGATGGCGGTCAGTTCGACCAAGAGCATGACCGGGCATATGATGGGTGCCTCGGGCGCCGTGGAGACGGTGGTATGCGCCCTGGCCCTCCGCGGCGGGATCGTGCCGCCTACGATCAACCTCGACGATCCCGATCCGGAGTGCGATCTCGACTACGTACCGCATACGGCCCGCCGCCTTCCCCTCCGGGCCACCCTCTCCAATTCATTCGGTCTGGGGGGACATAACGCCAGTATCGTGCTGCGCCAGCCGCCCGCGTAATCGGTAGCTTTCCGTGGTCCTCGCGAAGTACGAAATCAGGCGCTTGGTCGCGGTCATGACCGGTGCTCAGAGCCAGGAAATACCCACTCTCTAGTCCACTGGCCCGCCTTCATGCCGCGGACCACGGCTGGCGGCCCCAGCAGTGGCGCCACCGGTTTACGTTGCCGGCGGTACGCTCGCGCCGGTGACCAACATCAGGTCGGTGAAGCGAATGGGGCCGGAGCCGAACATCGTCCGCAGGCGGGCCTCGATCGCTTTCCCCACCGCCTCGCGGGCTCCGACAGGGTGCGCGCGGAGCGCGCCCAGGAGCGGACCTGATCGGTAGACGCGGCTCTGCCAGAATGCCTCGGCGCTCTCCGCCTCAATACTCATCTCCATTTCTTGGGTGGTCACGTCCACCAGGCCGGCCGCCTCGCACACGGTTCGGTGTATGGCCGGGGTGGGCAGCGCGGTGAACGGGAGGGTCAATATTCGCCACTCCTCGGCGCTCAGCGCCACCTGGTCGCTCACCACGCTATCCAGGAGGCGATGCGAGGGACAGCGCTCCAGCGCGGCCCAGGTGCTAAAGGCAATCCGCCTACCGGGGCGAACCGCCGCGGCGAGCGCCCGGACGGCCGCCGCCGGGTCGGGCGGATACATCAAGCAGCAACGGGCGGTGGCGGCATCAAAGCTCGCGGGTGGCACCCCCAACTCCACCTCGCTCTCGATCAGGCGGAAGACCACGTTGGTGAGACCACGGCGGGAGGCCCGCTCACTGGTACCCTCCACCATGGCCGAGGACAGATCGAGACCCAGCACCGAGCCGTCCGACCCTACCCGCTCGGCGAGAAAGAAGGCCGGGTTCCCGGCGCCGCTGCCCAGATCCAGCACTCGCATGCCGGGACTGATCCGCGCCTCGACCAGCAATCGTTCAGTCACCGGATCCATCGGGAGCGGGGTTTCCGCCCCTTTTTGCCAGGCGTCGGCGGCGGCTGACCACAACTGGCGTTGCTCCTCGCGGAGCCGATCCCCTTCTTGCATGTCTTCTCTCCTTCTGGGCTGTTAGGAAGCGTCGACCAGGTAATTGGCCAAGAAATCGAGACACTCGGCGGCGTGCGCGTTCCAGAAAGGCCATGCATGGCCGCCGGGATATTCGTCGTACTGATGCGCGATCCCGAATGCCAACAGATAGTGATGGAAGGCCCCGCTGAGCGACGCGGCGGCTTGAAAGGTGGTGGAGTGCCGAAGGGAGAGATAAAGGGCTCCGTAGCCTCCCATGGAGAGGCCCATCAGTCCGCGCGCTTCCTTCCGCGGGATGGTGCGATAGGTAGTGTCCACGAAGGCAACGAGATCGCGGGCGGCCATGGTTTCGCAGGCTGATGTCCCATCATGGGAGTCAAGATAACATCGTTGGGCGGCATCGGCGCCGACCAGGATCAGGTCGCGGCCCACCACGTATTCCCCGATCCGGCTACCCTGGAGCCATTCATCCTCGTGGCCGCCGATCCCGTGCAAGAGGTAGATTACGGGGTAGCGGCGCCGGCTCCGGGACGGATCATCATAGCCCTCGGGGAGAATAGCGGTGTAGCGGGTGGCGCCCAGGGCGGAAGGAAAGGTCTGTCCACTTTGCCTCAAGTTCTCGGACATTTCGCTCGCCATTCGTATTTCCTCTCGCCGGCCCTTCAGGCAAGGGGCCGCCCTGTATTTGGTAGTCTAACCGATTGCGCGGGGGCCTTTCCCTCCGCGCGGGGGAAAGGTAGGAGGAGCGATGACGGAGGAACAGGACCACCACCCGCAGGCAGGCGGCGAGTTACGGGAGCGGGTGCTGGCGATCCTGGCCGCCTTTCATGGGAAGACCACGGCCATTACCGAGGCCGGGAAAGACAACATGAGGACGGTCAACCGCCTGATCCGGCTGGCTCCGATGCGTCACCTCGGGAATGATCGCGCGTTCCGGCACAATATCGCCCGCTATCACATGGATGGGCTGGAGGAAGAGGTGCTGATTGGGGCCCGGCGCGAGGGGAACGGCGTCTGGTCGCTGGTCGCCGAGCTGGTCCCGCCTCGGGCGCCATAAAGGGCGCCGCGCTCGTCATGGCGAGCACGGCGCCCTTCACCTCGCGGCACTTTTCGGGGGAGTCAGGCCAGGGAATCCAGGAGATTCTCGCGGACGGCCGAGATAGCGGACACAATCGAGTCGTCGGTGGAGACAATCGAGGATTCGATGCGTTTGCAGCCGTGCAGCACGGTCGAATGATCGCGTTCCAACTCGCGTCCGATGCGGGCCACGGTCAGACCGGCATCCTCGCGGAGGAGATACATGGTGATTTGCCGGGCCTGCGAGATCGTCGCCTCGCGCTTCTTGCTGAGGAGGTCGTCCTTGGAGACGCGAAACTCGGCGCAAACCGCCTTGAGGATGGTGTCCACGTCGCCACGAACCGGGGCGTTCTGGGCCTGGCGGAGGAGGTCGCACAGGACGCTCCGCACGATGGTAGCGCCGACCATGCCGCCCTGAGGCGCGATGTGCGCGCACCGGCGAACCGCGGTCTCCAGCTCATTGACTCCGCCGGCCGTTCTATGCGCCAGGAGGTGCAATGCCTCGGAGGTAAACCATGCCTGGGTATAGCCGGCGAACGTCTTGGCCAGGACCAGGCGCGTGCGGAGGCTGGGCTTGCCGATGCGCACTACCAGGCCGGAGGTAAGACGCGAGCGGAGCCGATCGGGCAAGCCCTTCAGCATGCTCGGATCGCCTTCACCACTCACCACCACCTGGCGCCCGCTCTCGCGCAGGGCATCAATGGTGTAGGTGAGATCCTCCAGGACGGCGGTACGGCCCGCCAGTACCGGCAGGTCATCGATCAGCAAGGCGCCGGCGGCGCGGTAGCGATCGCGGAAGGCATCGGGTCGATGTTGGCGGATACTGGTGGTCAATTCCTGGGAGAGGGTCTCGGCGGGGACGTAGATTACATTATGCAGGTCGGAACGCTGGGTCAGATGTTGAGCGATGGCCTTGAGCAGATGGGTCTTGCCCATACCGGGGGTGCTCTGTATATAGAGAGGGTTGTAGACCTCGGCCGGCCGCTCGGCCGCCGCGCACGCCGCCCGGTAGGCGAGCAGACTTTCGGGCCCATAGACGAACGAGGCGAAAGTGTTCCGCGGGGGCTGCCCTGGCGCCAGTGATCGTTGCGGTGCTAGCATGTTGTTCCTCCCTACCTTCCCGAAACTTTCGCCACAATAGCACCTCGCGGGAGGGAGCGCAAATCAGGATTGGCTCCTTATCCACAGGGGAAGCGGCCAAGGAGCCGACACGTTGTTCTCCTGGACTGCTTGCCTTATCCGCTATTTCATCCCCAGTTTTCCCGTTTTCTCCCACGCTTATCCACAAGATGCAATAGGTTATCCACGGCTTTCGTCCAGCGTTGTCCACAGGATCCCTCGCCACAACAACTAAGAGGAAGCATTGAGCGTGATCTCGGTCGTCCTGCCCTAGCGGTTCAGGCGCACCCGTGCCGTGGCCTGCACGAGCATCCGTCCGCTCGGGTCCGCGCAGTGGAGGGCACATTCGATCTGGATGCCGTCCATCGTCTCGGTAACGGCGCTCACAGTACCCTGGACGCGGACGGACGAACCCACCATTGCCGGTCCCCGGAACCGTGCCTCCAGGATGCCGTTCTCCCTCCAGGCGCGGCCAAATCGAGCCCCCAGCACGCGGGCGAGGTAGGCCAGCAGCAGCATGCCGTGGACAATGGGGCCGCCAAAGTGGGTGGTGGCCGCGAACGTGGGGTCCAGGTGAATTGGATTGTGGTCGTTGGCGGCATCGGCGTAGGCGCGGACCCGTTCGGGCGTGACCAGTATATCCAGCGGGCCGAGCGATTCGCCGACCTCCGGGATGGTGATAGGCTCATCCATGGGCCGGACTCGCCTCGCCAAGCGGCACCATCAGAAGCATTTCGCCCTCCAGCACCGAGAAGGCCGCAATGTGTACCCGTGCCTCCAGGATCAAGGCCGCGAAGCCGCGGCGCTCGGATCGCGTACGCACGGTCAACTCCGCCGTGACCGTGCTCCCCACGGGGACGGGACGGTGAACGGCCAGGCGTTGCGACGCATGCGTGGAGCCGGGATGGTGGGTGAGCAGATCGGTCAGTCCGCGCATGGCGAGGGCCAGGATAGCCAGGGGCGGGACTACCGCGGCGACGCCGCTATAGGCAGGGCTAGGATCCTCTACGGCGCGCACATAGGCATCCACCGTGGCCGCGTCCAGGCTGATCGTTTGGGCGGGAAAGGCAAATCCCGCCTGCACCCGAGAGAGGTCCACCAGC
Organism: Chloroflexota bacterium; assembly: GCA_035534995.1. Classification (GTDB taxonomy): domain Bacteria; phylum Chloroflexota; class UBA5177; order JANWHV01; family JANWHV01; genus JANWHV01. The sequence goes on along the minus strand of DATLQX010000003.1, from coordinate 14,145 downwards.
TGGCCGCTCCTTCGCTACGTGCCGCCGCCCAGGCAAGTCGTCCATTCCGGGGCGCGTGGAGAGCGGCATGGCCGCCACGCCCGACCGAATCAGCGTCCCTGGCTGAAGGTAGCAGTCTGGCCGTGATACAGCAACACGGTTTTGCCAAACCTTTGGGTCGCGACATCGCCCCGGGTGACCGCCTGGCTGGTGGGAAGGCCCAGCCCGTCGTGACCCTCCAGATAGCCCAGGAACGGCTCCTGTACGTAGTAGCCGGTGCCGATATAGTAGCGATAGGGACGGCCGCCGGCATCTTTCCCGATCAGATAGTCGTATGGCGAATCCAGGTTGAAGGTGTCCCGCGGGTACATCAGGGTCTCCAGGGAGGCGGGAATACTTTCCGGCGAACGCCAGGTAAAATTGGCGAAGGCAAAGTTGAGGAGGTCGCGCACGTCGGTATAGCGGTCGGGCATCCCCAGGGTGATCACGATCGCCTCCCGTTTCCCGCGTTTGGCCACTACCACGTCGCAAAAGCCGGCGTTCGTGGTATTGCCGGGCTTGGCCCCAATGACTCCTGGATACCACCACAACGGTTCGTTCACGTTGACCAGCGAGTGCGCGTTGTTCTGGGCACTGGGCGGGATGGAGTAGGTTCGAGTAGCCACGATGGCGCGGAAGGTAGCATAGTGTAGATCGGCCAGGACAATCCGCAGGAGATCCCGCGCCGAGGCGTAGTGGCCCGGCATATCCAATCCATGGGGCGAGGTGAAGTGGGTGTGCGTACAGCCAAGGCGGGCGCACCGGGCGTTCATCATCGCCACGAAGCGTGCTTCGGTTCCCCCTACCGACTCCGCCAGGGCGACGGCGGCATCATTGCCCGAGGGAAGGAGCAAGCCATAGAGGAGATCCTGCCGGGTGAGCACTTCTCCGGCATACAGGTTCATGGTCGAGCCGCCCACGGTTGCCGCGTTGGCGCTGATCACGGTGGTGGTGGCCAGGTGCCCCTGCTCCAGGACCAGGAGGGCGGTCATCAACTTGGTAGTGCTGGCCATGGGGAGTGGCATGTCCTGGTTCTTCGCGAGCAGAGTCCGCCGCGTCCCCTCGTCGTAGACAAGGGCGGCGGTCCCTAGAATCGGGGGAGGCGGATAGGTGAGATGCAGTGTCGGCGCCGCCGCCTGGGCCCCCGCGTAGAGCCAGGCGCCCAGACAGGCCAGAGCCAGGCTCGCGAACAGGGACAAGCGCCTGACGGACATCGCCGCCGCATGGATCATGATCTATGCGAACCTTCTCGGTGGATGAGGGGTACGACGCGAGTGTAGCATAGAGGACAAGTCAGGAGAAGCGAATCATTCGGAGGAGACCCCACGCTTGTGGGGTCTCCTCCGCTTCGTCATTAGCCCGCGAGCCGCGTGCCGGTCTCGATGAGCGACTTCAGATCGCTGAGCACCCAGCTCCAGCCGCCGCCCGCGCCCTCGTTCTCGAATTCGCCCGCGACCACCGCCGCCAGTCTCGGCGCGCCGGCGAGGTCGTGAATGATCGTGAGCTTCGTGGCGCCGCCCGCGGTCGCCTCGATCTCATAGGTCAGGCGGGTGAAACCCTCCGCCTCCATGGCGGGATCCATCACCATGCGCCATTTCTGGACCAGTCTCCGGGGCGGATCGGCCTCGATAACCTCACCGTCGACCGCGACCTCTGGAGCGCCGTGCGCTCTCATCTCCTCGCTTGCCAGGGCCCGGTAGGCGCCGCCCGGACGCAGATCGTACTCAACGTCGCCGCCGTAGCCGTACCGCCGCGTCCACTCGGAGGTCGTGATCGCGTTCCAAATCGCTTCGGGTGTCGCCTTGATGTAGACGCGATGGACTTGCGTGGTAATGGGAGCCTGGGTATTCGCGCTCATGCCTGTTCCTCCAGTTCGCTCTTGAGTTCCGTGAGCGCCGAGATCCGGCGCTCGGTGTACTTATCAATCCACCGGTCATGGATCAGCCGGATCGGCACCGGATTGAGAAAATGGAGCTTCTCCCGGCCCGATCTTCGGGTGGTGACGAGACCCGCGTCCTCAAGGACGCGCAGGTGCTTCATGACCCCGAAGCGGGTCATCTCCAGCTCGGACTCCAGTTCGCTGAGCGTGCGGCCGTCACGCGCGAAGAGCCGGTCGAGCAGGAAACGACGGGTCGGGTCGGCGAGCGCCTTGAATACGTGGTCATCGTCAGCCATGTCTCTATGATACGTGACCATTTAGTCACCTGTCCACGACGTTATGCGGATCAGACGGAACAGATGGATCGGTCCGATTGCCACGGGCGATTCGCGCGCCGCCCCGCCAGGCTACTCGCTGCTGGGACTGAACTCGCGGAAGCTGAGGGGGAAGATGGCGCCCAGGGTAGTAGCGTGGCGGACTCCGCTCAGGGTGGCCAGCACGACCTCCATATCGCCGCCCTGGGCGAACTCCACCAGCACCTGACGGCAGGCTCCGCACGGCGGCGTGGGAGTTTCAGCTCCGGTGACCACGGCCACGGCGCGGATGGTACGTTCACCCTGTTGCACGGCGCCAAAGATCGCGTTCCGCTCGGCGCAACTGGTCAGGCCGTAGGAGACGTTCTCCACATTGCAGCCACGGTAGATCCGCCCTGACTGGCCCAGGACGGCGGCGCCAACCTGGAAGCGCGAATACGGGGCGTAGGCTCGCGCGTGCGCCTCGGTGGCGGCCTGGATCAAGGCATCGTGATCGATAGGGTCAGCCATCTATCCTCCCTCGGCGCCCAGCCTCACTTTGACGCCGTTTCCATGGTACCGCTTGCACCTGCCGAGGGGAATTGTGGACAACTGGCCGCGTTTTTGCCCACCGCCTCAGCGGTCTCTTGACTGGTTATCCCCACTTTTGGTCCTACTTATCCACAGGGAAGTGGATAACTTCCGGCGCCGTGAAAGACTCGGCGTCACGCCTCCTGGTCTCCTCCCATTCGGCGATCAGCCGGCGTTCCTTCTTGTCTAGCGTATCTCGCGCCAGCGCGTCCGCCAGAAGATCGGGGCGCCGTTCCCAGGTGCGGCGCAGCGATTGCTCGCGGCGCCAGCGGGCGATACGCGCATGGTGGCCCGAAATGAGCACGTCAGGCACGGTCCAGCCGCGAAACTCGGCAGGGCGCGTGTAGTGCGGATATTCGAGGAGGGCGGCATGATGTGACTCCTCATCCAGGGAGAGTGGATCGATGACCCCGGGGAGAAGACGAACCACCGCGTCCACCACCGCCATGGCGGCGATCTCCCCGCCGCTGAGGACGAAGTCGCCCAGCGAAAGTTCCTCGGTGGCCAGATGCTCCCGCACCCGCTCATCCACCCCTTCGTAGTGCCCGCAGATCAAGGCCATGGCTGGGAGTGTGGCTAGTCGAGCGGCAGCACGTTGATCGAAAGGACGGCCCTGGGGAGTGAGGAGAATGATCGGAGCCTCCGGCGGGAGCGCCGCCGCCTCCACCGAGGCAAAGAGCGGCTCCGGCCGCAGCACCATCCCGGCGCCCCCTCCGTACGGGTAATCGTCGACCGAATGGTGCCGATCAGCGGCCAGGTCCCGGAAGTTATGCAGGCTGATGGAGACCTGCTCCCGCGCCGCGGCTCGGCCCACGATACTGGCCCCGAAGGGACCGGCGAACATGTCGGGGAAGAGGGTGAAGATAGCGATGCGCATGGGCGCGGCCTACAACAGGCCGTCCACCGGCTCGATTACCATCCGCCCGCCGGGTATGTCCACCTCGCGCACGATCTCTTTCAGGGCGGGAATAAGGATTTCGCGCTGCTCATCACGCGCCACGTAGACATCGTTACTGCCGGTGGCCAGGATCTCGGTGATCGTCCCCAGTGGATCACCGGCGGTGGTGACGACGCGCAGGCCCACGATCTGGTCTCGGTAGTAGGTGTGGGCGGGGAGGGGCATCATATCGCTGGCGGGAATAAAGAGGAGGGTGCCGTGGAGCGCCTGGGCGGCATCGCGGTCGGTACAGTCGGCCAGACGGATCGCCACCCGATCGCCCAGGCGGCGCGCGCTTTCTACCCGCATGGGCACATGGTCTTTCCCCGCGTAGATCGTGCGAAGGCGCTTAAAGCGATCGGGGAAATCGGTCTCCAGGTTGACTTTCATCTCCCCCTTGACCCCGTGAGCGCCGGCGATCACCCCGATTACTACCCAGTCGGCGGCGTCATTGTCCGCCTGATCGTCGAGCACGCCTAAAGAATCTCCAGCACGCAGCGGCGGCCCTGCCGCATGGAGGCAACCTTGAGGAGCGAACGGAGCGCGTTGGCGATCCGTCCCTGCCTACCGATCACTTTCCCCATGTCCTCGGGCGCCACCTGTAGCTGGAGCACCAGAACCCCATTGTCCTCAACCTCGGTCACCCGCACCTGGTCGGGTTGCGAGACCAGCGCCTGAGCCACGTATTCCACCAGATCGCGCATGGATCCTTCTCCCGCGTTCGTGTTCGCCGGCTAGCTCGCCGGAGCGGCGTCGCTCTTCTTGACCGCTTTCACCGGCAGCGGCGGATAATCGAGAATCCCCACCCTGGCCATCAACCGATGGACACTCTCGCTGGGCTGCGCGCCCTTGGCGATCCAGGCCAGCGCCTTGTCCTTGTCGATGACAATAACGGAGGGCTCCTGGCGCGGACTATAGTGGCCGATCACCTCGATAAAACGGCCATCGCGGGGGCTGTGGGAATCGGCAACCACCACCCGATAGCTAGGCTGACCCTTGGCGCCAGTCCGGCGCAGTCGAATCCTGACCAAGTTCCTTCTTCCTCCACGCCTACCAACAGGCATACTGAAACGCGATGGCGCCAATACGTGTATCGTCCGGCCATCCAGTATAACACAGGCGCGTCAAGTTCGCTTTCGATCTCAATCTAGAACTAATATTCTTATTGTCCTGAAAGCCCTATTGACCGAATTAGAACATAAATACTATTATTGCTCGGTAAGCGGTTCCCCCAGAGTAAGGAGAAGTGCAATGGCAATCGTGCAACGAGAACTCAACTACCTTCCCGCCCTGCGAAGGCCGGCCCGCCGCCAATGGATTGGCGTCTCGCGCATGGCCATGCCGGCCCTGCTGATCCTGGCTGTCTTCGTCGCGTACCTCCTGATCAACACCATTGTTGCCTGGGGCCAGGTCAAATTGGATGATATTCGCTATGGCTACCCTCGCACTTACTCCACCGACGGCTACATGGGCTATCGCGAACAGACCGGCGTCCCCACCCACTTCATCGCGGTCAATGCCCATCGCCAGGTGCTTATCATGATCATGCCGGGTGGTGACCCCAGCCATGTGCTGGTGATTAAGGGCCCGTACTTGTTTGGTCCGGGGGAGGAGTTCAGCCCCGCCACCCTTGACCTTACCGACACCAATCACGACGGCTACCCCGACCTTCGCCTCCATGTGGCCGGCCAGACCCTGGTCTACCAGAACGACCCCCGCCACCAGACCTTTACCCTGGCCCATCAGTCAGTTGGGGCGGCTCGATGATCGTCCTGGACTCCCGTCCCCTGCCGGTCCCCCTGGGCCCTCGTCTCGTCCGCCGCCACCGTGCCCCGCTGGCCACCCTGAGCCTCCGCCTGCTTGCCGTCGCGGCGTTGGCGCTCGCCCTTCTGGCCGCCCTGGCGCTGCACCAGCCGAGCGATCAAGCCGGCGCCTATAGCCCAGACAGTGGGGCGGCCTACAGCGCCCAGGTGGTCGGCACCGCCGGCCCAGCCCTGGCGCCCAGCCAGATCGTGCCGGCCCGGTCGTCTCGGGCATCCCAGATTATCCAACTACCTGATCCTCGCGCCGCCCGGCCGTCGGCGCGTCCTCTGCCCCCGGCCGCCGGCGACACGATGGTGGGCGGCCCCACCATCTCACCAGCCCGGATTAACGCGGTTCTGGCCGCCTACGGCTCTCCCATGTCGGGCGATGGGCAGGCGATCTACAACCTGGGAGTTCAGTATGGGATTGACCCCGCCTATTGTCTGGCCTTCTTCGTCCACGAGAGCGGCGCCGGCACCCAGGGCGAGGCAGTGCTCACCCACAATCTGGGCAACATCCGGGCCATCGCGGGCCTCCCCAGTCTCGACGGCTACCGCTACTTCGACACCTGGCTTGACGGCGCCAAAGCCTGGTATGAGCTGATCAGCGGCCTCTACATCAAACAGTGGAAGCTGGCCACGGTCAGCCAGATCATCCCGGTCTACGCCCCCTCGGGCGATAGCAACGACCCCACCGCTTACATTGATGGCGTGAACCAACTGGTAGCTGGGTGGCGGGCCCAGTCTGGTTTGTAGGGAGGGTAGGAGTATGGAGGTAATCATGGTTCGTATCGCGCGTCAGGCGGGAGGATTGATACGTGAGTGGGAGGCGAAGCCGCCGTAGTGAGCATCAGCTCTTTTCAGGCACTCTTCAGGTTGCGCGTGATGCGTCCATCGATGAGGCGGCCAACCCGCGCGATCGCTTTCGGATCGATACCGCCCTTGCAGCCCATACCTTGAATCAAGACCAGCACGGGTCCGCGCCGGAAAAGCAGGTAGTAGCCGCTGCTCGGTCCCATGAGGCAGGTTTTCGCCGTACCCTGCACGGGCGCCCCTCCTTGTCCTTTCTCTTGATCGCCCACCCCGCCTGGGTTCCAGGCGCTCGCGTAGTGGCCGGTCCCATCGTTGCTAAAGACGAAATCAGTGAAGACCAATCCGGCCTCCGCCGCCGATCCCCACATCGTAATCTCTATCGCGACCGCGTTGCCCAGGCTGGTGGAGGTCGCCGTGCCGCGGAGAACGGTTTGGTTGAGCTCGTTGGCGAATCCTGGGTCAAACGAACTCTGTATCGTGTACCCCCGGGGAAAGTCAGATTGCTGGATGCCAAACCGCTCGACCAGCGCGGGCCGGCTCGCTCTCGGACTGGTGCGGGCTGAAGCCGTGGCATGGAGAAGGCTCGCAAAGAGCAGGGCGAGTAACCCTAACGAAGTACGCACTTTCATCCGTCCGCCTTCCCTTTCGCCTCACTATACTCCCTAGCCCGTAGGTTCTGGCTCGCCACTTTCGCTCCACCGCAGCCGCGCGCTTACGATCCCCCGCGCCGGGATCGGGAGCGACAACTCGGCGCGCGGCGGGCCCTCCCACAGGGCGCCGCCCGGCCGCTCGTCTAGATCGGTCAGCTCCGCTGAACGCGCGGGCACCAGCAAGGCCACCCGCGCCGTCTCCGCCTGGTTGCTCTCGTTGTAGAGGCGCAAGATGGCGCCGTCGCCATTCTCCGCCCCTTTCAAGGTGCTGAGAACCACCGTGTCCGGGCTCACCCGGACGATCGCGGCGCTACCAGGCAATTCACCTTCCGCGCAGGGAGCGATGTGGGCGTGGAGTTCGGTGGCAAAGGCGCGCGCGATGGGCGGTAAGGCACGCCACGATTCGCTGGTCAAGGCCAGGGCATAGGCGAAGGTATGGGCGCCGAGGCACTGGGCGGCGGGAGTGGGGAGCGTTGGGCCCGCCTCGCCCAGGCGATTGGGAAGGTCGCCGCGGGAGAGCCAGCCCACGCACCGGAGGAGGGTGAGGGCCAGATCGGTGCCGCCGGCATCGTTTGGCGCGACCTCGTACTCCGGGAGGCCCCGCGCCGCCAGGGCTACGGCCCCTCCTTGCCCATGCACGATCACGAACCCCTGGTGCGGGGCCGTCCCCACCGGCGCCTCCGCCCACTCGCCGTCCCGCTCAGGTTGGGCCGCCCGTTCGACCAGGGCAAAGGCATCGGCGACATGGACGTGGTCGGCCGCGAAAGGAGTGGAGATATGTAAGCGGAGCCGGTGATCCTGGGCGGTGTTGTCCACCGTGGTGGTGAAGCGGATCAGCGGGTCGTCCGCGGCCAGCCGGACCTCGGTCGTCACCGCGATCTCCGCCATCTCCAACTCGCGCTCCTGGCGGGACGCGGCCAGCGCCCTGGGCACGCGCAGAATCTGGCGGATCCGCAGGCATTGCCCCAGTGCATCGCCCCACCGCTCGATCGTGGGCACGCTTGTCTCACTGCTGATCACGGTGTCATAAGGAGGCGGGGAATAGGTGTAGAGGTCGCCCGCGTCACCGCCATCGCGGAGCAGGTTGGCACTCACCCGCACGCTGCCTTTTCGAGCGTTTATGGTCAGGATCCCAGTGTCGGTGGCCTCGACCCGATAGTGCGCGTTCTCAATCGCCGGAGTCGGCGGAGCCGACTCCTCGGGCGCGGACGGCACGGCGGCCCCAGCCCTGGCGCGGGGACGGAGCAGCAGGGTGCGGTAGCCGCAGGCGGGGACGGACGGCGCCCAGGCCGCCAGCTTGAGGTGAGTAGCGCGATGGATGGTAGCCACCACCTTTTGGCATCCGGCGTCGTCGGCCAGGATGGAAGCGTCGCGGGCCGCCTGCTCCAGTTGGGCCCGGCGCACGATGGCCTGAGTTCCCGTGGTCACGTCAATGTGGAGGGCGCGGCCCAGCACCCGCATACTCACCGCGTGAATGCCCATGCCAAACACGCGGTCGCCCTCGATCTGGGCCAGAATGGTCTCGAAATCCGGCAGTTCGTCGCGGGCGATCTCCACCCTGGTCGGCGCCTCGCCGCGATCCCCCAACCAAACATGCGGCACGGGCTCCCCGCCGCTGTCCACGATCTCATACCCGCTAGCCTCGCCGATCAAGCTCACCTCTAGCTCGATTCGGCCCGCGGCAGCGACCGAAGCGCCGTTCCATACGGTGATCGCCAGGGTATGGGGATCCTCGGCCCCTGGGGCCAGGCTTCCGATCCGATCCGCCAGGGTGGACAGGGCGGTATCCCTGACTGCCTGGCCAATTTGCTCGGCCCAATCGAAGCGGATGCCCATCTCGGCCGCCACCTGATCGATGCCGCAGCCGCAGATGCTGTCATGCGGATGATTGTGGAGGAGATAGCGCCAGCTCTGCCGTAGCTCGCCCAGCGGATACGGGCTGCCCAGGGCGGCGGCGGCCACGGCCAACGGCTCGGCCTGCCGTTCCAGTAAGGTTTGTATGGTGGCGTTGCGCTGCTTGATCGGGATGCGGGCGGAGAGTACGGCGGGGAGCAGGAAGACATCCCGTGAGTCGCGTAGTTCGCCCCGGATCATGGCGTCCGGGGGGCCGGCCTGGCGGAGGGCGGCGATATAGCTTGCCAGCGGGCCCTGGACCAGGGTGTAGTCCTGACCGAGTCCTTCCTGGGCGGCGGTCAGGGCGGCAGGAAGCGCCGTTTGCACGGCTCCGTGGTCGCCGCCGTTCAGGACCAGCAACGGCTGATCGGCGGCAGCCAGGTGCTCCAGGGGACGGGCCAGGCTACGCAGTCTTTCGGCCAGCGCGTGGCCACTCAGGGGCAGGTGCTCGCCGTTGTTGTAGCCCTCGGGGAGCGTGCTGGCCAGCACCTCGGATCCGTCCAGCGCCCGCCAGCGGAAGGCGAGCCGGGCGGTATCGCGGGCCACCCCTCGCCAGAGCACGGCACTCTCGATCCCGAAGCCGCGCCAGATTCGCGGCAACTGGGCGATGTGACCAAACTGATCTGGTACGTAGCCCACCGCCATCCGCCCGCCCCACTCCTCGCACAGGCGCGCGCCCATGAGAAGATTGCGGACGATCGCCTCGCCGCTGACCAGGAACTCGTCCGGATGAACGTACCAGGGGCCAATCGAGATCCGCCCGGCTTTGATCGCGGCCCGCAACTCGGGCGCCCGTTCGGGACGGATCTCAGCGTAGTCCTCCAGCACGACCGTCTGCCCATCCAGCATGAAGTGCATGTAGGCCGGATCGGCGGCCAGGGTATCCAGCAACGTGTCAATCAGCGCCACCAACCGGAGGCGGAACTGTTGAAAGGTGTGGTACCACTCGCGGTCCCAGTGGCTATGGGGGACGACATAGAGGAGTCTACTCAATCGAGCGCCTCGTCAACATGGGCCTCAATCCAGTCCATCGCTTCGTTCTCGGCTGGCACATCTAGCGTCGCTTGGCGGTATTCCTCCACCAGATTATCCTGGTCGATAAAATGCGGACGCCCCAAGCCCTCGATACATCGGCTCAGCATACGAAGGCTCCTTGCCGGCCAGCACACCTGTAAGGGTATCGTAACGTGAATTACGATCCTGCCACCAGGGCGCGCACGGCGTCGGGCGAGTCGGGGCAGGCGCTCACGTCGCCCCGCCAGCAGGCAACGAGCTGGTGGATGCCCGCCACCATCACCGCCGGCTGATTGTTGTCCGTGGATGGCGCGTAGACCGGGACGACCGCCTCTACCGTATCCAGCTTCAGCGTATCAAGGTAGAGCGAGCGGATCAGCTGGAACCATTCGGCCGCCCCATCCAGCCAGGAATCGTAGAAGCGGTAGCCGTCCAGGGAAGGGGCGCCCGGCATGGGGCGCAGGTTGCCGAAGCTATGGGTCAGGACGGCCTCCCCCTGAGTGCCGGCCCGGCTTTCCATCACGAAGAAGGCCAGGGCCACCGCGTCATCTACCTTATAGCGGGCGCTCAGGGCCACCAGGGCCTTACCTTGCCCTTGCAAGGGGGAACCATAGGCGGCGAGGATCCCGTTCACCCGCTTGGCATCCAGGCTGGGCGGGCCAGCCAGGGTGACCGCCAGGGCACTGCTGTTGGGCGGTGGCGGCAGGGCTGGGGCGTGGGGAGGCGCCAGGGTGCGAGGAAGCAATGACGTGCCGTGCCGTTGCGGCACCACGGCAACCAGCAGCCACCAGGCAACCACGAGGCTCGCCACGACCAGACCTACCTGCCGGATCGCCGGGGGCACGCCTCGATGGTAGCGAGGATAGGCGGCGGCCGTCCCCCGTCTGGCTGCTGGACGCCACTGGGTCAGGGCGGCCAGGCGGAGCCTGCCACGCCTCTCATGTTGGACGAGGGCCGACCAGGCGCCGGGGCGGCGGGTGGTTCGGCCCTTGGTTCCTCTCCGGCGCGCGGATACCGCGCGCGATGAGTGCTTGCTCACGCGATCTCGTTTCTGGTTTTGGGATAATCTCGTGTGGTTGATCGTGGGCGCGAAAGAGGATCGCCTATATGTCGCGCTCCTTTAAGGCTACCACTCGCGCCCCAGTCACGCGGAGTAGTTCCTCGGGCGTGATCGGAAACACGGTGTTGGGGGTGCCCGCCGCGGCGTAGACCAGATCGTAGCGCAGCAAGTCCTCGTCCAGCAGAACCGTGAGTTCCGTGGCGTGGCCGAGCGGCGGGACGCCGCCAATAGCGAACCCAGTCGCGGCGCGGACCAACTCGGCATCGGCGCGGCGCACCGGGGCTCCCAGCGCCTCGGCCAGGCGCGCGATGGCTACTCGATTGCCGCCGGAGACCAGAGCCAGGACCGGCTGGTCAGCGGCGGCGAAGACCAACGACTTCACGATCCGCTCCACGGTGGTGCCGATGGCCCGCGCCGCCTCCTCCGCCGTCCGCGTGCTCTCGCTAAACTCCACGATCCGCGGGTTTACGCCCCGCGCCAGAAGGGCCTCATGGACTCGCTGTACCGCTGCCTTCATGATCACTCCGTTCCCCTCCACTCAGACCCAAGATCCTCGGTCTACTAACCAGGTATATTTTCCAGGATACCGTGGGACCGCCTCCAGTACCGGGCCTGGTTCGCGGGCCGCGCCTTGGCCGTGCGGGCGAGAAGAACGAGAAGGATGGGAGGCGACAGCGGATTGGATCCCCAGGTTCCCTGGTCGCGCCCTGGCGCCCCTCCGGTGAGTACCCCTCCGGGGCGTTGGCCGTTCCGCCGCTGGGCGCCCCTTCTCATGGCCCTGCTCTGCTTCGTCATCATCGGGCTAACCGTGGTGCTGGCGCGGGGAAAGGGATCGCCCGATCCGGTACTTCAGCTCTCGATCCAGGGCAACCAACAGGCCATCTACCCTGGAGAGATAGTTACCTATACGATTTCGGTGGATGTGCGGGGCGGCACCGCGGCTCACGACGTCACGATACGAGTTGCCCTGCCGGTTAATGCCTTGTACCTCTTGGGCAGTACCTACCGGAATGGATCGCTGGTCGCCGATCATCAGGGGTTGAGTGCCTTGCAGCGGGGCTTGGTACTCGCCACGGTGGCGCCGGGACAGGTCGAGCGGTTGACCTTACAAACCTTGATCGTGCCCAGCGCGGCCGAGGGCGATGTGATTCTTGTCACGGCCGGCGCCATGCCGGCAGGTACGAGCCGTCTGGTCACCGCCAGCACTGCCGCGCCCGTGGCGGCGCCCCCAATTCCGAGCTGGACCGCGACCCCCACGGTCGCCCTCTCCCCCAGCCCAGCCCGGCCGGAGGCCACCCCTACGCTTCATCGCCTGCCCACGCCGCGGCCCACGTCACGGCCCACGCCGCGTCCTGCCCCCCACCCATCCTCATCCATGAGCACGGCGGCCGCCCAGTCGCTGGTACGCCGCGCCGCCGTGGCGCTGGCTCGCGTGCTGAACGACTTACCGGTACCGACAGATACGCCGACGCCCACCATTACCCGCACCCCCACTCCTACCTTTACCGCGACCAACACCGCCACGGCCACGCTGACCGCCGTCCCAAGCGCCACTGTCACGGCTACCCGAACTCCGCGGCCCACGCTCACTATCCCGCCGACGCGGGCCCCAAGCCGCACGGCCACCCCCAGGCCCACTCCCACCCCACGCGCCACGAGCACTCCTAGCGCGACCCCCCGGCCTACCCAGACAGCGACCGCGACCTGGACGCCCCGGCCCACCCGCACGCCAACCCCCACCGGAACGGCCCGGCCTACCCAGACGCCGACCACCACGCGGACGCCCCGGCCTACCCAGACGCCGACCACCACGCGGACGCCCCGGCCCACCCAGACGTCGACCGCGACCAGAACGGCTACACCGACTCGGACACCAACCGGCACCGCCACGGCCACCCCCACGCCGAGCGTAACCAGGACGCCTACCTCGACCCGCACGCCCCGGCCCACCAGGACGGCCACTCCCAGCGTCGCGCTCCTGCCAACCGTCACGCCTGGGCCATGAGCCGTGGGGCCTCCGGTGAGGCCGGATGGTGGACCTGGCGATCCGCGCTCCTACACCGCGCCCCGAGGAAGGGATGGGACGGATCGGACTGATCCGTCCCATCCGTCCGATGTTCCCGTGGCGGGAAAGGAGACCGGAGTCGCGCGGGACTGGCCCGTCGTCCGATCAGGAAGGCTCGGCGTCTCGCCGCAGTTGCTCAAGCGCCTCGTTCACCAGCGCGTTCATACTGCGTCGTTGATAGAAGGCGGTGGTCCGCAGCCACTCGTAGAGATCGGCGGAAAGCCGGACCTGGAGGATGCGCTGTCCCTCGGTGGCCGGCCGCGCCGGCTCGACGATTCTCGGTTCCGAACTCATGAGATCCCTCCAGCTCACACCCTGGCACGGCCCCTATCCAGACATAGGGCACTATACGCGCGCCATCATGCATGAAACATACTATGCCCATGGGCACAAAGGCAAGAGGAAAGGTTCCAAGAGCTGCTCCCATGGGCGCAGCTCTTTCGGGTAAGGGGCCAGGGGTGGCCGCGTCAGCGGCGTTCGATCTCGACGTAGGGGCGCGGGCTGGGGCCGACGTACTCGGCGCGCGGACGCATCAGGCGGTTATTGGCGTACTGCTCCAGTACATGGGCGGTCCAGCCGGCGATCCGGCTACAGGCGAAGATGGGAGTGAATTGGTCGGTAGGGATTCCCAGCGCGTGGTAGGCCGAGGCGGAATAGAAGTCCACGTTGGCATACAGGCCCTTGCTTGCCCGTACCTGCCGCTCGATGGCGGTAGAGATTTCATACCAGCGGGTATCACCGGCCCGCCCGCCCGTCTCGCGCGAGAGGCGGCGGAGCACGGTGGCCCGCGGATCCTCGGTTCGGTAGACGGCGTGGCCGAAGCCCATGATCCGCCCGTGGTTGGCCAGGGCCTCGGTCACCCACTGTTCCGTGCGGTCGGGCGTACCGATAGCCTCCAGCATCCGCATCACCTTCTCATTCGCCCCGCCGTGGGAGGGGCCGGCGAGCGTAGCCACCGCCGCCGTGATCGCGCCATAGATGTCGGCCAGGGTGGAAGCGACCTCGCGGGCCGCGAAGGTAGAGGCATTCAGCTCGTGGTCGGCATGGAGAATCAGGGCCACGTCCATCACGCGGGCATCGGCCGGATCGGGCTCCGTACCGAGGAGCATGTAGAGAAGATTCCAGGCCAG
>DATLQX010000002.1:0-5467 GCA_035534995.1 Chloroflexota bacterium | reverse complement strand
CCGCTCGCCGCGCTCACCCGCGTTCTCCTCTGCCTCGCGTTCATTGCCGGTGCCGCCGTCACCGCCGGCGGCAGCCATGCCGCTTCGTCCTCCGCTTTACGGATCCTCTCGACCACCCCATCCCTGGGCGCCACGGACGTGCCTGGGAAAGCCCTGATCTCGATCACCTTCGACCGTCCGGTGGTCACCCTCAATGACGTCGGGGTGGCGAACGCCCATGTACCGGCCCAGATCTTTCCACGGGTGCCTGGTCACGGCGAGTGGATTACCACCGCGACCTGGGTCTACCAATTGACCCAGGGGCTGGCCCTGGGCACCCGCTACCAGGTCACCGTGTCGGATGGCTTTTCCGCTCAGGACGGCGCGCGCCTCCCCGGCCCCTACTCCTTTACCTTCACCACCATGAGCCCGGCCGTGAGCACGGTGGCGCCGGTGGCCGGCACTCAATTCTCCCTGCCCCAGGATCTGGTGCAGGTGATCTTCAACGTGCCGGTGCAACGGGCCTCGGCCCAGGGCGCCTTCAGCCTGCGCGCCAACGGCGTCCTGGTCGCCGGTACCTTCAGTTGGAGCGATAAGCTGATCGCCACCCAACCAAACGGGGCTGGGGCCGTGGTGCCGCCGGGCGCCAATGGGGGCCCCAGTGGCGGCCCGCCTCCCCCGCCGATCCCCAACACGGTGATGACCTTTCACCCGGCGCACCTGCTCCCCCTGGGCGCCTCGATGCAGGCCACGGTGGCGGCGGGAGTGCGCGGCACGACCGGACCAATCCCCATGGCCGCTCCGTATACCTGGACTTACCAGGTGACCGGAGCCCTGAGCGTTGCCGGCACGACCCCGGCCAATGGGCAAACCAACGTCAATGCCAACCCTGGGATCGCGGTCAACTTCTCCGTCCCGGTCAGCCAGAGCCGGTTCCAGAAGGCCATCTCGCTCAGTCCCAAGCCGGACTATCAATACGCCTATCTCAATGACGCCGGGACGATGCTGACCGTGAGCGGCGATTTCAAGCCCTCCACCACCTATACCCTGACGATCAACAATCGGCCGCTCGGCACCGCCGGGCAGGCCCTTCCCGCTCCCTATCGGCTGACCTTTACCACCCAACCGGCCACCCCCAGCATCTCCCTGGTGAGCCAGGGCCAGGGCGCCGTCTATGATGCCTACCTCGGCGCCAACCTTCATGCCAACGTGGTCAACGTGGCCTCGGTCAATGTGACCCTGAACCGCTTGACCGCCGGCCAGTTCCTCCACCTGATGGACAACCCGCCCAACAACTGGCCGGGCACTCCGCCCGCCGGAGCGCCGCTGGTCGCCCAATGGTCGATCCCCTCCAGCGCCCCGCTCAACCAGACGCGCGCTCTCACGCAAGCCCTTACCGTGAATGGCCGGCCGGCAGGCCCCGGCTACTATCTGGTGAACGCCGTGGGCGGCACGGCGAGCGATCACCTGTTAGTTCTGATCACCCGAACCGCCGTCACCCTGAAGATCGGCCAGCAACAGGCATTCGTCTGGGCGACCGACCTCAAGACGGGGAAGCCGGTGGGCGGTGAGACAGTCCAGATCATCGATCGCAAGCAGCGCGTCTGGGCCAGCGGTGCCACCAACCCCCAGGGTATCTTCCAGGCCACCGTGCATGGCCTCCCCAGCCAGACCGCCCTGTCGCAGCTCAGCCTGCAAGCGCAACTTAGCCACGGGACCGATGTCTCAGCCGCCGACCTGAATTGGAACAACGGGATCGGCCCCTGGGACTATAATCTTCCCTCGACCCTCTATATGGCGCCTATCCGCCTCTATGTGACCACCGAGCGCCCTATCTATCGCCCCGGCCAGACGGTAGACTTCAAGGGCATCACGCGCCGCGACAACGATGGCCGCTATGCCGCCGTCGCCCCCGGCACCCCGGTACAGGTGCAAATCATGGACGCGCGCCAAAACATGATCTATAACCAACGCTTGACCGTGGGCCCATTCGGATCGTTCGACGGCAAGATACCGCTCAGCCCCGCTGCCTCGGTGGGCACCTACCAGATCAACGCCGGGATCGGGGTGAGCAACGTATCCGGCTCGTTCCTGGTGGCGCAGTACAAGAAACCGAGCTACGCGGTGAGCGTGATCAGCGACCGGGGGGCCAACGCCAACTACATTCAGGGCGACAAGATCGGGGTGCAGGTCCGGTCTCACTACTATTTTGGCGCCCCCCTGACCCATGCCGCCGTACAGTGGAATCTGACCCAGAACGACTTCACTTTCAGCAGCCCCCTCTTCCCCGATTATGCCTTCGTGGACGAAGATTACGCGGCGACCCAGCAGCAGACCTCCTACGGCCAGCAGACGACCCAGGGATCGGGGGCCACCGACAGCCACGGTGATTTCCATTTCACGGTCCCCGCCGACATCAGCCACAATCAACTGAGCCAACAATACACCCTGGAAGCGACCCTGACCGGTCCCGACGCCCAGCAGGTGTCGGAGAACACGCAGGTGGTCGTGCATAAAGCCGCCTTCTACGTGGGGATCCGCCCCGCCAATTACGTGAGCGTGGCCGGGAAGCCCGCGCCCATCCGCCTGGTGACCGTGGCCGATGACGGCATGCACACGGTTGGCGGGGTGCGGGTGACCGCCCAGGTCTACAAGCGCGTCTGGCTCAGCAGCTACGTCCTGGACAGCAACGGCTTCTCCTACTGGCAAGATCGCCACAAGGACACCCTGCTGACCACGATCGTCGCCCATACCGATGCCCAGGGCCGGGCTGTCTTCAGCTACACTCCCCCCGGCGGCGGTGAGTATCGCATCGTGGCCGGCGCCTTCGATGGGGCCGGACGGAAGGCGACCACCTCCACCTCGCTCTGGGTAGTCTCCGCCGGCGAGTCCTATATCCCCTGGCAACCCCAGAACAACGACCGGATCCGCCTGGTGGCCGATAAGAGCACCTATAAGCCGGGGGACGTGGCCCACATCCTGGTAACCGCGCCGGCGGCGGGGATGACCGCCCTGGTCACGGTGGAACGGGGGAGCGTCCTTACCCATCAGGTAGTCACCCTCCCCAGCAATAGCTCCGAGGTGACGGTCCCCATTCTGGGCTACTACGCGCCCGATGTCTACGTCAGCGTCACCGTGGTCAAGGGGCCGGGGACGGACACCAACGGGATCCCAGTCTGGCGCATGGGCTACGTGGCCCTGCCGGTGGATACCTCCGGCCAGAGCTTGCATGTGGCGATCCACCCCTCGGTCCCCAAGGCCCAGCCTGGTCAGAGTGTCACCTATACGATCCGCACCACCAATGCCAAAGGGCAGGGAGTGCAAGCGCAGTTGGCGGTCTCGCTGGTCGATAAAGCGGTCCTGGCCCTGGCCGCCGGCACGACACCCAGCCTGATGGATACCTTCTATTCGAGCCGCGACCTGGGCGTCATGACCAGCGCCACCCTCAACCAATACATTGACCGCCTGAACCTCAACCAAAAGGTGGGGTCCAAGGGCGGCGGCGGGGGCGGCGGGCAGGGACCAGCCCGGCAGAACTTCCCCGATACCGCCTACTGGAATCCCTCGGTGGTGACCGATGCCAATGGGAACGCCTCGGTGACGATCAAGCTCCCCGATAATCTGACCACCTGGACCCTTACCGCGCTGGGCGGCACCACCGGCACCCTGGTAGGGCAGAACAGCGTCGATCTGATCAGCAGTAAGGATCTGTTGCTGGAGTCCGCGCTCCCCAATTTTCTCACCGTGGGCGACACGGCGGCAAGCGGCGCGGTGGTCAACAATCTCACCAGCGTCAGCCAACATGTGCGCGTGAGCCTGCACACCACCAATGGAGCTGCCGTGGGCGACTACCAAAGCACGGTCGATGTCCCGCCTGGCGATTCTCGCCTGGTGCAATGGCCGATTCAGGCCGGGACGGTGGGCAGCCAGTCCTACCTGTTCAGCGCCCAGTCCACCACCGATCCCACGCTCGGCGATCGCCTGCTGGTCAGCCTCCCCGTGCAGGCGAATAACTTACCGACGGTCGCCGCCGCCAGCGGCATCTTCCACGGCTCGGTCAGCCAAACGGTCACCGTTCCCGCCGACGCCGTGTCCACCGAGGGCAGTCTGGCGATCACCCTCACGCCCTCGCTGGTCTCCGGCCTGGAGGGCGCCGCCTCCTATCTGGCGAACTACCAGTACGATAACTCGGAATCGACCACCAGCCGGTTCTCCGGTCTGATCGAGGCGCTCCGGCTCCCCCGCGCGGTCAGCGGGGTCAGCGCCGGGCTGGCGGCCGGGGTGCCGGCCACCGTCTCGACCGCCCTCCAGCGCCTCTATGGCTACCAGAACAGCGACAACGGCTGGGGCTGGTGGCCCATGGAGGATAACAGCATCCCCTATCTCACGGCCTGGGTGATCGACGGCCTCCTCCTCGCCCGTTCACAGGGCTACACGGTAGACAGCCATGTGCTGAACAACGCGCTGACCAACCTGCACAAGTGGGCCCTCAATCCTACTCAGAACAGCGCCAACGACGGCAACTTCAATGGCTATCTGAACGGTTCGACCTTTACCTACGACATGCAAGCCTATGCCGCCTACGTGCTGGCCCGCGCCGGTAAGCCCGATAGCGGCCTAGTCGGCAGCCTCTATCCCCATCGCCAGAACATGCTTCCCTTCGCCCGCGCCTATCTGGCCCTGGCCATTGCCCAGGTCAACGGCGCCACCGATTCCAGGGTCGCGGACCTGCTCACCAGCATCAAGGGGGCGGTGCAGGAGTTCGATAACCAGGCTCATTGGAGCGACCCCTCACCCGATTGGCAGATGATGGAGAACGACACCACCGCGACCGCGATCATCCTCGATGCCCTGGTCCAGCTCGATCCCCGCGGCGTCCTGACCCAGGGCGCGGCCCGCTGGCTGATGGCCCGCCGATCCAACGGTGCCTGGGACAGCACTCAGAGCACGGCCCTGGCCCTGCGCGCCCTGGTGGACTACGCGCTGAAGGCGCAGCCGGTAGCCGGGACCGGCGCTTACAGCGTGCAAGTGAATGGGAAGACTGTCGGTTCCGGGACCATCAGCAGCGCCAACAGTGGCCAGAGCCAGACCGTGACCGTCCCGATCTCCGCCCTGGCCGCCACGAACAAGGTCGTGATCCAACAACGGGGCAGTGGGAGCTTGTTTTACAGTATGCTCCTGCGCACCTACGCCCCGATCACCACCTCGCCCCCACTCAGCCACAACATTCAGGTGAGCCGCCGCTACGAGGCGGTGGGGAACAGCCACGGTCAATCGGGCTCCGATCTGAGGGTGGTGCTGACCGTCACCGCCCCGCAAGATCTCTATTACCTGGAAATCTCGGATCCGATCCCGGCCGGGGCGGAGCCGGTGGATCCCAGTCTCCGCACCACCAGCGTGCTCAGTACGCTGACCTCCCAGACCGTCATTCCCCAGGGAACGAACAATCTCGCCTGGTACGTCCAGCATGTGGAACTGCTGAGCGACC
>DATLQX010000001.1:0-11582 GCA_035534995.1 Chloroflexota bacterium | reverse complement strand
TGGTGATCGCAATGAGAAAGGGCGACCTGATGCGGTTCTTTCGGGCGACGCGACTCCTAGCCGGCCTCGTGGTGGCGGCTCTCCTGTTCTTGGCTCTCCCTGGCCGGCCCGCCGAGGCCGCTCGGCACCACCTCTACGTCGGCACGATCACCCGGATTTCCAGCGGCGCCTTAACCATCCATTCCAAGACCCATAACGCCAACTTCACCTTCATCATTACCAGCGCTACCGCGTTTCTCCATAAGGGTCAGAGTATTTCCCGCGGCAATTTCCGGGTGGGCTCCTATGTGACGGTCAGCTACAGTCCCGGACCGCACGGCAGCATGATCGCCTACCACATCAGTTTGCGCCGGTAGGGCTCGGCTGGTCGGTGCTCCAGCGGCGGACCATCCGGACCAGATCGTCAATGTCGAAGGGCTTGCGCAGCCAGTCCCGCGCCCGCATGCCCCGCTGGATCGCGTCCTCGCGCAGGGCGGTCATGGCCACGATCGGGATGGCGGCGGTCGTCGGATCGGCGAATAACCGGCGGCTGACCTCGACGCCGTCCATCCCTGGCATGCTCACATCGAGGAGAATGAGCGAGGGGTGTTCGCTCGCGGCGAGGGGAAGGGTCGCGGCGCCGACGGCGGTACAGACTCGATACCCCTCCATCTCAAGGACGGCCGCGACCATTTCCTGGATGCCGGGGTCGTCATCCACCACCAGAACGGTTGCCTCATTCATCCCGCTGCCCCCATTCCGCCAGACCGGACGCGCCTGTCTTCCTCACTATAGACACAGCGGCCCGTTTGTGCCACCCTTGTGGCGTTTGCGTGCACGCCGGTACAGGGGTACACTCAAAACAAGCCCAACTTCCTTCGAGCAAGAACGGGCCTTTCCACCTGTGAATAGCGGCAGCCGGCAGCCGCGCGCCTCGGCACGGCGGACGGTGCTCACCACCGACCCGCCCCCAGGGTTCGTGCGTGCCGTCATCCCTGCCTGAGGAGCAAACGCATGACACTACCCGGAACGATTGGAGAGCTGCGCGCCAGCGGCTATCAGGGACTTACGGTCAAACAGGAACTGCGGAAGAATCTGATTGCCAAAATGCGGGCCGGCGAGGAACTGTTCCCCGGTGTGGTCGGCTATGAGGACACGGTCATTCCCCAGGTGGAAAATGCCATCCTCTCGGGGCAGGATATCGTGCTGCTCGGTGAAAGAGGCCAGGCCAAAACCCGCCTCGCCCGATCCCTGGTCAACCTCCTGGACGAGGAAGTGCCGGCAATCGCCGGGGCCGAGCTGAACGACGACCCGTTTCACCCAATCAGCGCCGCCGCCCGCGCCCTGGTGGCCGAGCAGGGCGAGGACACCAAGATTACCTGGCTGCGGCGCGATACGCGCTACGGCGAGAAGCTCGCCACCCCCGATATTACGATTGCCGATCTGATCGGCGAGATCGATCCGATCAAGGTGGCCGAAGGCCGCTATCTCTCCGACGAGCTAACTATCGCCTACGGCTTGGTGCCGCGGACCAATCGCGGCATCTTTTGCATCAACGAACTTCCCGACCTGGCCGAACGGATTCAGGTCGGTCTGCTCAATATCATGGAGGAGCGCGACGTCCAGATCCGCGGTTATAAAATTCGCCTCCCTCTCGACGTCTATGTGGTGGCGAGCGCCAACCCCGAGGACTATACCAACCGGGGCCGGATCATCACCCCGCTCAAGGACCGGATCGGCTCGGAGATCCGGACCCACTATCCCAAGACCATCGAGCACGAAATCGCGATCATGGAACAGGAGGCGACGCCGTTCGCCGATGCCGACATGGAGGTCGCCTTCCCCCGCTATATGAAGGAGATCATCGCCGAGGTCACGCACCTGGCCCGGAAGAATCCCGATATCTCCAAGCGCTCGGGGGTCAGCGTCCGGGTCTCGATCAGCAATTACGAGAACGTCCTGAGCAACGCCTACCGCCGGGCCATCCGCCTGGGCGAGAAGCAGGTGGCGCCCCGGATCAGCGACATGCCGGCGGTGATCGCCTCCACGGCGGGGAAGATCGAGCTGGAGACCGTCGGCGAGGCCAGCGAGGACCGGATCATTGAACGGATCATCCAGGGTGCCGTGCTCAATGTCTTCAACCGCTACTTCCTCTTGCAGGAATTCGATGAGCTGCTGGCGAACTTCGACCGCGGCTTCGGGGTCGATACCAGTGACGGGATGCCGGCCATGCAATATGTGCGCCAGGTCTCGGAAGTCCGCGGACTGCGGGCCGCCGTCAGCAAGCTCAACGCGCAGGGGAATCCGGCCAGCGCCGCCGCCGCCGTGGAATTCATCCTCGAAGGCGTGCATCTCAATCGAAAACTGAACAAGGACCGCAAGCCGGGAGGCGTGCGCTACCGGAAATAAGCAGGCAGGAGAGAGCGCCATGGGGCTCAACGGGGCCTATCGTTATTCAGAGTGGGACAATAGCCAACAGCTCAATCCGTTCGATGCCCACGACCTGATGCAGGCCCTGGCCGAGGATCTGCTGGCCGATGGAGACTTGCAGCGCGTACTGCAGCGTCTCTACCGGATGGGCGACGAGGGGCGCCTGGGCGACCGCCTGGACGGGATGAAGCAACTCCTGGAACGGCTCCGCGACCGCCGCCAGGATATGTTGAACCGCCATAACCTCAACTCGATCATGGACGACCTCAAGGCGAAACTCCAGGACGTGGTGGATACGGAGCGCCACGGGATCGACCGCCGGGTGGAGGAGGCCAAGCAGCCGTCGCCGGCCGACGAGCAAACTCCCGCCACCGATGCCGAGGCCTTGCGCAAGATGCTGGAACAAATGGCGGCCAAGAAGAAGGAGGCACTTGATGCGTTGCCGGAGACGGTGCCGCAGCGTTTCCAGGCACTTTCGCAATACGATTTCATGGATAGCGAAGCGCGGGACAAGTTCCAGCAACTGAAGGACATGCTGCAACAACAGGTGATGCAGTCGTATTTTCAGGGGATGCAGGAGGCGATCAACAGCATCAGTCCCGAGGATCTGGCGCGCACCCGCGAGATGGTGCGCGACCTGAATCAGATGCTCGAGGATCGGATTCAGGGGAAGGAGCCGCGCTTCGAGGAATTCATGCAAAAATACGGGGACATGTTTCCCGGCGTCAATACCCTGGATGAGCTTCTGGAACAGATGCAGCGGCGGATGGCGGCCATGCAGGCGATGATGGAAAGCATGTCGCCGGAAATGCGCGAGCAACTGCAGCAGATGATGGACGGCTTGATCGGCGATGACCGCCTCCGCGCCGATCTGGCCCGCCTGGCCATGAACATGCACCAGCTTTTCCCGAACAGCCAGGGCCGCCAACGCTACCCCTTCCGGGGCGATGAACCGATGTCGCTCCTGGAAGCGATGGCTATGATGGAGAACCTCCAGAGCATGGACGAGCTGGAGGCGCAGATGCGCGCCGCCCAGCATGGCGAGGGGCTGGATCAGATCGATCTGGATAAGGTGCGGGACGCCCTTGGTCCCGAGGAAGCGAGCCGCCTGGAGCAACTTCAGCAACTGACCAAGATGCTGGAGGATGCCGGTTACGTCCGCAAGAACGGTGATGCCTACGAACTGACTCCCCAGGGGATCCGGAAGATCGGCCAGAAGGCGCTCCGCGATGTGTTCGGGCAACTCAAGAAGGACAGCTTCGGCAAGCACGCCACCATCTTCCGCGGCGGCGGCGGCGAGCGGATCGACGACACCAAACGCTACACCTTCGGCGACCCGTTCCTGATGGATATTCAGAAGACCACCATGAACGCGATCCAGCGCCAGGGGCGGGGCACGCCGGTGCGGCTGCGGCCGGAGGACTTCGAGGTCTATCGCACCGAGCTCCTCACCCAATCGGCCACCGTGCTGATGCTGGATATGAGCCGTTCCATGTTTCTCAACGGCTGTTTCGGCTCCGCCAAAAAGGTGGCGATCGCCCTGCACAGTCTCATTCAGAGCCAATATCCGCGCGACGTCCTCCACATCATCGGCTTCTCCTATCTGGCGCGGGAGATCAAGCCGGAGCAGTTACCAGGGATCAACTGGGACGAATACAACTACGGCACCAACTTGCAACATGCTCTGATGCTGGGCCGGCAATTGCTCGCCCGGAGCAAGGCCCGGAACAAGCAGATGATCGTGATCACCGATGGTGAGCCTACCACCCATCTGGAGGGCGGCTCCCCGGTGTTCAACTATCCGCCGACTTACCGCACGATCCAGGAGACCCTGCGCGAGGTGATCCGCTGTACCCGCGACCAGGTGATCATCAACACGTTCATGCTGGAAAGCGGCTACTACCTGACCGACTTCGTGGGCCAGATGACCAAGATCAACAAGGGGCGGGCCTTCTTCGCCACCCCGGATAACCTGGGCGAATACATCCTGGTCGATTACGTGGCCAACAAGCAAAAGAAGGTGAGCTAAAGCGATCCCGTAGGGGCACCCCTCGTGGGTGCCCTTGGCCTGCCGCGCGAGGGCACCCACGAGGGGTGCCCCTACAATTGCAAGGCGCGGAGCGTCTTCTAGGATTCCTGGTAGAGGAAGGTCGAGAGGTAGCGCTCTCCCGTATCGGGGAGCACCACCACGATGGTCTTCCCCGCGTTCTCGGGCCGCTGGGCCACCTCCAGCGCTCCCGCCAGGGCGGCCCCACAGGAAATCCCGCCGAGAATCCCTTCCTCGCGGGCCAACCGCCGAGCGATCTGGGTGGCTTGTTCCACGCCGACCGGCAGCACCTCGTCAATCACCTCCCGGTTCAGTACCTTGGGGACGAAGGGTACTCCGAGGCCCTGAATCTTGTGCGGCCCCGGCTTCCCACCCGAGAGGATCGGCGACTCGGCCGGCTCGACCGCCACGATCCGCACATCGGGCTTCCGCTGCTTGAGCACCTCGCCCACCCCGGTGACCGTACCGCCGGTCCCAACGCCGCCGACAAAGATGTCAACCTGGCCATCGGTGTCGTCCCAGATCTCCTGAGCGGTGGTCTCTCGGTGGACCTTGGGATTGGCGGGATTCTCGAATTGCATCGGCATGAAGCTATCGGCGGTGGAGGCGGCCAACTCTCGGGCCTTCTCGATCGCCGCCGGCATCCCGCCACTGCCGGGAGTGAGGACCAGTTCGGCCCCACGGGCGCTCAGGAGGAGGCGGCGCTCCACGCTCATGGTCTCCGGCATGGTCAGAATGAGGCGGTAGCCCTTGGCGGCGGCGACGAAGGACAACGCGATCCCGGTGTTCCCGCTGGTTGGCTCGATGATCGTGGTCTTTCCCGGCGTGATCAAGCCCTGCCGCTCGGCCTCCTCGATCATGCTGACCCCGATCCGGTCCTTGACGCTGCCTGCCGGGTTAAATGATTCAAGTTTGACCAGCACCCGTGCCCGCGAGCCATCGGTGATCCGATTCAGTTGCACCAGGGGGGTGCGCCCTACGGTCTCGGCCAGATTACGAAAGATCTTCCCCATGGTCGTTATTCCTCCTCGGTTGCGTAAAAGCCTATCGACTTACTAGACATGCCTGCCGTTTAGGTGGAGGATAGCATCACGCGGAGCTATGGTCAAAGGTGATATACCAACGGAAACGTTGGTTGACAAGGAGACGGGCGCCCCGTACCTTGAGAACGGTGCCTTACGCTACCTGGCCCGGTCGTCTAGCGGCCTAGGATGTCGCCCTTTCAAGGCGAAGACCACGGGTTCGAATCCCGTCCGGGCTACCTCTACCCTTCCTCAAGATTCGCGGGCGCCCCCGATTTATAGGCGGTCGGGTAAGGCCAACCCGAGCAGGGCGCAGACATTCCGCATGCACTGGGCGGTTGCCGCGACCAGGGCCAGGCGTGCCTGACGGAGATCCGGCGGCACATCGGAGCGGAGGATCGGGCATTCCTCGTAGAAGAGCGCGAACTGCTCCGCCAGCTCGTGCGCGTAGTCGGCCAACAGGTGGATGCTCAACCCTTCGAGCACCTGGGCCACCACGCCCGGCAAGCGGGCGAGGATCAGCAGCAAGGTCCGTTCCCGCTCGTGGACCAGCAGCGACGGATCGGCACTCGCCCACGAACGCTCATCCAGGGTGGTATCGCCGTTCCCGATGTAGCCGCCTTTGCGGAAAATGGACTGGGTGCGGGCGTAGGCATATTGCACGTAGAGGCCAGTGTGCCCTTTCCCGTCGATCACTTCGTCGATGGTAAACGACACGTTGCGGAGCGGATCGTACCGGCACATCAAGTAGCGGAGCGCCCCCACGGCCACCAACTCCGAGGTTGCCCTTAATTCCGGCTCAGGTACCGAGGCACCGCGCTCCACCGCCTTGGCGGCGGCGCGAGCGTATTGGGCCGCCGCTACCTCCTCAAGCACCCCATCGGCCGAATGCTCGGTCCCTTCGCGACCGCTAAACTTCCCCCCCTTGGGAGCCACTATGCCGTAGCCCAGGTGGTGCTGGGCCGCCGCCGCTTCCTCGAACCCCGCCACCCGGAGGGCAGCCTTGACCACCACCTGCGGCAGACTCTGCCGCACGTCGATCAGGTTGATCAAGTACTCCGCCGCCCGACGCTTCTGAATCTGCCCCTTCGGTGACGAAGTCCAGAGTTCCTGGCCATTGGGCTGCACCGTATCGAGCTGATAGCGGAGATCGCCATCGAGCAAGGCGAACTTCCACATGTGATAGGCGATGTCCTTGGCCGTATAGGTGGGCAGGCCGTTCGAGCGGATTAGCACCCGTTCGGTCGGATGGTCCACCTCGACCCCGGTCTCGCCGGCCCCCTCGGGGAGGAAGTCACCCATCTCGATCACCAGGCAGCCGCGATGCCGCCCTTCCTCTTGCGGGAACACGCTGGGGAAGCTTCGCAGCCTGGTCATCGCCTCCTCGAAGAGGTGGGCCTGCACGATATCGCCTTCCCAGATCAGCAAATCATAGAAGATGTCCATCCGCCAGGCAGTGGCAAGCTGGGCCAGGACGATCGTATGCACCAGATCACGGTACTCACCCAATTCGCGGGCGTGCATAAAGCGCGCGCTCCCCGCCTCCATCTCGGCGGCGGGCACGATCCCCTCGCGCACCAGGGCATTGATCCGCACGTATGCCTCGCCATAGAAGTGGTCGGCCTTCTCGCTCCCCGGCGAGGCGGCGATTCCCTCGGGCGAAAGCATCCCCAAATAGGCCAGACCGAATAGGAGGTCCGCTACCTGCTTCCCCGTATCGTCGATGTAGTTCTGGATCTCTACGTCGTGGCCGGCAAAGCGGAACACCCGGCCCAGCACATCGCCCAGCACCGCGTTCCGTACATGGCCGATGTGCCAGGGCTTATTCGGATTGACTGAAGTGTGCTCGACCACCACATGCCGGGGTGTCACGTCCGGCGGGCGGCCAAAGCGGTCACCATTCGCCCGCACCGCCGCCAACACCAGGGCGGCGAAGGCGGCGGGCTGGGCATAGAAATTCAGGAAGCCTGGACGGGCGGCCCGGATTTCACGGACCAGCGGCGCGCTCTCCCGGTTCGTGGAGGCCGCCGCCGCCCACTCCTCGGCCAGCCCCATGGGCGGCCGGCCAAGCCCTTTGGCCAGCTTGAGGGCGACACTGCACGAGAGATCACCGAGGTCGGCGGATCGGGGCCGCTCGAAGCTGAGTTCCGTGCCTGGCGGCACGAGCGGTGCCAGCAAGGCCCGGCACTGGTCCTCCAGGACGCCGAGCGGGGACAGGGGCGCCTCTACCATCGAGCCAGCAGCGCTTCCAGGCCCGCCTGCAAACCAAGCAACTCGCTCTCGGAGAGACCATCCAGGCGAGCCCGCAGATGCGCGCCCCGATTCCCATAGAGCCGGGCCAACGTGCTCTCGCCCTTGGGGGTGAGGCGGCTGACCACCAAGCGGCGATCGGCGGCATCTTCCTCCCGGCAGACAAACCCTGCTTCCACCAAGCGGTCGACAATGCCGCTGACGTTCGACACATGCACCCCGAGCTGCTCGGCCAGGACGCCGACCCGCGCCCGCTGGAGATACCAGAGCAAGAGCATGGCCTTGAACTGAGGCATCGTGATATCCAGCCCCATCCAGGCCTGGGCGTCCGATACCGAGACCAGGCGGATCAGGCTCTCGAACTGCCGGCTGATCTCGGCCCGCGGATCCGGCGCGACCGCCAACGGTGATGCATCAATCACGTGCGACATGGTTCCCTCGTATGGCTAGGGTGTACAGCCCGTTCCCTCCGGGTGATGATACGGGGGGGCCTGAAGGTCGTCAAGGAGGGCGGCCACGCCCAAAATAGACAAAGAGAGGGCGGAAGCCGTGGTGGCCTCCGCCCTCTGGTGAACGTCCTCGTACGATTTAGAGGGCGTTGGATACCGTGTTCAGGGTGTTCGAGATCTGGGGCTGCAGGAACTTCAGGGCCACGATCACCAGGATGGCGATCAGGGCGAGGATCAAGGCGTACTCTACGAGGCCCTGCCCTTCCTCACGCCGAAGATGCTTCTTCAGCCAAAGCTGGGCGGCCATCACGCGGGCTACGATCAACTCGTTCACGGGTTTCCTCCTATGTACCGGACTTCGCTCGGGAGGGAGCCCTACGTCCCTCACCCTTCCTCGTGTACTGTAATGTACTGGCCGAGCCCCAGCAACCACCAGAATGGTATAAAAAACGCCCCCGAACAGACACCCTTTTTCACCCTGATCCGCGCTGTTTCGCGGCCCTTTCCCAGGCACCAATTCGCGTCTGAAAGTCAATCCCCCGGTCGTATCACCCAGATGGGGGAAAATGGCCAGGAATCCTATTGCCGGATCCGCCGCCCCGTGACATCCTTGGAACCATGAGTCCGGAAGGAGGGTGCCCCCCAATGCTTGCCGCCCCCCTTGCACGTCCTCGGATCCCGAATCTCCCCCACAAGAACCTGGCGGTCAGCGCCGGTCTGGTCCTGGTGGGAGCCGGTCTCCTGGCTCTCCATCAGTTTATCAGCGCCCAGGGCTCCCGTTGGGCCTCCCCGCTCCGGCTGGTCGATTGGCTCTTTACCGTTGGCTTTGCCCTTGGCCTGCTGACCCTGGCCTGGAGCATCGGCGGTCTCCTGAGGGCTGGACAGGGGGACGACCCGCTCGGCGACGAGCTGGCCGCCCTGGGAATCGGCGGCGGCGTGCTCTCCCTGGCCATCCTCGCCGCCGGTCTCTGTCATCTTCTCCATGGTTGGCTATTTGCGAGCACCGCCCTGGTGATCACGATCGCCCTGTACCGGCCCACCGCGGCCCGGATCCGGCGCCAAGGCGCGTACTTGCGTACCTGGCGCCGCGGCCGGCCGCGGCCCGCGCTGACCGCCGGGCGCCGGATCGTGGTGATCGTGCAGATCATTACCCTCGGATTCGTCTGCCTGCGCAACACAATTCCTCTGATTGGGGACGCTCCCGACCTCGATGGAGTCACTTATCATCTAGCTGGACCGGCGCTCTACCTGCACGCCCACGCGATTATTCCGCTGCCGGACATCCCGCTCGCCAATGGACCCTCGGGCCTGGAGATGCTGGCGATCCCAGGTGTGATGGCCGGTACCGACACCTTGCTGAAGGTGCTGAACCTCCTGTTCGCGCTCCTGCTCGGCCTGGCCATTCATGCCTTCAGCCGGCGGCATTTTCCCAGGGCCGATGCCGGTCTCGCGGTGATCCTCTTCTATCTGCCCACCTGGATCGTCGAGCTGATGGCCGGGACGGTGGTGGATTTCGCTACCGCCTTCCTGCTGCTCCTCGGCGCCGGCGACGCCCTGGCCTGGCTGGAACGGCAACGAGCGCGACCGGTGCCGGGCGCAACTCCCAGTCGGAGTGACGCCAACCAGCTTCGCGGGCCCGACCTAGGGGCGCGGGTCTCCAGGCCCGCTAGCGCGAATGGCGATGGCCTGCTCGTCCGGGCGGGCTTGCTCCTGGGGTTCGCGGTCTCGTTCAAGCTGACCAGCGGCCCCGCCATCCCCACCGCCATCGCGACCCTGGGGCTCTGCCTGCTGGTCGGACCGGGTGGGACGATCGCCGCCCGGCTAGCAACCGCCGTCCGAGCCGGCGCCGTGCTGGGAGCGGCGGCAGTGCTCCCTCTGGCGCCATGGCTGCTCAAAAGCCGGATCTGGTTTCACTACGCCCTCTACCCAGCGGCGAACCTCGACAATGGCAGCACCTGCGCCATGACCAACACAAGCTGCGCCGCCGGCGTGGCCGGCCACGCCGGCGACCCGGCTTCGGCGCTCATCAGCCATCTCTGGTGGATGCTCTCCAGTACGGGCACCCTCTACTGGAACTTCGCCGGCCCGCTCACCGTCGCCCTCCTGTTGGTGCCGGCGGTGCGCCGGGCCCGCCCCGCCCTCCTCTTCCTGGTGATCGGCGCCATCCTCTGGCTCTCGCTGGTGCCGCTCTTCTATCCCCCCCGCTACTGGCTGGCCATGCTGGCCCTGGCCGCCGTCCTGACCGCCGTGGCCGTGGGCGAGGCGGCAAGCAGGATGGGAGTACGGCCCCGCCTGTTGGATACGCTCTTGCTCGTCTTCCTCCTGCCGGCCTCGCTCTACACGCTCGTCATCGCCATGGGCCTGGCTCAGCGCTCGGGCGCCTTCGACCTGGCCACCGGCCGGATCTCCCCCTACACCTTCCTCGCCGATCGGGTGCGGCCCTATAAAGCCATGGACTGGGTCAACACCCACGTTCCGCCGGGAGCCGAGGTGGCGATGGTCAACAGCAGCCTGGGCTACTATCTGCGCCGCCCGTATCTGAACGACTGGTACGGCACGCGGTTCAGCCAACTGGAGCAGGGGGGATCGGCCAGGCGGATCGTGCTGAAGCTGTGGTGCGCGGCCGGGGTCCATTACGCGATCTTCAATCATGCCGACCGCGAATACAACCAGGACAATCTGGCCGGAATCCATCCCGTGCGTTCCTACCGCTGGGTCCGGCAAGCGAACCTCGTACGGGCCGACCTGTTTAGTTGGCGCGGGGTGGATGTGCTGGCCGTGAGCCCATGCGGCGCGCTCGCATCCACCGGGGCCCGATGAGCGCGCCCGTCGCGATCCCTGATCTTGAATGGTCCCCCGACTGTGGTCGGGTGGTAGCGAACGCCGACTGGGGTCGGGGATCGGGTGCGTTCCGTGGACCCTTTGCTGGTTGATCGGCCACCAAGGCGGCGTGGCAACCGGCTGCTTCCCAGCATCATGCTTGTGGTCGGCGCTTTGATCGCGCTGCACCTGCTGGCCGTCCACGAGGGCCCGCGATGGGCCTCGCCCCTCCTGATTGGAGACTGGCTGTTCACGGTCGCCTTCGCCCTGGGGGTGCTGCTCTATAGTCTCGATCTGGGCCGGTGGGTCGCCGCGCCCCTGCTGGGGTTGGACGATGACGCGCTGCTGGAACGCCTATCGGCGATCGGGTTGGGGTTCGGGGCGCTCTCCACCACCATTCTCTGCCTGGGCTTCCTCCGTCTCCTCTACCCGCCCGTGTTCCTGGCGCTCTGGCTTGCCTACACCGCCTGGCGACGACATCAACTCTGGGCCATCGTGGAGCACGGCTGGGACGCGACCGCGCACTGGATGCGTTCCGGCTTCCCCACCGCGCCCAACCTGGGTCAGCGCGCAGTCTTGGTGGTG